>CAIPEB010000035.1 GCA_903863885.1 uncultured Planctomycetaceae bacterium | reverse complement strand
ATGAGCCTCGCGAGCTACCGGACTGCTCCACCCCGCGATATGTGTTTGCCGACGGTTTTCCGATCGGCTCATGCATTGTACGCAAACCCGACCGTGCGTCGAGGGGGGCAGATGGAACTCTCGGACTTTATGCCGCTCCCCACCGAACCCATCGGCGAATATCTGTTTCGTCCTCGACCGACAATCGGCTTGATCCTTTCCTCGTCGCTGCCGTTTGCAGCGAATGAGGTGACTCGCCGGACATACCGGACGGTTGCTCGGGCGGGTTGAAACTCGATTGCGTCTGTCTCCTCGCACAAAACAACGTCATCCGAGCCCTTCCAGAGGGTGGCTCGATTCGGCCAGTCGACCACCACGATTTCGCTGCATTCGTCAGCCTTGCCTCGCCGATCAACGGTCAGCGGTCTGCGACTCGGGCCCCATCGCGGCGTTGACGATTTTTTCTGCACGTGTTAGAAACGTTCAACTTAGTGCCCGTCGAACAGGAGTTCGCACGGATCGCGCGGACGCGTCTGGGTGGAAGTACCACTTCCTTGGGATGCATTGCTCGACGTGTTTCGGGACCTGCTCGGGCATCGATTAAGCGAAAAAGTGCCGGACTGACTAGGCTAGAGGAGTCTGTTTGTGGGTATTGAACGCCACCGTGAATTGCGCCGCCGCCGAAGCCGTAAGAAGAAGATGGCCGTCCTGAAACGAAAAGTCCGCACTGCGAGCGTTTCAGAAAAGGCCGCCATCGCCGCCAAGATTCGCCAGCTTACCCCCGGCAGTGAGCAGATCATCGCGGAACTGAACCTGGAAGAACGATAGTTTTCCTCCGGCAGTCCCGACGTCCACCATTCGCACCCCGCGAAATACCAGCGCTAGCGGTGTGTTTGCGAACTCGACAAGCCGCGCCGTAGACTTCCGATGTCCGGCGCCGTTTTGGTTAGTGCTGCAAAGCGTATCTGTATGCGCGGCACCTTCGCGCTGCGCTGAATCATGGTCGCCTTTCGCTCCGCGAAAGGACGCTGTTTCTATTTGAGACTTTCGCGGAGCGAAAGTCGACATTACGTTTGCCTCACTCCCGCACGGACCGTGCGAATTCCACCATGGCTCGCACGTTTTCGTGCGGTGTGTCGCGGGGAATCTCGCATCCGCCCGCCACGATGTATCGCGGTTTCGACTGCTGATGGCAGTCGGCAAGCGCGGCGCGGATCGATTCGGGCGTTCCGTTGCGAACGGTTCGGACCGGATCAAGATTTCCGGCCAGAACCTGATTGGGGCCCATGGCCTGGCGGGCCGCTTCAAGCGGCGCAAGAAAATCGATATCCACGATATCGGCTCCGAGTCGCCCCATTCCGGCCAGAATGTGGATCGTTTTGCCGCAGATGTGCAGACGCACTTTTCCGCCCATCTCCTGAATGCCGCTGACCAGTTTCTTCTCGTACGGCCAGACGAACTCTTCGTAGACCCGCTTGCTGATCAGGGACGCGGCCGCATCTCCGACGCCGATGATATCGGCACCGGCTTGGATCTGAGCGCGGGCAAATCGCAGCCCCATCTGCAGGGTGAACTCGAACAGGTCTCGGACAAACGCCTCGTCGTCCATAAAGTCGACCATCAGCGTGTTGATGCCGCGCAGGTCGGCCGCCTCGGCGATCGGGCCTTCGACCCACCCCTCGATCAGCTTGTCGCCGCCGACCTTCTGCTTGAACAGCTCCGCGGCCCGCACCCGGTCGAGCATGCGGCCGCCGGAGAGCGGGTCGGGAATCTGCAGGCTGGCCAGCCGCGTCTTGTCGGCCAGCAACGCCTGGCTTTCCACGATCGCAGGAGGCTGGTTGTCGAAATATTCAATCGTGGCTCCGCAGTCGGCCGCTTCCCGCGCCGGATCCGAAATGCTCGACACGTAGTCGAAATCGAACTGCTCGGCCGTGCGCAACTGTCCTTCAACCAGCACACGGTAGTCGCTGGCATATTTCGCATACGGCTGCCCGATCAGGTCGCCGGCAAACATCATGGTGATCGGCATGCAGGGCAGGCAATCGGTGGGACGCCCTTCGACACAGGCGAGAATTCGTTCGCGGCCGTTCATGGCTTCAGTGCTCCAGCGGGCAGTTCAACGAGATGGCGTGACGCTCGCTTTTACTCCCGCGCCGTCGCAGCGTCAACGGGCTTGTGATTTGACGCCCGATCGCGCGGGACGCGTGCGGCGCGAGCAAGTCGCACGAACCGTGGTACCAGGGCGGGACCGACGTGGCTCGCACAACCGAAATTCGTGGACTATTCTATCCGTCCGGCCCTGCCGCCGTATCTTCCTTATCTCCACCGAAGGTCTGACGCAATGAGAATATTGCTTGCCACGACGCTGCTGGTATGGATGGCCACGATGACGCTTGCCGACGAACGCCTCGCATATCCGAAAACAAGACAATTTGATCAGTTCGACGACTACCACGGCACAAAGGTCGCCGACCCCTACCGTTGGTTGGAGCGCGACATCCGTCCCTTGCCCAATCCCTCGCCCGAAGATGTTCTTGCCACGGCCGAGGTGGTGAAGTGGATCGAGCAGGAGAACGAGGTGACCTTCAAGTACCTGCGCGCCATACCGCAGCGCACAGGCATTCAGAAGCGACTCACCGAGTTATGGGACTTCGAGAAATTCACGTCGGCATTTGAAGTCGGAGGACGCCACTACTACGTCCGCAATTCGGGGTTGCAGAATCAGAGCGTACTTTACGTGATAGACACGCCGAACGCCGAACCCCGCGTATTGATCGATCCCAACAAATGGTCGGCCGACGGCACGGTGGCGCTGGGAGGCACCGCCTTCAGCGAGGATGGACGATTCGTCGCGTACGCCGTCCAGGATTCGGGAAGCGACTGGGCAACGTGGCGTATCCTGGATATCGCGTCAGGCAAGTTGCTCGAGGATGAACTGCGCTGGGTCAAGTTCTCGACACCTTCCTGGAGAATCGATGGTGAAGGATTCTTCTACAGTCGGTACGACGAACCGCGTGGAGAAAGCAAATTCCAATCACTCAACCTGAATCACAAGATGTACTACCACCGCGTCGGAACGAAGCAGGCCGACGACCAGCTTGTTTATCAACGCCCCGATCATCCCGAGTGGTGTTTTCAGCCGTCCGTCACCGATGACGGCCGATACCTGATCATCACCGTTTCCAAGGGAACGGATGACAAGTACCGCATTTTCTTCAGGGATTTGAATGCGGCGGGGGCCGAACCGATTGAACTGATCGACAATTTCGATCACGAGTTCACGATTGTCGGCAACGAAGGGCCGGTCTTCTTCTTCAAGACGGATTGGAATGCTCCGCGGAAACGCTTGATCGCGATCGACACGCGAAAGCCGCAGCAGTCCGAATGGCGCGAGATCATACCGCAATCCGACGACTCGCTTGTCGCCGTCAGTCTGGTTGGCGGGATGTTCGTTGCCGAGTACCTCAAGGATGCGCGATCCGTGGTCAAGCTGTTCTCGCTCGACGGCCAGTTCGAACGCGAAGTCGACCTGCCGGGGATCGGGACGGCCGCGGGGTTCGGCGGCCGCCCGAGCGACAAGGAGACGTTCTATTCGTTCTCGAGCTTTGTGGCTCCGACGACCTTGTATCGATATGACTTCACCACGCATCGCAGCGAGGTCTTTCGCCGCTCGGAGGTCAAGTTCAAGTCGGACGATTATGAGACGCGGCAGGTCTTCTGCACGAGCCGCGACGGCACCCGGATTCCGATGTTTATCACTCACCGAAAAGGCCTTGAACTAAACGGTGCGAATCCAACCTTGCTCTACGGCTATGGCGGCTTCAACATCCCCATGACTCCGCAGTTCTCGGTCAGTCGCTTGAATTGGATGGAGATGGGCGGCGTGTTCGCCGTCGCAAATCTTCGCGGGGGAGGGGAGTACGGCGAGGACTGGCATCAGGCCGGCACGAAGCTCAAGAAGCAGAACGTGTTCGACGACTTCATCGCAGCCGCCGAGTGGCTGATCAAGAACCGTTACACCCGCACGGAGAAACTGGCCATCCAGGGCGGCAGCAACGGCGGGTTGCTGGTCGGTGCCTGCATGACTCAACGCCCCGACCTTTTCGGCGCGTGCCTGCCGGCGGTCGGCGTGATGGATATGCTCCGGTTTCACAAGTTTACAGCCGGGCGGTTCTGGGTGGACGACTACGGCAGCGCCGATCAGCCCGATGAATTCCGAGCGATCTTCGCCTACTCGCCCTACCATAACCTCAAGCCGGACGTGAAGTACCCGGCGACCTTGATCACGACAGCCGACACAGACGACCGTGTGGTCCCGGCTCACAGTTTCAAATTCGCGGCGCGATTGCAGGCCGTTCAGGCAGGCGACGCGCCGGTGCTGATCCGTATCGAAACTCGCGCGGGACATGGCGCGGGCAAGCCCACTGCGAAACTGATCGAAGAAGCGGCCGACCAACAGGCGTTCCTGGTGAAGAATCTGGGCATGGGCCAACCGTAACAAGTTGAAAAAGAAAGCCCGAAGACGGGAGCATGAACCTCCAGTCTTCGGGCCGGTTTGACGGTTCGGCGGCTCGACTTTCTCTCAGCGCGTGGATGCTTTGTCGGCGGTCGGGAAGTCCGCGGGGACTTTCTGGGTGACCTTGCCCGTGGCTGCCCATTCGGCGCCACGCTGGTAAGTCACGATGAACGCGACGCTCGCCAACTCCTTGGGCGTGTGTCCCAGCGCGTTCTGGAAGATGCGTCCCTTGCCGTAGGTGATCGTAAACAGCAGGGGTTCGTCTTCGCCCGACCCGCCCTTTTCCTTCGGGGCGAAGGCGGAAGCGAGCACGGTCAGGTTCTTGGCGGGGCCTCGCAGCCAGCCGTACAGTTCATCCGAGACGTGCATGAACTTCTCGGGCAGGCCCTTCGTGATCGGGTGTTCGGGATCGCGGACGACGATCTGGAATTCCTGGGATGGGCCGTGTCCGCCGCCCGCCCGCTTGTCGCTCGTGTCCGGGACGAACTTGCCGTCGCGCAGACGCAGCATCGGGCCTGCGTCTTCCTTGCGATTTCCCCAGCCCCCGAGGCCGATGATCTCGTTGTATTCTTTCCATTCGGGGAAGGCCGCCAGGGCGAAGTGATAGATGAGCACGCCGCCGCCGTTCTTCACATACTCGACGAACGCCTTCTTGGTTTCCTCGGGCCATGCATCACCCTGGTAGTTACTCACCACAAGTTCGTAGTCCGAGAACTTGGGCTTGAAGCCGCTCATGTCTTTGCCCTTCTCCGGCGACGTGGCGACGTCGACCGTAAAGAGGCCCGTGTCTTCCAGCAGCTTTTTGAGCACCGGCGTGGTGCTTTTCCAGTCGTGGCCGTTCTGGCCCGTCACGATCAACGCCTTGTGGGGCGGGGCGGCCAGGGCGGCAACCGACATGACGACCCACAATCCCATTGCGGACAATGCACTTTTCCAACTCATTACATGGCTCCTTGGTGTACTGGTTCCTCGTGTCATACTGTCGCGTGCAAGCAATCCGATACGTCGGGAGCACTCGTGCGCCGCTCCCGCCTCGCAGCCGTGGACTATATCGCAGGCAACGCCGGGCCGCAAACAAGGGGGGCGCGCAAACAAGAGGGTTCATCGAGCAGGAGGCCGGACAGGGAACGGGCGGGCAGGTGCGCGGCCCCGCCGCGAGCGAGGAGGCTGCCGTCGCCGAAAACTCCGGCACGCGACGAATGTCCCCTTAATCGGGAGCTTTCACCTTGGTAACTTGACGGCCGGTCCGACTGCCAGTCCTATTGCCCTGGAGCTGACTGCATGCGAGCGCCAATTGGCTCATACGTCCGCTTCGCTCGAGTTGCAGCGATCGCGGTCTTGTTTGGCTTGTCTCTGATTTCGTCCGGCACGGCGGAGGAAGGACGCAAGTACCTTCTCGAGCGGGTGGACGACGCGGCCGTCGTTCAGCTTTACGTGGACGGCTTCGAGCAGCTTCCCGTTCCCGAGAAGATTCTGATCTATCACCTTTCGCAGGCCGCCATTGCGGGTCGCGACATTTTCATTGACCAGAAATACCGGCACGCGCTCGAAATCCGCGATCTCGTCGAGAACTTGCTCGTGCACAGCCAGGGTGTGGACGAAAAGACGCTCGCCGAGGTCCGCCGTTACGCAAAGCTCTTCTGGATTAATAACGGGCCGCACCACAATCTCACTTGCCAGAAGTTCGTGCTTTCGTGCAGCCCCGAGAACTTCTCCCGCGCCGTATTGGCCGCCGAGGCGGCGGGCGCGAAGTTCGCAAAGCGCGAAGGCGAGGATACGGCTGGTCTGCTGAAACGCATGCAGCCGCTCCTCTTCGACCCGTCCGTGGACGCTCAGACCACGAGCAAAGCGCCGAAGGACGGCAGGGATATCCTCCAGGCCAGCGCGAACAATTTCTACGAAGGAGTGAAACTCGCCGATCTGGAAGGGTTCCGCGAGCGGCATCCGCTGAACTCGAAGCTGGTGAAACAGTCGGACGGCACACTCAAGGAACTCGTCTGGCGGGCCGGCTTCGACAACGTTGTGCCTCCCGGCATGTATGCCCCGCAGATACGCGGGATCATCAAGCATCTCGAAGCAGCCATTCCGTATTCCACACCCAAGATGGCCCGCGCACTCGGTGCGTTGATTCAATATTACCGAACGGGAAGCACGGCCGACCTGCGCGCTTACCACGTTGCCTGGGTTGCCGACAACGATTCGCCGGTGGACACGATCAACGGATTCGTCGAAGTCTACGTCGATGCCCGCGGACAGAAGGGGGCGTTCGAGGCCGTGGTCTACTTCAACGATCCTGCCAAGATGGAGATGATCCGCAAGATCGCCGATGAAGCCCAATGGTTCGAGAGCCGGATGCCGTACGATCCGAAGTACCGCAAACCCGTCGTGAAGGGCATCTCGGCGAAGGCGATCCAGGTCGTGATGGAGACCGGCGATTCGGGACCGGTCACTCCGATCGGAATCAACCTGCCCAACCCCGACGACATTCGCGAACAATACGGCAGCAAATCGGTATCGCTGAGCAACGTGATCGGGTCACGGAATAAATCGGAGAGCCGAAAGGCGCAGGAAGAATTCTGCTTCGATGCAGCCGAAGCCGAGCGGGACAGCAAGTGGAACGAACTGGTGCTCGACCTCGAAGTGAACATGCACGAGGTGATCGGGCATGCTTCCGGCCGGCTGGCGGAATCGTTGAAGGTCGAGCCGGAATCGGTGATCCGCGAGTTCTATTCGGCGCTGGAGGAAGCGCGGGCGGACCTTGTGGCGCTGTGGTTCATCGGCGATCCGAAACTCGTCGAGTTGGGACTCGTTCCCGCGGAAAGCCGCGAGGAAATTGAGCGTGCCTGTTACGAAGCGTACACTCGCAATGCGCTGACGCAGCTGCGCCGCGTCCGCACGGGGAACCAGATCGAAGAAGACCACATGCGCAACCGCCAGATGATCGTGCGCTGGCTGATGGAGCACACCAGGGCGATTGAGGTTCGACGCCGCGACGGCAAGGCGTTCTACTGCGTTGCCGACGTCGGGCAGTGGCACGAGGGTGTCGGCAAACTGCTTGCCGAAGTGCAGCGTGTAAAATCCGAGGGGGACCGCGAAGGCGCAAGCAAGCTCGTGATGCAGTACGGCACGGAATTCGACCCGGCGCTGCGCGACGAAGTGCTCGCGCGTTTCGCGAAGCTCGACCGTCCCGCGTACACGGGCTTCGTGATGCCGAAACTCACGCCTGTGTGCGACGCGGAAGGCCGGATCAAAGACGTTCAGATTTCTTATCCGTTAGACTTGGAGACCCAGATGCTCGAGTGGTCGGGACGCAAACCCTGATCGGCCGGTCTTGCGGCATTGAGCGTCAACACTTCCTGTACCGGAAATGAAGAGCGGAACCAGACCATGGTGAAACAACGGCTTTACATCGTTCACGGCATGGGCCCGGATGCCGTCGGGTTGGTCAGTCGCATCGCGTCGCCGATCGCCCAGGCGAACGGCAATATCGTCGATCTGCGGCAGGACGTGCTGCACGGACTGTTCACGATCTACATGGTCGTCGACCTGTCGGCGAGCAGCCTCGAGCTGGATGCTTTTGACGAGATCCTGCAGGAGATCCGGGACGATACGGGACTGCAGATCACGGCCGACCATTTCACGCCGGTGGCGCGCAGTCCGGAAAAGAGGAATCTGCTGATCATCTGCGTAGGTCGCGACCAGCCCGGGATCATTGCGGCCAGTTCCAAGATGCTCGGCCAGTACAACGCGAATATCGAGTTCGCCCGCACCGTCGGACGCGAAGGCGTGTTCCTGATGGAGTTGCTGACCGACGTCAGCCATGCGGTCATCCCGCTGGAGAACCTGAAAAGGACAGTGCGCGACCACATGTCGCAGCTGAACATCTGGACCGGTTTTCAGGACGATCACGTATTTCTGAAACGCAAGCGGCTCGTGCTGTTCCAGGTTGTTTCAAGCTTTATTCCTGACGGAGCGATGCAGGAGATCATGCTGCAGACCGGGATCTCGCGCGACGAACTCGCGGCAGCCTACCCGGCGGGCGAGGTCTCCGCCTGCCTGCATCATTTCGCAACGCGCCTCGACGGAGTTCCGCTCGATGTGATGAACCGCGTATTGAGCGGCGTCACGCCGACGGCGGGGAGCACGGAACTGGTTCAGTCCTTGAAGGTCATGGGATACAAGGTAGTGCTCGCCTCGACGGCATGCGGTTTTCTCACGGAGCACCTGAAGAAGCTGCTGGACATCGACCACGCGTACGGCACCTGCCTGGAAGTGGACGATGACGATCGTTCGATTGTCGGAGAGCTCGCTACGGATCGCATGGGCGGATTTCCGCTGCCGGCGGTGCTTGAGCATCTCGCCGGCGCGGAAAAGGTCCCGGCCGACGACGTGACGATCATCGCCGACGACGAAAGAGTCGAACCGGTGGGAATCCGCATCGAATTGAATCTGGAGGTGCTGCTCGATTGCGTCAACAAGCGGGTTTTGTCGCGCGACCAGCTGCTGGGGTTGCTCGGCAGCTTCGGGATTCCGCGAACGGTTTGAGCGGAACGGCTCCGGCGTTTCGCGCGGCTTGCAGTGGTTTGTTGAAGGGATTCTCTGAACCGCGAAATCGAGGGACGGGATCGAGTTCCTCACGATCTTCGCACTTGCCCGGTAAGAGGAATGGCACGTGAAATCCGACCTCGAAATCGCACACAGCATTCAATTACGCCCGATCCACGAGATCGCCTCGGGACTGGGCCTGGCGGAAGAGGAATTCGCCCCCTACGGCCGCCACATCGCCAAGATCCCGCTGTCGGTGATGGACCGCCTCGGACCGCGGAGTGACGGCAAGCTGGTCCTGGTCACCGCCATGACGCCGCCGCCCAAGGGCGCGGGAAAGACAACAACGACGATCGGACTGTCGCAGGCCTTTGCACACTGCGGATACCGGGGGATCGTCGCGATTCGCGAACCTTCGCTGGGCCCCTGCATGGGAATGAAGGGCGGTGCTGCCGGCGGCGGCTATTCGCAGGTGCTTCCGATGGAAGACATCAATCTCCATTTCACCGGAGACCTGCACGCCGTAACGATGGCCCACAATCTGTGTGCCGCGATGGTGGACAACCATCTGCATCACCTGGCATCTCCTGAAATCCACCCGCGGCGCGTCGTCTGGCCGCGAGTGCTCGACATGAACGACCGCTCACTGCGCCACGTGATCGTGGGCCTGATGGAGGACGGCTTGAACGGCGTGATGCGGGAAGCCCGCTTTGAGATCACGGCCGCGTCGGAGGTCATGGCGATCCTCTGCCTTTCGAGCAGTCTCGACGAATTGAAGCAGCGGCTTGGACGCGTGATCGTCGGGTACGATTCGCTCCGGCGTCCCATCACCGCATCGGATGTGGGAGTCCATGGCGCCATGGCGGCGCTGCTCAAGCACGCGCTCGCCCCGAACCTCGTGCAGACGACCGAAGCAACCGCCGCATTCGTTCACGGGGGGCCTTTCGCCAATATCGCCCACGGATGCAGCAGCCTGTCGGCCACTCGCATGGCACTGAAACTGGCGGATTTCGTCGTCACCGAGGCGGGGTTCGGGGCCGATCTGGGCGCGGAGAAGTTCATCCACATCAAGTGCCGCGCGGGCAATCTCCGTCCGGCAGCCGCAGTGCTCGTCGTGCCCCGCTCGGCGTTCGATTGCCATGGACTGGCCAACCTGCGGAAGCACGTCGACAACCTGCGCGCATTCGGAATGCCCGTCGTCGTGTCGATCAACAAGTTTGCGGATGACGACCCGGAGTCGCTGAAACACATTCAGAACGTCTGCCGCGAACACCAGATCGAAGCCGTGATCAGCGACTTTCGCGAAGCGGGCGGCGCCGGGGGAATTGAACTGGCTCAAGCGGTGGCCGCAGCAGCCAGCGGAGAGGCGCGTCCGCCCGATTATCTTTATCCGCTCGAAATGCCCATCAAGGACAAAGTGCAGACCATCGCCCAGAGAGTCTACGGCGCGGCGCGCGTCGAATGGACCGCGCAGGCACAGCGCGAGGTGCGGCAGATCGAGACACTGGGGTATGGCAACTTGCCGGTCTGCATTGCGAAAACGCCGATGTCGTTGACCGACAACCCGAAGATTCCCGGGTGCCCGCAGGGATTTACAATCACGGTGACCAATGCGAGAGTCTCGGCCGGCGCCGGCTTTGTCGTGATCTACACCGGTCAGATCATGACCATGCCCGGCCTCCCCAAGGAACCGGCCGCATGCGCGATCGATATCGACTCGAACGGCGTGATCACCGGGTTGTTCTGAAATTGGGAGGCAGAAAGGTGAGCCGTCTTTCGATAGCATGCTGGTGGTTTGTGCTGGCTGTATTCGTTGCTGTGTCGCCGCCCGTCGCGGGGCACGCAGCGGAACGGCTTTCTTTCTGGGTAAAGAGCCTGCTCGTCGCGCCGGCTCACGGGCCCTCGGTTGTCGTCGCGATTCGAAACGAGTCGACGGAGTCTTTCGAAGGCCAGATTTCACTGGCTCCGCCGGCGGGCTGGGTTGTAGACCCCGACCGGCAAGCAGCGACGATCGCCGCGGGCGGAAGCTGTGAGGTTCGCTTTCTCGTCAAGACCGGCGTCAATCTCGGAGAGAATGCATATCCAATGGTGGTGACGGCCCGCGATGCCCGGGGCGAGTGTGTGCATCGCCAGACCATCTCCGTCGCCAGCGCGCCCTACTTCAAACCGGTGATCGATGGAAAATTCGAGGATTGGGCCGACTCGATTCCCGTGTCGTGGGTTACGGCAGGCAAGAAGACGACCGTCAGCACGTATTGGAATCGTCGCCAATTCTCGATGCTTGTTGCGGTCGAAGAGGATCAGTTGTCTCGGCCGGCGGGCGATGGCCGTCCCTGTGATGCCGTGCAGATTGCGATTGCGGCCGGCGACACGCAGACCGGCGTTGATGCATTAGGCGAGGCCACTCGTTTCGAGTTTCTCGTCGCGCCGGCCGCTGCGGACGGACCCGGGCAGTTTTTCCGCCTGGCCGAGCCGGGAACAAAACTCTCCGAAACGCAGACCGATCGTCCGCTTAAGCCGATGTCCAGCGAAGAATCGCAGGTCGTCGTGCGGCGCGATGCCGGAGTCACGTACTACGAGTGCTCGTGGAACTGGGGAGCGATGCGGGAAGCGATCTCTCCGGGTGAAGGGCGGGAATTCTGTTGTTCGGTGCTTGTGCACGATCCTGATGGTACGGGCCTGCGTGACTGGGGGCTGGGGGCCGGATTCGGGGCTTCCAGGCGGAACCGTCTCGCGTGGAGCCGCTGGCCGGGTGCAAAATGGCCGGCTCAGGATCCTTTCGACAACAAGACGCCCTGGGGCATGTGCTCGTCGAAATTCTGAACTCAAAACTGTGCCGTTTTCCGCTCCGTGTTCGCCAGGAGTCAATGCCATGAAGTCTACGAGTGAATTCACTTTGTCCGCGCGGCTCGCAGTCGCCTCAATCGCGGCCGTCATTGTCGCGGCCGGGATAACGTCGCGTGCGATTGCCGCGGGGGATCTTGTGATTCGGACCGTGGCCGTGCGAAACGAAGATCCAGCGGCGGCGGGCAAGGAAGCCGCGGCCAAGCTGCGCGAAGCGATGGGCCAGACTCCGTTGAAGGCTGTGATCGTCTCGGAATGTTTTGAGGACCGGGACAACAAAGCGGCGTTGCTCGCGGCGCTGTCTTCCTCACTGCCCAAGGAGATCATCTTCGGCGCGGCCACTTACGGTTCGTTCACCCAGAAAGGCTGCACCGACTTCGACTCCGTATGCCTGATGGGCCTGGGCGGAGAGGGTATCAGCGTCAATGCGCAACTGGCCCGGGAACTTGGCACCGCGAAACTGACGGTAGATAAGGACAAGGAACTGATCGCCGAACGGCTGCACAAGGCCGGGGCCTCCCTGGCTAACTCGCTGGGGCGAACGGATCGGGACCGGCTGCTGCTGGTGCTCGCCGATGCACACTCGCCCAAGAACCAGTTCCTGATGGAAGGACTGCAGCTGGTGCTCGGCAACAGCTTTCCTATCACGGGCGGTTGTGCCAACAAGAATGCGGGCCAGACGTTTGTTTATTTTCGCGGAGAGTTGCACGACGACAGCGCCGTGGCGATCATGCTTTCGGGCGATTTTCGCGCGGCGCTTGCCGGGCGGCAGGCGAATGTCAACGATCTGGTGATCAGCACGGCTCGCGATGCCGCAAAGGAGGTTCTCAAGTCCGCATCAGGCGAACCGGTCGCGGTGTTTGCGTTCAATTGTGCGGGCCGGCGCAGCAAATTGAAGAAATACGAAGACGAATTGCAGGCAATTCAAGATTCGCTCGGCAAACAAACCGAACTGTTTGGATGCTATTGTGCGGGAGAAATGGGCCCGGTGGATGATCCGCAGCAGCGAGCCAAGGCGCTGTGCGGAGGGGCCGGCTGGCATGTCATGTTTACCGTCATCACGAAGAACTGAAGACAGGAGACGATTGTGACGCAGAATCAAGTGACACGAAGCTCGCGCCGCGAGTTCATGGGCGGTGCGGTCGCGGGCGGCGTTTTGTTGGGAGCCGTCGGCGTCCAGGGATCCATGGCGCTTGCAGCGCCGCAGGGATCGCTGCCGCAGGATGCCGTCGTTCTGTTTCAGGGAGACTCGATCACGGACGCAGGACGCGACAAGAACGCTACCGCGGCGAATCACCAGGGCGGATTGGGACACGGCTACGCCATGCTCCTGGCCGCCGGTCTGCTCGCCGATCACGCGGGCTCGAAGCTGAAGGTCTTCAACCGCGGCATCAGCGGCAACAAGGTCCCCGATCTGGCCGCTCGATGGCAGGCCGATGCAGTTGATTTGAAGCCCAACGTGCTGAGCATCCTGATCGGCGTCAACGATATCTGGCACAAACTCAACGGCAACTACAAAGGGACCGTCGCGGACTACGAGACAGGTTATCGGGAGTTGCTCAAGAAAACGGTTGAAGCCATCCCCGGCGTGCGGCTGATTATCTGCGAACCGTTCATCCTGCGATGCGGGGCAATCAACGACAAGTGGTTCCCCGAATTCGACCAGCGGCGGGAAATCGCGCGGAAACTGGCCGAAGAGCAGAAGGCCACGTTGGTTCCGTTCCAGGCCATGTTCGACGAAGCCGTCAAGCAGGCGCCACCCGAATACTGGGCCGGTGACGGTGTCCACCCGACCTTGGCAGGCCATGCGCTGATGGCAAAAACCTGGCGATCCTGCGCCGGTCTGTAAAACCGGGCGGATCAGTGTTCAAGGGATCTCGTCCATGCCTCACGTCAGCGACGCTTGAATCTCGAGGGCTCGTTTCAGCCGCCTCAAGTACTCGGATCGCGAGATCTCGATCGCTCCGAGGCTGGCCATATGCGGCGTGAATTGCTGGATATCGAACAGGCAAAAGCCGCGCTCGCGCAGTCGTGAAACGAGGAATGCCAACGCGATTTTCGACGCGTCGCGGACTCGATGGAACATGGACTCACCGGAGAAGAAGCCGCCGTACGCGACGCCGTAGAGTCCCCCTACCAGCGCATCGCGGTCCCAGACCTCGACGCTGTGCGCCACGCCGCGACGGTGAAGCTCGATGTACGCCTCGGCCAGTTCCGGAGTGATCCACGTGCCCGAGAGTTCGTCGTCTTGCTCGTCGCACGCCTCGTCCTCTTCGTCAGGCTCTTCGTTTGCGGCCTCGCGCGGCGCGGCGCATTCGGCGATCACGTCGGCAAAGCAAGTGTTCAACGTCACGTCGTATTTCCCCGTGCGAATGCGGCGGGCCAGTCGCCGCGAAATGTGCAGCGAGCCCAGTTCGAGAATGGCTCGAGGATCGGGGGAAAACCAGGCGAGCACCGTGCCAATGTCGGTTCCGACCGGCCACGGAAAGATGCCCTGCGTGTAGGCGGCCTGGAGCCACTGCGGCGTCAGACCTCCGCCCACCATCAGCAGTCCGTCGTCCGTTGCTCGTTCCACGGGCGGGAAATAGACTCGATCCGGTCGCAGGCAGACGTGAACCAAGGCTAGTCACTCCATTTTTTGGTGAACCATATTAACATGCCGTACGTTGTAATGTTGCGGGGATGAGCGGGATCGGCAGTCTTGGAAGGTGTTGTAAGAACCCCAGTTACCCTCCCATGCGGCACACTGGGATTTCGAAACGGAAGGGTCGGACGCGAGAGCGTCCGGGGCGGGGCTGTTTCCCCTCACCAGCCCTGCCGGGCCGGCTCGCCCCAAGGGGACAGTGAGTCTTGGAACGGCATGCGCAAACAGGCGGAGACGCGCGTGAACGGGGGTAAACGGGGGTGAATTCATCGCGTTGCTGGATAGTGGACGACTCGCTAAGCTCAAGACATGCATGAATTACGCGGAAACTCCGACGCTGACTTGACTTCGGCTGCACCGCCGGTCGCTGCGGACCGCGAGCGCGCTGCGGACGTGCCCGAGGCCGGTTTGCCCGCGGCGGCAGGTTCCGCTTCAACGCTGCAGGTATTGCTGGGATTTGCCCGGCTGATCACGCTCCTGGCGGGACTGGTTTGCGTCTGGCTATTCGGCCCGGCGCTGATCGAGCGGTTTGAATATGCGATCTCGCGGGGGCGGCAGCGCGCGGAGATGGAGGTTGCATCCACGAGCCTGGCGAACATGGGCCTGGAGTCCCTCTCCAAGCAGTACCAGATGGTATCGAAACGGGTGGGGCCGAGCGTTGTGCACATCAGTGTCACGGCCAATGCCCCGGTGGCTCCCGGCGATGAATTGACGTGGCGGTATCGATGGGAAACGAGCGGGCAGGGCTCGGGCGTGATCGTCGATTCAGGAGGCTTCATTCTCACGAACTATCACGTGGTACAGGGTGCCAAGGCGATTCAGGTTTCGCTCAGCGAAGGGCGCAAGCTGCAGGCCGAAATCGTGGGACGCGATCCGGCCACGGACTTGGCAGTGCTTCGAGTGACCGCGAACAACCTGTTGGCCGCCGAATGGGGCGATAGCGACAAACTCGATGTCGGCGCTCTGGTCTGGGCCGTTGGAAGTCCCTTCGGTTTGCAGCGCAGCATCACCTGCGGAATCCTCAGCGCCAAGAATCGGGCCGGAGTTGCGGGACGCGTGTACCAGGATCTCTTGCAGACCGATGCGGCGGTCAATCCGGGCAACAGCGGAGGGCCGCTGGTTGATGCCCAGGGACGCGTCGTCGGCATCAATACGGCCATCATGGGGGAGTCCTACCAGGGCATCAGCTTTGCCATTCCCAGCGTTATTGCCAAGCGAGTCTATGACCGGTTGAAGTCCGACGGGCGAGTGGACCGCGGGTGGGTTGGCGTGGGGCTGGACGATGTGACGGAAGCGATGGTCCAGCAATTGAAACTGAATTCGACCAATGGGGCCCGCGTCGTGGCCGTCTACACGGATGCCGCCAGTCCGTCTCCTGCCCAGCAGGCCGGGCTTCAGGCCGACGACGTGGTCGTGCGCTGGAACGGGATTGCCATCCGGGACGCTGCCTCGTTGAGCCTGTCGGTTGCTCAGTCCGAAATCGGTTCGACCGCCGAGGCGGTGGTGATCCGGCGCGGCGAGACGCTCACACTGCGCGTGACGGTCGCACGCCGCCCCGTCAACCTCGACTGAGCGCCCCCTTTCCATTGCCCTTTTCGTTGTACTCATCATCAAGAGTCAGTTCCCATCGGAAGCGATTTCCAGAAGGAAACGGTGATGCCGGCGGACCCCGCTGAAATCCGGTCATCGGTTGTCGGACGCAAGGCCGTGCGATCGGTCGGACCTCGCATGCGAGTGTTGTTCTACGTGTTGCTGGCTCTCGTGGCCGTGACGGCCGCGAATTCCGTCTACCTCGGGACCATCACATTTCTGGAGTGGATCAGTCGCCGATGGGGGGACGGGCTTGCGTACCAGGACCAGTTCTACCTGTCGATGTTCCTGTTCCACCTGGCCGTCGGGTTCCTGCTGATCGTGCCGTTCGCGGTATTTGGGATCGTGCACATGAAAGCCGCGTGGAGGCGGAGGAACCGCCACGCGGTGCGAATCGGTTTTGTGCTGTTCGGCGCCGGTTTGCTGCTGCTGCTGACCGGCGTATTGCTGGTGCGCATTGAGGGCATCCTTGATTTGAAGCAGCCGCAGGTCCGCGCAGTGGTTTACTGGCTGCACGTGATTCTGCCCCTGGCCGTCGGCTGGCTTTACTGGCTGCATCGTCTGGCCGGTCCTCGCATCAAGTGGAGCGTCGGCATCAGCTTCGCCTCGGTTGCGGGGGTCGTTGTCGCGGTAATGGTGATCCTGCAGTTGCAGGACCCGCGAAGCTGGTTCGCCGTCGGTCCCAAGGAAGGGACGCGGTACTTTGAACCCTCGCTGGCCCGCACGTCGACCGGCCACTTCATACCCGCGTCGACATTGATGATGGATGACTACTGTCTGAAGTGCCACAAGGATGCGTACGACGGCTGGTACCACAGCGTTCACCACTTCAGCTCATTCAATAACCCGGCTTACCTTTCCGCGGTGCGTGAGACGCGGACCGTTTCACTGAAACGCGACGGGTCGACCAAGGCATCGCGATGGTGCGCGGGATGCCACGATCCGGTTCCGTTTTTCAGCGGTGCGTTCGACGACCCGCATTACGACGACGTGAGGGACCCGACGGCTCAGGCGGGCATCACCTGCACCGCCTGCCATGCGATCACCAACGTCAACAGCACTCGCGGCAACGCGGACTACACCATCGAAGAGCCGCTGCACTATCCGTTTGCGAGCAGCAGGAACGGCGTGCTCCAGTTCATCAACCACACGCTGGTGCGAGCGAAACCGTCTTTTCACAAGCAGACGTTCCTGAAGCCGTTTCACAAGACGGCCGAGTTCTGTTCGACGTGCCACAAGGTCCATCTGCCCAAGGCCGTGACGCACTACAAGGAGTTTCTGCGCGGCCAGAATCACTACGATCCCTACTTGCTGAGCGGAGTGTCGGGCCACAGCGCGCGCAGTTTCTATTATCCGAAAGAGGCGAAGGAGAACTGCAGCGCGTGCCACATGCCGCTGCAGCCGTCCCGGGATTTCGGCGCGAAGATGTTCGCCGGCGCGGAGAGTCCGAGCATCCATAATCATCTGTTTCCCGGCGCCAACACGGCCATCGCCTGGTTCCGCAACGAGCCCAAGATCGTGCAGGCGCAGCAGGAGTACCTGCGAGGCGTGATGCGGGTCGACGTGTTCGGCATCAAGGAAGATGCGGCGGTGGACGGCAAGCTCCATGCGCCGCTGCGTCCCGAAGTTCCGGCTCTCGAGCCGGGCAGGAAGTACCTGCTGGAAACGGTGATCCGCACGCTGAAGATGGGTCACCTTTTCACGCAGGGCACGGTCGACTCGAACGAAGTCTGGCTGGAGGTCAGGGCCGCCAGCGGCGACCGCGAAATTGGCCGGAGCGGAGCGATCGACGCGACCGGTGAAGTGGACCGCTGGTCGCATTTTGTCAATGTGTTCATGCTGGACCGGGACGGGAATCGGATCAGCCGCCGCAATGCGCAGGACATCTTCGTGCCGTTGTACAACAACCAGATTCCGCCCGGCGCGGCGCGCGTGGTTCATTACGAGCTCGATGTGCCGCCGGACGTCACGGAACCGATTCGCGTATCGATCGCCCTGAAGTACCGCAAGTTCGACAAGGAATACACCGACTTCATGGCGGGCAGCGTCCGCCCGGGCGATCTGCCGCTGCGCGGCCACCGTGACGGCGTTCCTTATCGCAACGAACTGCCGATCACCGTGCTGGCCGAAGACGCCGTCGTGTTTCCCGTGAAAGGAGCGTCGCAGCAGCCCGTCAATCCGCCGAACAGCGTTGCGGGATGGGAACGCTGGAACGACTACGGCATCGGACTGTTCCTTGAGGGCAAATCGGAATTGCGTCAGGCGGCGGACGCTTTCGCCGAAGTCGAAAGAGCGGGACGCTGCGATGGTCCTTTGAACCTGGCGCGGGTGCTGCATCGTGAGGGCCGGTTGGCCGAGGCCGTGGAGGCCATTCGACGCGCTGCTGCCATGAAGGATCCCGCGCCTCCCAGTTGGACGCTGGCCTGGCTGAGCGGCATGGTCGGACGCGAACAGGGACATCTCGAAGACGCCGAGCGGAACTTGCGCGGAGTTCTGGAAACGACGACACAGGACATGCGCGATCGTCGCTTCGACTTCAGTCTCGACATCGAGGTCATCAACCTGCTGGGATTGACCCTTTTCGACCGCGCGAATCGGGAAGTCGGCGCAAATCGCAGCGATGCCCGCAATGCTCTGCTTCGTGAAGCGGTGGCCCAATTTGAACGCACGCTGCAGATCGACTCGGAGGATGTGACGGCGCATCACAATCTGCAATTGCTCTACGGTCAACTCGGAGATCGTATGAAGGAAGCTCAGCACCGCGAACTGCATATCCGGTACAAGCCGGACGACAACGCCCGAGACCGGGCTTTCGCCGTTGCACGCCGCAATTACCCGGCAGCGAATCACGCGGCCGAAACGCTGGTGATTTATTCACTTGCTCCTCAGTCGGCGCCGGCTGCCGCGTCAGCGTCCGCGGGACATTAAGAAGACACTAAGAAGAGACTAAGGGCAGAGCGAGAGAATAAGTTGACTAATCTCGTGTGCCACTTGCTGTGCCAGTGATGCACGGAACTCAGAATCTAACGTATTGGATTGGGCGTTTGACAAGTCAAGCTGATGTCTGATGAACGGCCCGGAACACTGGCTTGGCCAGTGCCACACCAGCAAAATGACGGATTTATTCGATCGTTCTGTCTAACTTCGCTGAAGAAATCGCTGCCAGACATTCCCACGAGGGCGGCCCTCCGGCCGCACGCACCGCATGACTGATACCCGTGTTGATTCGCTGCAGGATGAGGATCTCGATTCGCAGGACATCGAGCGGGATGTGGCCGCGGTTTCCTCCGCGCTGCGTCGCTCGTTCGTGGTGCTTGCCGTCATCTTGATCGTCGCGATACCGATCATCTGGTGGATTGCGCGTCCGGCCCCCAAGCCGGATGTGCAGGCATCGGTCGTGTCGCTGCCCGAATTGAGAGAGAAGCCGCGGTTGGAGGCGCCGCACACGCCGTTTCAAGAGATAGGTCGGCAGGCGGGCCTGTCGTTCGTGCAGGAAAACGGCGCCGCGGGCGAAAAACTGCTTCCCGAAACTATGGGGGGCGGCTGCGCGTTTCTGGATTTTGACAACGATGGCGATCAGGACATTCTGCTGGTGAATTCATGCCGGTGGCCGTGGGATGCGAACTCGGACAGGCCGGGGACCGAGAAGCCGGCATCCACGATGTGTCTGCTGGCCAACGACGGCAAAGGGCAGTTCGCCGACGTGACCGAGCAGGCCGGACTGAAAGTGAGTTTCTACGGCATGGGCGCGGCGGTCGGCGACTACGACAACGATGGTCGAGTTGATCTGTTCATTACGGCAGTCGGGCCAAATCACCTGTTTCACAATGTCGGCAACCGGTTCGTCGATGTTACGGTGAACGCGGGCGTATCCGGAAGCCCCGACGCGTGGAGTTCGGGCTGCGGCTGGTTCGACTACAACAATGACGGCCGGTTGGATCTGATCGTCGGCAATTACGTGCGGTGGTCGCGAGAAATCGATCGCGTCCAGGATTTTCGACTCGTCGGCGTCGGACGAGCGTACGGGCCTCCCAACTCGTTTGAAGGGGCGTTTCCTCAGTTGTACCGGAACGAAGGCGATGGCCGCTTCGCCGACGTTTCCCGCGAATCGGGAATCCAGGTCGTTAATCCCTACACGGGTGTGCCGGCCGCCAAAACGCTGGGCATCGCACCGGTCGATCTCGACGGCGACGGTTGGATGGACCTGATCCTGGCGAACGACACGGTCCAGAATTTCGTGTTCCACAACCAGCGGGACGGGACTTTCCGCGAAATCGGCGCCGAATCGGGAATCGCCTTCGATTCGGGCGGAAACGCACGCGGCGCGATGGGCATCGACGTCGCGGACTTCCGCAATGACCATACGCTGGGCGTCGCCATCGGCAATTTCGCCAATGAAATGAACTCGCTCTATGTTGCCCAGGGGTCGCCTCTGAGTTTCGTGGATGCCTCCGTGGCGACTGGGTTGGGGCCCGAGACACGCCTGCAGCTGACCTTCGGACTGTTCTTCGTCGATTACGATCTCGACGGCCGACTGGATCTGATGATGTCCAACGGGCACCTCGAAGCCGAAATCAACAAGGTGCAGTCGAGCCAGCAGTACGCTCAGCCTCCGCAGCTTTTCTGGAACAGCGGACCGGATTCATCGTCCGAGTTTCTGCGGGTGACTGCCGAGCAATGCGGCCCCGACCTTTTTCAGCCGATCGTGGGACGCGGCGCGGCCTTTGCGGATCTCGACGGCGACGGCGATCAGGACGTGCTCCTGACTTCGGTGGCAGACCGCCCGCGGCTACTGAGAAACGACCAGCAACTCGGGCATCGCTGGCTTCGATTCAAGCTGGTCGGACACCAGGCAAACCGCGATGCGATCGGTGCGTGGGTCGAAGTGACTGCCGACGGGGATCTGTTGCGGCGCCAGGTGATGCCCACGCGAAGCTACCTGTCGCAGTGCGAATTACCCGTCGTAATCGGGCTTGGCGAACGGAAGCAGATCAGCAAGATCCAGGTTCGCTGGCCGGGCGGACAGACCCAGGACGTAACGAATTACGAACTGAACAGGACGACCGTCGTGGAACAGGCGGCATCTCCGAAAAAGTGAGTATTTGCTTCCGATGGCGTCTCGATGGATAATAATTCCTTTGGCGGGCCTTCTTCTTTTTCGGAATTGCCAGGCGGTCATGGTCTCTTGCTGCCCAATGCGCCGGTTTGTCGCCGCGGCATCGTCGCTGCTCGTCTGCGCGTGCGTTTGGGGGCAGGACGTCGAGGTAAAGGTCATGGAGGCGGCTTCGGGGCCCGGCCAGCCTACGATCGTGGCGACGGAAGGCGCTCCCCCCGGCGCGGTGCAGGCGGTCATGCCCCCAGGAGCGGTACCGGGCGGGCCTCCCGGAAAACCGGAGCGCGGATCAGGTAAACCCGAGGGAAAGCCGGAAGCCAAGCCCGACGCCAAGCCGCCGGGTGAAGGGGGAAAGAAAGACGAGTCGAAGCCGGGTGAGCCCAAAGTGGTGACTCGCCCGGAAAAGCCCGCCAAGCCGCCCAATCCCGAGGAACTGCAGATTACGCCGGACCCGTCGGGCAAGATCCGCTTCAACTTCCGCGGGCAATCCTGGCCCGATGTGCTCGACTGGCTCGCCCGCGTTTCCGGAATGAGCCTGGACTGGCAGGAACTTCCCGGCGACTACCTGAATCTGACGACGCAGCGAGGCTACTCGATCGAAGAAGCCAAGGACCTGATCAACCGCCACCTGCTCGCGCGAGGCTTTACGATTCTCGAAAATGGCGAGATCCTCTCGGTCGTCAGCGTCGCCAAGCTCAATCCCGGACTGGTTCCTCGCGTGGAACCGGGCGATCTGGCAACCCGCATGCCGCATTCCTTTGTGAAGGTATCTTTCCCGCTGGAATGGCTGCGTGCCGAGATGGCGGTCGACGAACTGCAGCCCTTGCTGAGTCCCAACGGCAAGCTGAATTCGCTCGATGCGACGAATCGGCTTGAAGCCATGGATGCGGTCGTCAACCTGCGCGAGCTGTTTGAGTTGCTCCGCAGCGAGCAGTCTCCCAGCGGCCAGGAACGACTGGTCAAGGAGTTTCCGCTCAAGTACGCCAAGGCGTCCGATGTCCTGACGCAGCTTGAAGCGCTGCTCGGCATGGAAAAGAAGTCTCGGTCGATGTCTTCAGGGGGCAATCCGCAGCAGAATGAGATGATGCAGCAGCAGGCTCGGATGATGGCCGAGATGCAGCAACAGCAGCAGCAACAAATGCAGCAGATGCAGCAGGCACAGCAGCAACAGCAGCAGCGGAGCGGAAAGTCCAGTCGTCCGACCAAAGAACCGCCGGTGAACCTGATTGTCAATCCCCGCAAGAACAGCATTCTCGCCAACGCGCCGCCGGACAAAATGGCGATCATCGAACAGGCAATCAAGACGCTCGACGTCCAGTCCGATCGGGCGGATTCGCTGCTGACGAACCCCACTCGCATGCAGGTGTACCGACTGCACGCGATCGATCCGGATGCTCTTGTACGCACGCTGCAGGAAGTCGGGGAACTCTCGCCGAGCACCCGCCTCGAAGTAGATGCCAAGAACAAAGCCCTGATCGCCTACGCGAGCCTCGCCGACCATGTGGTGATTCGCCAGTTGGTCGAACGCCTTGACGGCTCGGGCCGGCGGTTCGAGGTCGTGACGCTCAGGCGTCTGGCTGCCGACTACGTTGCCGGCACGATCGACTTCATGATGAATGGCAAAAAGCAGGACGAAGAGCAGCCCCGGTACTACGACCCCTGGTCATATCGCGGCCGTCAAGAGGAGGAGCCTCGCGAGAAGTTCCGCGTCGACGCCGACGTGGAAAACAATCGCCTGCTGTTGTACGCCAGCGACGTCGAGATCGAGGAGGTGACGAACCTGCTGGTCAAACTCGGCGAACTGCCGCCGGAGGGGGGCGATCGCAGCACGCTGCGGGTGCTTAACGCCGTTTCGCCCGAAGAAGCGGCGCGGCTGTTCGACAATATCCGCAAAGCGTGGCCGTCGCTGGCTCCCAATCCGCTGCAATTGCCCAGCCTGCCCGAAGCGAAACCGCGGCCGGAATCAAAGCCGGATCGGCCCGCGAAGCCCGAAACGGAGAGCGATTCCTCGAAATCGATCCGATCGGCCTCGCTGATCGAGACATCACTCCAGACGATCGAGGGGAACCCGGTCGCTGAACCTGATTCCGCGAAGGCAAAACCCGAGGAGACCAAGCCGGCGGATCCAAAGACCCAGGAAGACAAGGCCGACGATGTTAAAGCGGCTGACACCCTGCCGGTCGAAGCTAAGCCGAGTGAAGCTAAGCCGAGTGAAGCTAAGCCGAGTGAAGCTAAGCCGAGTGAAGCACAAGCCGCAGATCCGAGACCTTCTGATCCGCCGGCTGCCGAGCCCACGGTTCAGGCTGCACCGCCGGCGGTGGCTCCGCCAGTGAATATTTCTATCGGGCCCGATGGAAACCTCGTGATTTCTTCGGAGGATCCGGCCGCGCTGGACATGCTGCAGGAACTGATCGCCAAGCTTGCGCCTGCCGCCCCGGAGTATGAGGTTTTCCGCTTGAAGCACGCGGACGCTTTCTGGGTCGTCAAGAACCTCGAGGAGTTTTTCAAGGAGGATGACGATTCGAAGAAGCAGCGCAACCCGTACATGTTCTTCGATTATCCGCCACCTCAGCGCTCTGACGAAAAGACGAATCGGCTGTCGAAACGCAAGAAGCTCAAGTTCATCGATGACATCGATACGAATTCGATCATCGTTCAAGGCGCGGACGCGAGGCAGCTGAAGACCGTCAAGGACCTGATCGAAGTCTACGACAAGCCTATGCCATCGGACGCTCAGACGGCGAGATTTTCTGCCGCGATCGAAGTCCGTTATTCCAAAGCCGATGTGATAGCGGATGCCGTCAAGGAGGTGTACCGCGATCTGCTCAGTTCCAACGACAAGGCGCTGACGCAGGGCCCGGATCAGCGGAATCGTCAACCGTCGCAGACCTACATCTTCAATGAAGGCGGAGGAGAATCCCAAGAGCGGGAACGCACGCAGGTCTCGTTCAAGGGCAAGCTATCGATCGGGGTCGATGCGGTCACCAATACGCTGCTTGTTTCGACGGAAGGAGAAACGCTGCTGAAGAACGTCTCGGACATGATCAAGAACCTGGATGAAGCGGCCAAGCCGCTCTCGACGGTCCAGATCATTCCTTTGGACGGAAGCGTGAATGCCGACCGAATCCGCAAGGTGCTCAACTCGATGGTGGGCGACGGGAAGGACACTGCGGGATCGAGCGAAAAACCGAAAGGTCCGCCGAAAACGCCATCGAAATCGCAAGGACGCGGCGGTCAGGGCAACAACCAGCAGGGCGGTCAACGCGGCAAGTGATGAACGTCCGGAGTCTGGAGTCTGGAGTCTGGAGTCTGGAAAAACCTCCTTCCGGCATCCGGCCTCCGCGCATTCAACCTGCGTGTCAATTCGGTGGTTTCTATTCCCACCAGAT
>CAIPEB010000034.1 GCA_903863885.1 uncultured Planctomycetaceae bacterium | reverse complement strand
GGAGCCTGGCGGCGACGTTGTATCAGATGGTGACTGGCAAGAGTCCCAGGATTATTCGATTCGATCTAGTACCGGCGGAATTAACAGCTGTCCTTGGCAAGGCTCTGGAGGAAGACAAAGACTGTCGCTACCAGACGGCTAGCGATTTCCACGAGGCGCTTCGGCAGAGTTCCAAGTTCAAGCCCGGCGAGGCGGGCATGCCGTTGGAAGTTAGCGCCGGTGAATGCCCCGAGTGTCGTGTAACCAACGAATCACACCGCAAATTCTGCCGTGAATGTGGGATCAGCCTGCGAGTTCAGTGTTTCGGTTGCCAGGCACAGATTCCTCTTTGGGACAAAATCTGTCCTGAGTGCGGGGCGAAACAATTCGAGATTGCGGCGGCGAAGCGGGCAGAACTGGATGCCAGACGAGAACAGGCGGAGTCTTTACGCACAGCATGCGATTTTGCAGCGGCAATCCAAATCGCTGAAGAAATCAGCGAAGTTCAGGACCGCCGAATCGCCCACCTCCAGAAATGGGCCGCAGAGTTTGCGACCTCATCGCAGGCGGAATGGGATCAAAAGCGCCAGTTTGCTCAGGAGCGATTTCAGGAAGCCCAGTGGCATCGCGTGGAGTTCGACTACCGTGCGGCGATTCAAGCCATCGAGTCCATTCCCGAACAAATGCGAACGTCGGACATGATGGCGCACCTGGCGGTATTGCGATCGGACTTCCAAGAGTCGGAATCGTTGCTGCAGACCATCAGGATGCGAATAGCTAATCGTGAATTGGATGGCTTGCTCGAATTAGTGGAGCGGGCCGCCGAATTGCGAGGTGATCGAAGCGATTTAGGAAAACTGCGAGGTCAACTTGAGACACGTCGTGCCAAACAACTTAGTCGCCGAGATGACGCGTTTGTCACCGCAGAGGCCAAATTGCAGAGGGGAAGTGCCAAAGAAGCCTGGGCATTGATCGAGTCCGCGAAGGAAAGTGAACTGACGCTCGCACAACAGGCCCTCAGGCAAAAGGTGCTCAATGCTGTGGAGGCGGAGGAATCACTCGTCGCATCAGTTGCGAAAGCGAAGGCGGAGGGGAGTCTGTTACCAGCCAATGTCGTTGCGGTTTTCGCTGGAGCAGCAGAGTGTCTGAAGTTGAACCCCAATCACGGGAAGGCGAAGGAACTGCTCCGTCAGATGGAGGAGCAAATCCTTAAGGCCCCTGAGGTGTTTGTAGGATTTCCGCAGTTACGCGGACTATGGCAGTCTTTGACTGCAGAAACGTTGGCCAAATTTCCGGCTTCAGCATTGTTTGCCCTGCCAGCGTCGGTGCAATCGCAAGTGCCACGCCTCGCCGAACTTGCACCCTCGGAACAATTCCAATGGCCACCTGGGGCCGCCTTTGTTCCCTCGGGACGAGCGCCGCAACCGCCAGTGGTGCAAAGTGCTCGGTTGAAGTCCAAGCCGGTGACGATCGATTTGGGTGGGCAAGTCAAAATGGAGTTGGCTCTGATCCCTGCGAGCGACTTCCTGATGGGTTCCGCGGCGCAGGAGACACAACGCGGCAGCGACGAACAACAGCATCCCGTCCGAATTACATCGCCATTCTACCTGGCAATTGTTCCGACAACTCAGGCGGCGTACGAGCAGATCATGGGTAATAACCCATCGTGTTACAGGGGCGCAGATTTGCCAGTGGAGAATGTGAGTTGGGAGGACGCGGTTGCGTTCTGCAGGAAACTGTCTGATCTGCTGGGGCAGGTGTATCGGTTGCCGACCGAAGCTGAATGGGAGTTTGCGTGCCGAGCGGGAACAATGACGCCGTTTCACTTCGGCATGGTGTTGAATGGCCAACAGGCCAATTGCGACGGAAATTCACCGTACGGTACCTGGGGCAGGGGGCCGAATGTGGGCCGTACAACTTCCGTGGGTTCTTACGCTCCACCCCTTTAAAGCTGTCATTTATTGATCACATGGCTGGCAAGACGCTGATCGAGCAATCGTTTCGTGGAGACGTGTGGAGCATTGGCGGCATTGGTGCGCGGCGGAGGCGGCTTCTTTGGGCTGCTCTTGTTCTTTCGGAAACGTTCGACGGGAATTGGTCGGGCCAGTTCCAGGAGGATTGCGGCGAGTTTCGCCGGGGTGATGTGGGCAAAAGTGCGGGTCCATTCGCGGGGAAAAATGGCGATCACGGCACCGAAGTATCCCGCGCGGAGTTCGGAGGCAAGATAGTAGCTGGAGATCATGTCGACCGTCTGTTCGGGGTTCGCGCCGCGCATGGCCGCCTTTATAGTACTCACGGCATTGTAGGTGTACAGAGCGATGCAGAACGCCAGGAGCGCTGCCTTCGGGTAGCACAGCGTTTTGATTTCACCGTGCAACGACTGGCCTAACTCCTGAAAGGCATTTTCGATCGTCCATCGTCGTCGGTAGATGGCTGCCACTTCGAGGGCATCGGCATCCGCTCTGGGGAGATTCGAGAGGATATGCATTTCCCGAGCCCCATCACGAGTCGGATGATTCAGGACGATGGTCACGCGTCGCAGTCGAAAAGCCTCTTTTTCCAGTCCGACTTGCAGGCGCTGTTCGTAAACTACTCCCGTGTCGCACTCTCCGATTCTCCGTCGCTGACCGAGCAACCGATCGTTGCGCAAGCCGTTGGCATGTTGGCGGATGACCAGAAATGCCTTGCGGTCGATGATCCCCTGGATGAAGTCGGTCGTACAGAAATTGCGATCGGCAATCAGAAGGTCCCTGGCTTCAATCGTTTCCAGAACATCACCCAGCAGACTGCGTTCCTGGGCGTGCCCGTCTTCGCAGGGAAACACATCGACGAGCAGACGCAATTGCGGATCCAGCATCACCAGACACAGTCCGGGCAGCGGAGCGCTGCCGATCGTCCACGTTTCCATCAATCGGTGCTGAGTGGCAGCCAGGTGGTTTCCATCCAGAATCTTCGTGCGGTATCCGGGTACGAGCGGGGCGCATTGCGCCTTCATCTTCTTCACCACGGCCCCCAGACGCTGCGCCGAATCCCGCACGAGGGACTGCGAGACCTGCGTCTCCGTTCCCTTGAGCTTGTTGTAGACCGAGGTCACCGACACGGTCAGCTGATCTCGGCATGCCTTGTAGGCGTCATTGACGGATTTGCGATTCCCGTACACCGCCAGCGAAAGAACGTCCACGGTCGAAGAGAACAGAAGTTCATCTTCGTATTGATTCAACGCGTGCTCTCGAAACAGCTGATCGATCCGTTCAGGAGGGCAGACGAACTCCAAAACGCCGCGCATCATCACCGTCACTGGACTGCCAACTGCGTACCGTGCAAATGTCCTGGGAAGAGCCATGGTACGAGCCTCCGTTCCAAAGACACTCCGTACTCGCCGAAACCGTCCACTGCAATTCAGTTTAGCACGACGGTCTGCCGCGGACAGAATGTTCGCACTCTCCCACGTGACAGCACTCCGATGACAGCTTTAAAGGGGTGGTTCTTACGCTCCAAACGCATTTGGACTGTACGATATGCACGGGAACGTGTGGGAATGGTGTGCAGACTGGTATGGCAAGAACTATTACCACAAATCGGCCAGCGAGAATCCACGTGGGGCGACTTCCGGGTCTGGGAGGGTGGCGCGAGGCGGCAGTTGGAAAGACGTGGCGAGAAACTGTCGCGCGGCTACTCGTTACAGGCTCCACCCGTCGACCCGCAATCATTGCGTAGGCTTCCGCGTGGCCATGGTGCCGAACAACGAGTAATCCGCGATGGTGATCCAACTCACGATCATTACGACATATTCTGCTCGGAGTGATTCTGCCGAAATGCCACACGAGAAAGCATGAAACAACGGAATTAGATCGACTGTACGGTGGTGCAAATGGAACTCTGGATTCACACGGTGCTTGTGGCTGGATGTGGCAGACATCCGAATTGCGTCCACCAGTTGTTCACCGACAATTCACGAACCCCGAACCTGGGACTGCAGGGCTTCCGCCCAACCATAATTTGTTAGGCAAACGCTGGCTAGTTTTCAACCGAGGAGTGAGCGCGTCATGCCATTGGAAAACCACCGCTGGAAAGTTGCCGATGCGGTCTTCGCAACGCGTATCATGGTTTCAGACGTGGAAGGCTTCTTCAAGCAAAGCCTCGTGATCGAACCGGGTACCGTCGCCTACGTTGTAGACGAAGGGATTGAAGTCGGAGTCGTTCCGGCGGGCGAGTACACGCTCCAGACCTTTCTCGATCGCCTGCAGTTCTGGAAACGGAAACAGGCGACCGTAATTCTCACTCGCTCGGAATTCCTGCCCATCGAATTCGCCTGCCAGGGCATCCCGACGTCCGAAATGCTGGCCGCAAACATCTCGGTTCGCGTTGCCATTCAAATCGCCGACGTCGGCAATTTCCTGAATAATCTTCTTGGACCGCGAGACGAGTTCACCGTCGCGGAATTGCGGAACCGACTGCTGCCGCTGGTGCAACAAGCAGCCTGGCAGGCGATTGGCAGTCGTTCGATGGTCGACCTGCGGGGCCCGCAAATTGCCTCCGAGTTGTCCAAGCAGATTCAGGCGGCCATCAACCTGAGCTTCCAGCGATACGGCGTCCGCTTCGTCGATGTGGAAACGGTCCTGGTGTCGCAGGAGGGATTCGAGAAATACCAGCAGCAGAAGAGCGAAGACTGGCTCGAACTGCTCGGTGAGCAGGCGAAGAACGAACGGATGGAAGGCGATCTGTCCGTGATGACTCGCCGCATTCAAGTCCGCGATCAGCTGCGAGATGCCGTTCGATCGGACAAAATGAGTTCGGTCCGAAACCGTGAGGAGTTGGCCAAATTCCTGCTGGACGTCGACAAGGATCGTCTGCTGCGGCAGGAGGAAATCGACAAACTAGTCGAGGAATGCGAGGCAAGACAACAGGATCGCGAATCGGCACGCGAGCATCTGGATGCGCTGCTCGGCATGAATCGCGAGCAGGAAGTTGATGAACTTCGCGATCGCATGGCTCACGCCGTTCGCGTGCGCGCACTGCAGAGCGAAATCGAACTGTCGCAAACGGCCGGGCAACTGGCCAACACTCAATGGCGGCAAGAACTCGAATTGGAGCGAGCTAAGGCAGAGCAACGAAGGCAATCGCGAAAGGAAGAACTCGCCGCCAAGTGGGAGCGAATCCGTGAACACAGCCGTCAGCAGCGTGACGAGTCTTGGGAACGGCTGGCTCACGAACGGCGGATGAATGAACTGCGGGTTGAGGTCGAGGTCGGAGAGGCCGAACGAAAGAGCCGCGTCGCGCTGATCGAGCAGGACGTTGCTGCACGACTCGATCAGCAGAAGATCGAAATGGAACGTCGCCGCAAGGAATGGGAACTCGATCTTTCCAACCGCCAGAACCTCAGCCAGATGGAGCGGCTGCGCCAGGTTCAGGAGATGAACCTGCAGATGGAGGAGCGTCAGAAGCGGATGCACGTCGAAATCGACGAGTTGAAGCAGGACCGCAGCCACCAGCGTGAAATCCAGCGTCTGGATGCCATGGGCAAACTCAGCACCGAGGCGCTGATTGCCACCGCCGGATCGACGAACGCGTCCGTGCTCGCGGACCTGAAGAAACACGAGGCCAGCGAGCAATCGCGTCGTTACGAGGCGGACGTCGCGAAGAAGGACACGTTGAACGACGAACGGTTGCGGCTTTACGAGAAACTTAATGAGACAGAAAAGGCCAAGGCCGACGCCATTGCCCAGGCTTTTCAGGCGGCAATGCACTCTCAACAGGCGACTGTGCAGCAGATGATCTCGGGGCTTTCTCAAGCCTCGCAGCCACGCGTCATCGCACCGCCGCCCGCCCCAGTACCGATTCCGACACAGGGAAACTGGCACCTGGCAATCGACGGCCAGACGTCGGGGCCCTTCGGCAACGCACAACTCCGCACGATGGTCGGACAGGGTACGCTGACCGCAGCTACGATGGTCTGGCGACCCGGCATGGCGGGCTGGTTGCCAGCCGGGCAAGTTCCCGAAATCGCTGATCTGCTTGCGAACCTGGTTCCGCCGCCACCTCCACCGCCGCCAACTCCCTGACTCGTTGTTCCAAGAGAATTCCGCATGCTTCAAGATGATGTGGGCGCAACGTGAGTTGTCCGGAGGCAAGCCGTGGCCGAGATTTCGCCACTTGAGAGACTCGTGCGTGAGCAACTTGAGCAGTTCATCGCCACCACGCTGGGCGATCGTCCAAGCGCCGAGGCAATCCGCGGCGCGGTCACGGAACATCGATTGTCCCAGTCTATTGATGCCGCGTTGCTCGAGTGTGCGCTGTCGAGCCTGCTGATCGACCGATTTGGGGCCGACCCACCCAAGCAAGTGCAGGTCCACCCGCGACTTCTCGTTGACTGGGGCGAGTTGCCGCAATTGG
>CAIPEB010000033.1 GCA_903863885.1 uncultured Planctomycetaceae bacterium | reverse complement strand
GGTGAACGATAGTTGAGGCTGCAAATCCGAGATCGGCGTGCCTGTCGCGCCCAGGAAAGATGCCCCGCTTCCGCCGCCCCATCCTACCCCCGCAGCCGCCCGCACGCAGGCGGGGAATTTCCTACACACGAAACTTGCCACCCGCGTGACCACGGTAGCGCCGCTGAATTGCCGGTCGCGTTCGGGGTTCAACGGTCGCCACACGGTCCGCTCTCACCCAGTTTGCCACTCGTTCACTTCCCTTCGCTCGGTCCGGCACCCTCGGCTGGGGGCTTACTTCCCTGTTCGTTTTGCGAACTTTCGGTGGGAAGACCTAAGATGTAGCGGTACGTCGCTATTAGATTTAAGAACCGCTCCATGGCTTCCTGCTTAGAGGCGAAGGAAGCGTCAATGTATTGGACGATCGGACGCTCAGTCGAGAAGATCGTCGCGGTCAGGCTCCCCGGTTTGCCATCACGTCCGAATCGAACCATTCCGCGCACATGTGCCGCGCTGAAAACGCCTGCACCGCTCTCGATACCGGAATGGTCCAATTTTCGCATCAATTGTAGCCGATGGCGAAAGAACTCGTTGCGAGACATCGCAAATACGTTCCAGATGCTCTTTGTTTCCACATCAACGGCTTCCACTTCCCAGGAGAAGGGATCGGCAGCGATTTCCCGCATTAGCCACGATCCTTCGTCATCACTGAGCCCACAACCCTGAACCAACAACTCGGAGTACTCAGTCCAGGTAATTGGAGTCCAGAGCCTGAAGCCGTCGCCGTCACTAGACTCCAGTACGACGATTTTCGCTTCAGGCCTTCTTCCAAGGATGCTCACACTCCATCCGGCAGGAATAGTCATCGATGCGTATCCCGTTGACAGTTCCACACCATCGGACGTCATCGGCACCGTCAGGGGGAAGGGAGCGAGTTTCAGTCGCTGTCGACGCGAGTCGTCAGAAGTAAATCGCCAATACGTGCAAGCTCGCTTGATCCTGGGATGCACTACGTCAACATAATTGACACACACTGCAAGACCCACTGCGATCAGTCCAACAAAGACCATGAGCTGTCGGACAGTGAAGTGGCAGGGCCGCCGCAGCACGGCACGCGTGCCCTTCCACAAGAGAGCCAGCGCGAGCGAGGACCCGACAACGGCGGCAAGACAGATTCCGGTATAGACAGAATCGGAACGAGACCGCGAAAACAGGATGTTCGCTCCGAGCATCACAACCAAGACAAGAAACAAAATGGGCCGACGATGTCGGCGCAGCCAGCCCAGCCTGTTGGTCAGTTCCACGGATATTACCTCATGCGGTCTCGCCCGCCCGTCCCGTATTTCCGTTCCGGCGGCCCAGCCAGTGAGCACGCTTATTGCTTGCCTTGCGACTGTGGCGTTCGGTTAAGGTTCATAGCTGGTTCCCATAGTATCCCAATGTCCGGCTTGGCCTTTCTCAGGCGATCGACGCCCTTTTGCGATATCCGCGTATCCTTCAGGTCAACTCCCTTCAAATTCGGTAGCTTGATTAGGCTTTCAATCGCGTCATCGGTAATGGCCGTATTGTGTATTATTACAATCTCCAGTGACGGGATTCGCTCCAGTTCGCGCATTCCGCGATCCGTGATCGACGTGTTGTTCACCATAAGGTGCCGCAGTGCTCGCAATCCACTCAAGCCCCGCAGACCCGCGTCGCCAACGTTGCTTCCGGAAAAATCAACTGTCTCGATCGTTGGGTAGCGTGCGAGCGTCTCGGCGTCACTCCTGGCGTTGTTCGCTGCAAAGGAAATCCAATGCGGCCCGCCGTGATCGGCGAATGCTACGTAATGCACTCCAAGCCGCTGCAAATCGTTCGTGACCCGCGCGCGATATTGAGCCTCACGCATGGTTGGCGCCAACAGGGCAAGGACGACGGAAATCGCACCGACGAAAAGTAGCAGCGACAGTAGACGGAAACGCGGCTTTTTCATCAGACTCCCGCGGGCCAACAACCGGGTCAGAACTTCACAACGCCCTTCTCGGGCACGAATTAGCGACTTCCTTCAAAGTACGCTCCGGTCCGTCGCTGCAATGAACTCGCAGCAGGCTGCCGCTCTGCGCGAACATCAGCCCCTG
>CAIPEB010000032.1 GCA_903863885.1 uncultured Planctomycetaceae bacterium | reverse complement strand
GTCTTGTACCCGGTGAATTGAATTGTCTGCAGAACCACCCGTTGGCGTGTTTGCATCGCCGAAAAACGACAACCGCCGCAGGCGAACTTCGCCAAGACGCCATCGATTGGGCTGTGCACGTACGAAATGGCACCGCCGTAACTGGCAAAACCAGTTTCAGCCAGGGCGGCACAACATGCCAGTGCGAGTACGACCTGCGTCAGAAAGCGGGACATTTCAACCTCCAAACCTGCCACTTGGACATCTCGACCAAGGGCCCCGCGCCGTTCATTGTGCGCGGACACCGAACGCCACGACGGTTCGACCAGCCATGGGTGCGAGGGACCATGCTTCCATTCGCATATCCGGCTATCCAGATATCTTCGACCCGCACAATCCTCGCACTTTAGCCCGACCGATATTCGGTGCGGCCGCCGTGCGGAAGTCCTGACTCCCAAAGGCGTTGCTATTTCGGGAAAATCGTTTCTTGTCCTAGCCATCCAAATGTAGGACACAATTAAGCGTGATGACGCCTTCACGGAGCCGGCTGACCGTCGATAGCCAGCCATCTGCGATTCCGCTCGCTCGTTTCCCAATAGCATTCGCCATGGTTGGAGCAATCCGCTGGCGATCAGCCAGCATCGCTACTCCAATTTGCTCGAAGCAGTCGTAGCTCGAGTTTCGGAACATGCCTGCGGGCACGTGCTGTTGGGAGATCACCTCAAGCGCATAGACCGCGGCCGCGTGGTACAATGGCGTCGCGTTGTTTCCAATGGCAGTCGCAAGTACGACCCCGAGTTTCAAACCATCATTCATGTCAGGGCACTCGAGGCCCGCATCCAACCATGCGCAATCCAATTACGCGTCGACAAGTTCTCCGGGCCGGTGCGGCAGCGTCCGCGTCACTGCTGATTGGCCCGGCAACCATGGCCCGCACGTATTCCGCGAATGAGAAGATCCGCTTTGCCCTAATCGGCATCGGCGGCATGGGCGGAAAGGGTGTGGATGTTGCCTCCGGCGAACAGATCATTGCCGCGGCCGACGTGGATGTGAACCACGCCGCCGGATCGATCAAGAAGATCAAGGACCGGTTTGCCGACGCAAAGTTGTACAGCGACTACCGCAAGTTGTTCGACGAACAGAAGCAACTCGACGCCGTCTGGGTGGCCACGCCCGATCACCACCACTTCCCGGCCACGGTCCGCGCCTTGGACGCCGGACTGGCGGTCTACTGCGAAAAGCCTCTGTGCCACGACATTTTCGAGGCGCGCAAGCTGCGCGAACTTGCCAAGGCCAAGCAGGTCGCCACGCAGATGGGGAATCAGGGTCATTCCGGCGAGCACGTGCGTCTGCTGTGCGAGTGGATCTGGCAGGGAAGCCTGGGGGATGTGACCGAGGCCCATATACGTCCTCCCTTCAACCAGATGGACTTCGGCTCGCGCACGGCCGGCGAACCGATCCCCGTGCCGGCCGGCTTCGATTGGGACCTGTGGCAAGGCCCGGTCAGGGCGCGGGAGTTCCGCAGCGGCATCCATCCGGCCACCTGGCGCGGTTGGCTCGACTACGGCACCGGTTTATTGGGAGACTGGTTCTGCCACAACGCCGACGGGGCGGTGTGGGCTCTGAAGCTCTATGAAGCGGATACGTGCGAAGTGGAGTGCGAAGGGGACGAACCGAGCGAAACGAACTGGCCGCATGGTGTGCGCGTCTCATGGAAGTTCCCGCAGCGCGGTAACATGGTGCCTTGCATCATGCGATGGAGTTCGGGCACGTACAACGACAAGCCGATGCCGCCTACGGTCGATCCCGACCGGGTGGCCTCCGTTGCCGAGCATCCGAGCGCCTATTTCGGCACGAAAGGCACGGCCGTCTCAGGCTGGTGGATGAACGGCACGCGTCTGTTCCCGGAGAGCTTCATGCAGGAGGTGGGCAAGCCGAAGGCCGTCCTGCCGCGAGTTAAGGGAGGACATGAGGCCGATTTCCTCAATGCCATCCGCACGGGCGGCCGGTCCTCCGCCGACTTCGACTACTCGGCCCGGCTCACCGAGATCATGCTGGTCGGCAACATCGCCTCGCGGGTCCGTGAGAAGCTCAACTACGATTTCCGCGCCGGCAAGTTCACCAACAGCGATAAGGGCAATGCCTTGCTGAAACGCGAACCGCGTCCGGGGTGGGAATTCGGCTACACCTAGGCCGCGCTGCGTCATGGCAATCGCCGCCTGCCGTCCCCTGCCCGGCGGATTCATCCACTGGCTATTGGGGCGGTCGAATTCCGACTTTCACGGCGGAATCGAAGCGATTCGCCCTCAGTTCTGCAAACAATTGGAGACACGACGAAACCCGACGGGTTCGCACGCCAATCCGTCAAATCCGCCGCTCGTCGGCCTCGGAAATTTGCGAGAAACCGTTTGCACGACCTGCGGAAAAAGAGGATGATCATTCGCGTCTTTTGAAACCGGAATAAACAAAGCTTACAAACGCCAGTTTCAAGCTACATCAAGGAGCGTATGGGATCTGCAAGCGACGACGGTTTCGCCGGATCCAAAGTGCCGCTGAATGACATCATCCGGTCGATGAACCGCGTGTATGGGCTGGACATCTCTGGCTACGAACCGTCATTCCTGATCAGGACCATTGAAAGGCGATTGCAGGCGACCGGATGCGATTCCGCCGCGAGCTACCTGGCAGAACGACTGCTCGTGGATCCTTCGGAGGCCGAGGTGTTCAGCCGCTCGCTGCGTGTGGGTTACAGCGAGTTCTTCCGCGAGCCGTTGACCTTTGCCCTGCTCGAACGTCAGGTTCTGCCCGATCTCATGGAACGAGGGCGGATGACCGGCCGCACCGGACTGCGAGTCTGGTCCGCCGGCTGTGCTGCCGGACAGGAAGTCTGGTCCGTTGCCATTCTGCTGGATGAATTGCTCGCTTCGGCCGACCGGCTTCGGGCCTGGCGGGTCTTTGCCACCGACATTTCCGAGTCTGACCTGTCCCTGGCTTGCGCCGGCGTCTATCCGGCGGCCGCGCTCGGAAACGTCCGTCTGCGTCATGTTGACGCATGTTTTACCCGGCAGGGCGATTGCCATACCGTGGCGATGCGCATCCGGGAGCATGTTGAGTTTGCGGTCTATGATCTGCTGGATACGGCCACCGCCTGTCCGCCCATGTGCATTTTTGGGGATTTCGATCTGGTCCTGTGCTGCAATGTCCTGATTTATTACCGGCCCGACCAGCGACGCCGGATCATCGCAAAACTTTTGGGATGCCTGGCGCCCGGGGGATATCTTGTCACCGGTGAGGCGGAGCGCCGGCTCATGGCGCAAGCCGGGGGCGTCCTTGAAGTGGCGCCGCCTGCGCCGGTCTTTCAGGCAACCAGGAGGTAAACCATGAAGATACAGAACACGAAAATCGGCCTCCGCCTTTGCCTGTCCCTGGGAGTTGTCCTGGTGCTGGTGCTGGTCCTGGCCTGGGAGTCCATGACGCACGCCGATGCACTGTGGACGCAGACCCAGACGATTTACGATCACCCGCTGACGGTCAGGCGCGCGGTGGGAGCATTCGAACTGGATGCCATGACCATACACCGCAACATGTACGGCATGGTTCTATCGGCAGGCAAGGATGGGGAAATCGCGACGCTGCTTGCTGCGAACGAGGCGCTCAAGAATGACGCATTCCGGCAACTCGAGGTCCTCGAAAACCGCTACCTCGGACCGAAGGAAGACATCGCGGCACTGCGGGCGGCATTTGTCGAATGGAACATGACCCGCGAAGAGACGGTCCGGCTGTTGCGTCTGGGCAAGGCGCAGGAAGCCGCCGATCGTGTGCAGGCGAGCGGGATCGGCGGCGCGCGGGCTCAGCGGCTATTTGAGCTGACGGCCAAGGTGTCGGAATTCGCCTTGAACAAGGGCGACTCTCTTTTCCGCGACGCCACTTCTTTGAAGCAGAGCCTGAATCATCGGCTCTTTCTTTACAGCGGCGTCATCCTGTTGCTCACCCTGCTCATTTCCTATTTCCTGCTGCGGTGGATCCGCGAGCCGCTCCGCCTGCTCACCGATGCGGCGGATCGATTCCGGCAGGGGAACATGGGCGTTCGCACCGGGTATGGCCACCGCAACGAATTCGGGACGCTGGCCGCCGCCTTTGACACCATGGCCGACTGGATGGAGTCGGAGACTCATCGAAGGGACAAAGCGGCGCGACTCGTCGCCGCCACATCCAAGGAAACCGAGGCCCGGGCCTTTTGCCGAGAGCTGCTCACCGCACTGGTAAGTCAGACAGGCTCCCAGATGGGGGCCGTGTATCTCCTGGACCAGCAGCGGGCCGCTTTCGAACATTTCGAGTCCATCGGACTTGTCGCCGAGGGCCGCGCCGCGTTCTCCGCCGAGGCGCGCGAAGGCGAGTTCGGCGCGGCCCTGGCCACGGGGCAAGTGCAGCACATCACCGCCATTCCCGACGACGTCCGCTTCACCTTTGCCACGGTTAGCGGGGAATTCAGGCCCCGCGAGATTATCACGATACCGGTGGTTGCGGATCACACGACCACGGCAGTGATCTCCCTAGCCAGCGTCTGCGGCTACGACATGAGCGCCGTCCGGCTGGTGAACGATGCCTGGGCTACCATCTCAGCCCGTCTGAACGGGGTGCTGCTGTTCCGGCAGATCCGGGACCAAGCCGGGCGGCTGGAAGAACAGAACCGGGAACTGGAGGCGCAGACGGCCGAGCTTTCGGCCCAGGCCAACGAACTGAATGAGATGAACGCCGAACTGACGGCCCAGAGCCGGCAACTGGCAGCAGCCAGCCGGCATAAGTCGGCTTTTTTGGCCAATACGAGCCACGAGCTGCGCACTCCTCTTAACTCGGTGATCGTCCTGTCGGAGGTGCTGGGGCGCCGCCTGGCAGGGAAGATCCCCGACGAGGAGCACAGCTATCTGGAGATCATTGAGCGCAGTGGCCGGCATCTGCTCGCTCTGATCAATGATATCCTCGACCTTTCCCGCATCGAAGCCGGCCGCGAGGTACTCAACTGCGGGGCCATTGATTTGCGGGCGCTGGTGGAAGAGGTGGTCGAGATGCTCGAGCCCCTGGCCGGCGAAAAGGGTCTCACCCTGTCCAATCGCGTGGGCGACGATCTGCCTCTTTTGCACAGCGACCCCGAAAAACTGCGGCACATCCTGCAGAACCTTGTGGGAAACGCGGTCAAGTTCACAGAGACCGGATCGGTGGAAATCACGGCCCGGCAGGAGGACGGTGAACTGCAGATCGCCGTTTCCGACACCGGCATCGGCATCCCGGCAGAAATGCTGCCTCACGTTTTCGAGGAATTCCACCAGGTAGACGACAGCGCTTCGCGGCGATACGGCGGCAACGGACTTGGCCTGGCCATAGCCCGCAAGTACTCCCATTTGCTGGCGGGCGACATCGAAGTGGAAAGCACGCTGGGGCAGGGCTCGACCTTCACCCTGCGACTGCCCTGGAGGGCTGCTTTGCCGCAAGTTGGCGACACCGGTCCACGGGATGCGGAGCACCGGATGACTTCCAACGCGGAAGCCGGACCGCCGGCCGCCCGGGCGGGAAACCGCATCCTGCTGGTGGAAGATTCCGAGGCCGTAATGATCCAGATGACGGAGATGCTGGGTGAGCAGGGATATACGGTCCGTGCGGCAAAGAACGGGGTGGACGCCTTGGCCCGCATCGCCGAGGAACAACCCGACGCCGTCATCCTGGACCTGATGATGCCGGGAATGGACGGTTTTGCGGTGCTCAAGGCCATCCGCGGCATGGAGCAGACCGCGGAATTGCCGGTGCTCATCCTGACGGCCCGGCAGGTGACCCGGGAAGAACTCTCCTTCCTTAAACACAACCATATCCACCAGTTGATCCGCAAGGGGGACATCCGCCGCGGGGAACTCCTGGCCGCTGTTGCCCGGATGTTCAAACCGCCCGCCGCTCCTGATTCAAAGAGAAGCCGCCCCATTCGCCGCCGGACCGTGTCCGGAAAACCGGTGGTCCTGGTGGTCGAGGACAACCCCGACAACCTGCGCACCGTGCAGGCGTTGCTTCAAGATACCTGCACCCTGCTCGAGGCCGGCGACGCACAAACGGGCGTAGAGCTGGCCAGACACCATGTGCCCGACCTGATCCTGATGGATCTTGCCTTGCCCGGCATGGAGGGTTCTGCGGTCCTGGCGGCCATACGGGAAGATGAGAATCTGCGGAGTATCCCCGTGGTGGCTGTCACCGCCAGCGCCATGAAGGGCGACCGAGAGTCGATCCTGGCTCAGGGCTTCGACGGCTATCTCTCGAAACCCATCGATCCGGAACTTCTCGAAAAAACCGTGAACGAGGTGCTCCATGGAATCGAGTGACGCCATCAGGCTACTGGCCATCGACGACAAGCCGGCCAACCTGACGGCGCTGAGTGCATTGGTGCGCGATGCCCTGCCCGGGACCATCGTTCTGACAGCCACAAGCGGTCCGGCCGGGATCGAACTGGCCGCGGCCGAAGACCCCGACGTGATTCTGCTGGATATCGTCATGCCCGGCATGGACGGCTTCGAGGTATGCCGCAGACTTAAGGCCGATGATCGGACCCGGGATATTCCGGTGGTGTTTCTCACGGCGCTCAAGACCGGCGGCGCCAGCCGGGTCAAAGCTCTGGAGGCCGGGGCCGAGGGCTTCCTGGCCAAACCACCGGAGAGGCCGGAGTTGACCGCCCAGATACGGGTCATGACCAAAATCAGGGTGGCCAACCGAGGTCTGCGGATGGAGAAGGATCGCCTGGAATCGCTGGTGGCCGAGCGTACGCAGGCGTTGCGTCAAGGCGAAGCTTTCATCAAAGCGGCATTGGACAACCTGCCGATTGGGGTCGCAGTGAATTCCGCTGATCCCGATGTTGTTTTCGAGTACATGAACGACAACTTTCCGGCCTTTTACCGGACCTCGAGGGAGGCACTCGCCATACCGGACAATTTCTGGAATGCGGTGTACGAAGATCCGGCATTCCGTGAAGAGATGAAAAGAAGGGTGCTGGAAGATATCGCCACAGGCAAACCTGAGCGGATGCATTGGGAGAACGTTCCCATCAGCCGCCAGGGAAAGGGAACCAGGTACATCAGCGCCCGCGATGTCAGGGTGCCGGGAAAACCACTTCTGATTTCGACAGTCTGGGATATTACCGAACAGGTAATCGCCGAGCAGGAGCGGCAGAAGTTCTTTCTGCTGGCCGAGAGTAGCGGCGAGTTCATCGCCATGTGCGACCTGGACATGCAGCCGTTCTACGTGAACCCCGCAGGCATGCGCATGGTCGGTCTGCCCGATCTGGCCGCCGCCTGCCGCGTCAGGGTAAAGGACTACTTCTTCCCGGAAGATCAGGAATTCATGGCGAACGAGTTTTTCCCGCGCGTGCTGAGAGAGGGGCACGGCGATATGGAAATCCGGCTGCGCCACTTCCAGACCGGCGAGCCACTCTGGTTGTTCTTCTACCTGTTCAGCATCCGTGACGCAGGCGGTACGGCCGTCGGCTGGGCAACCGTCAGCCGCGACATCACGGAGCGCAGACGGACGGAGACCCTGCTGAAAGCTCGCGCAGAGTTGGCGGATATGGCGAGCCATGGCAATCTGGACGATGTTCTGCAATTAGCGCTCGACAAGGCCGAATCGCTCACCGGCAGCAGTATCGGCTTCTTCCATTTTGTCGATGCAAATCAGCAGAACCTGACCCTTCAGACATGGTCCAGAAACACCTTGAAAAACGTGTGCACGGCCGGGGGTCGGAGACGGCATTACCCGGTAAACGAGGCCGAAGTATGGGCGGATTGCTGCCGCACGAAGGTGCCCGTCGTCCACAATGATTACGCCAGTGTGACGGACAAGAACGGACGGCCGCCGGGACATTCGCCGGTTGTTCGTCAAGCCGTCGTGCCTGTTTTGCACAACGGCTCCGTGGTTTGCATCATGGGAGTGGGCAACAAGCCCACCGATTACACGCCGGACGACGTGACGCATCTTCAGCACATTGCGTCTGTTGTCGGTGATCATGCCATCCGCCTCCACGCGGAACATGAGCGAAACGCGTTGCTGGCGAGATTCTCCGGGTTTGCCGAGGCCAGTCATTTCGGCATGGGCATCGCCGAGCTGGATAGTCGCATCGTGTACGCCAACCCCGCGCTTGTCCGCATGCTTGGCGAAGCCTCTGCGGACGATTGCCTGGGGAAGAGCTTGGCGACCACTTACCTGGTCGGAGTGCCGGCCAGCAGGCTTCAGGCAGAAGTGATACCCGCGCTGCAGCGGAATGGAACTTGGCACGGCGAACTGGCACTCCTTGCCGTAGATGGTCGCCGAGTTCCGATTGAAGCGAACGCTTTCGTGATTCGGGATGAACACGGCCAACCGCTCTATCTCGGCGTCATACTGACCGACATTACCGAACGCAAGCAAGCGAAGCGGCAATTGGCCGAAGCAAAGGAGAAAGCCGAGGCGGCCAACGCTGCCAAGAGTGAATTCCTGGCCAACATGAGCCACGAAATCCGCACGCCCATGAACGGCGTCATCGGCATGACCGGACTGCTGCTGGATACCGAATTGAGCGATGATCAGCGGCATTACGCCGAGACGATCCGCAGCAGCGGCGAAGTTCTGCTGGCCCTGGTGAACGACATTCTGGACTTCTCCAAGATCGAGGCAGGCAAGCTCAAATTGGAAATGCTGGATTTCAACTTACGCGACCTGTTGGAGAGCTTTGCTGCGCCGCTGGCCATGCGGGCCGGATGCAAAGGGATCGAGTTCGACTGTGTCATGGAACCGAATGTGCCAGTGAAGGTCTCCGGTGCCCCAGGCCGCCTTCGTCAGATTCTGACTAACTTGGCCGGAAACGCTGTCAAATTCACTGACCACGGCCGAGTCACCGTGCGGGCCAGTCGAATCGCAGAAACAGCAACGTCGTGCGTGATCCGGTTTGCCGTTCGGGATACGGGAGTCGGCATCCCGCCTGAACATCGGGATATGTTGTTTCAGAAGTTCACTCAGGCCGATGCATCCATGACGCGCCGCTTTGGCGGTACAGGGCTTGGACTTGCCATTTCCAAGCAACTGGCCGAGATGATGGGGGGCGAGATCGGCGTAAATAGCCAGTTGGGAGCCGGTTCCGAGTTCTGGTTCACGGTGCCGCTGGGCAAAACCGCCGAATCGAAATCACTCGCACAAGGAGGCGCAACGACAGCGGATTCCTTTGGTCCTCCGAGCGGCCCTCTTCCTGTCGTGCACCGACGAGGCGCCAGGATCCTGGTGGCCGAAGACAACGTCGTCAATCAGGAGGTGGCACTCGGCATGCTGCACAAACTCGGGTTGCGTGCCGAAGCAGTAGCCGACGGAGAGGAGGCCGTCGAGGTGCTGAGGACCATGCAGTATGATCTGGTGCTGATGGACGTACAGATGCCGCAGATGGACGGCCTTGAAGCCACACGCATCATCCGCGACCCGCAGTCGCCCGTTCTCAACCACAAAGTGCCGATCATCGCGATGACGGCCCATGCCTTGCAGGGCGACCGGCGAAACTGTCTGCAAGCCGGCATGAACGACTATCTCACCAAGCCCGTATCGCCCCAGGCATTGGCGGAAGCGTTGAACGCCTGGTTGCCGCTGGATACTCCTGAGACGCGAACCGGCGTGCCGGCGAGTAATGTCTCGGCGTGTGAGTCGGTGCCCGAAGCACGCGTCTTCGATCGGGCGGGACTGGTCGCTCGCCTGATGGATGATGAGGCACTCGCGGATAGCATTCTGGCCCGCTTTCTGGAATCGACGCCTCCGCAGATCGATTCGCTGCAAAAAGCACTTAGCTCACGGGACGGGGACGCTGCCGAGCGAACCGCACACGCCATTAAAGGTGCAGCCTCCAACGTCGGCGGCGAACAACTGCAGCAGGTAGCGTCAGCAGTGGAGCAAGCGGCACACGCCGGAGATCTGATTACCGCCACGAATCTTCTTGCGGACTTGCAGAAACAGTTCGAACGATTGAAAGCTGCCATCCACGCGAAGACATAGCTCATCTTCAAAAAAACTCACCGCTCTCGAGAAAGATCAGGGCTTGTTCGGCAGCAAGAGGCGTCCCTCGATCGGGAAGAACCGTGTTGCGGCTTGGATCAAGCTCAGCGCCGTGAGCATCCTCGCGCCGTACACCTCGACCTGCACACCGTAGGGGTCCCGGAGCTTTTTGACGACGAGGTCGAAGTCGCCATCGCCGGACGCCAGCACGGCGACGTCAATTTCTCTTGCCAACTCGATCATGTCGAGCGTGATACCCACGTCCCAGTCACCCTTCGCGGAGCCGTCGCTTCGCTGGATGAAGGGCTTGAGCTTCACTTCGAAACCGATGGACTCGAGGATCTGCTGGAACCGGATCTGCTTCGGATCCCTGCGATCGATCGCGTAGGCAAAGGCTCGGACGACTTCTCTACCCGCGGTGGCCTGGTCCCAGAACGCCTGATAGTTGAAATGACATCCGCAGCTCTGTTTCACCGTGTAGAAGATGTTCTGCACGTCCACGAAGACCGCGACTCGATCCATGGGGTCACCCGTCCATTGCCTCGAAAGATGAGGTCATCCTAATCGAACAGTTTGTGTCGCCGGCGAGTTGATTCGAGTTGATCTCGGAGGCAACCTTGACGGGTGCCCATTATCCATTATTCCTGCAACGAGAAAGTCAGGGCGGACTGCTTAGGGGCGCTGGGCGCCTGCAAAGAGGCGTTACGTATGTCAGTGTCGTCCTTTCCATGCAAGCGTTCAAGGTTCTTGCAGTCGTCACGGATCTTACGAAACCGGACGCGAATCCACCGAACGATGAACAGGACAACCGCTATCAATAACGCCGCGCACAGGTAACCGTGCTGGCGGAAATCCGGCCTTCGCCACAGAACAAACCGCACGCAGATACTGTAGCCGAGTAGCGTCCCGACCACCCGTGTTGATTTTCAGATGCTGCGGAAATATCCTGTTCCGGGCGGCGCAGTCCATCCTATCTGCGGAATCCCATGAAGGATTTTCGCCCTGGACTATTGATCGCCCCCCACAGGCAACTTCGCGCCGGGGCCGGGTCTCCGGACGAGTGCCCGCTCCGTCGGCGGAGGCATCGTCTGCCGGCCGGGGAAGGGGACGAAGATCAGAAGATGAACCGAATCGCCCAGCAGCAGAAACTGCAAAACGACCAGAGCCGCGGGCGGTGGGAACTCTACGCACCGCACCGCGGCCGCGTAACTCGGCTGCTGATCGACGCCGCGCCGCCCCACGGGCGGCTGTGCGTGCTCGGGGCGGGAAACTCCAACGACCTGGATCTGCCGGCGCTGCTGCGGGCTTATGCCGAGGTGCATTTGGTCGACTGGGATGCGACCGCTCTTCAATCTGGGCTTGAAAGCCAGGGATGCGGGGACACCGGCCGCGTTCGCCTGTACGGCAACGTGGATTTGACGTTCATCGCCGACCGCCTGGGGCTCGGAGCACCCGAGCGGCCGCTGAGTGACGCCGAGCTGGACATCTGTGCCACGACGATGGCGACCCGTCCGCCGCTGGACGTGCCGAGCCCCTTCGACACGGTTGCGTCGGTGTGTCTGCTGACTCAGTTGATGCAGTGCGTCGGGCTCAGCCTTGGCGAGCGTCATCCGCGGTTTGTCGAGATGATCATGCGTCTGCGCGCCCAGCACCTGGCGCTGCTGCTGGGCCTCGTGCGTCCCGGCGGAACCGCCATGCTGGTTTTGGACTTCGTCTCGTCCAAGACGTGCCCCGAGCTGCATCAGGTCCCGGAAGCGAGTCTGTTCGACAAGGCCGTCGAATTGATCAGCCGCCGGAACTTTTTCACCGGCGTCAACCCGTTCATCATCCGACAATTGTTCGTATCGGACCCGACCTTGGCGCCTTTGGTCGACAGCGTACAGATGACCGTACCCTGGCTGTGGGACTTCGGCCCGCGACTCTACCTCGTAAGCGCGATTGTCATCCGCCGGCGACCGGCGGCGCCGTGACCGCCGGAGGACAGCTGACTGTCAACTCAACTGGCGTACGGCATCGGGGCTAGTGATTGTGGTCCTTTTGATCGCCACCGTTATGGCTATGGCGCCGGGGCAACTGGAAGTTGCTGACAGCGAGCATTTCCGCTGGGGAACGGGAAGTTTCACCATCGCCAGTCTCACCGCAATGGTGAGCGATTCTGACAGTCTGCCCGAAGTGCCATGGCGATCGCAAGGGCAGTGGAAATGACTGATGCCGGTGGAAGAAGTGCATCGCTCTCCGAGTCGTGACGGGAAAGCACGGGCGGCAGATTGTGCGATCTGACCGCGGGGAGATAATTGCATCATGCAGCACCCTGATCTGATTCTCCGTACCGCAGATCACGTGAAGTCCGTCCTTTCAGGCGAAGGGAGCGGCCATGACTGGTGGCACACTTATCGTGTGTGGAGAACTGCACAACGAATCGGACAAGCGGAGGGGGCAGACCTACTCGTCGTAGAACTGGCTGCCCTTCTCCATGATATCGCTGACTGGAAAGCTCACGGCGGCGACTCGACGGTCGGCCCCCGGGCGGCGAGGAACTGGCTTGTGTCGCTGGGCGTAAACGAGAATATCGTCGAGCACGTTTGCCAGATCGTCGCCGACATTTCCTTCAAGGGAGCGGGCGTGACGCAGCCCGAGCTTTCGCTGGAGGGAAAGTCCGTCCAGGATGCCGACCGGCTGGATGCGGTTGGGGCCATCGGGATCGCCCGAGCGTTCGCCTACGGAGGTGCCAAGGGGCGGTTGATTCACGATCCCGAGGTGCAACCCGAAGAGCATGAGACCGCCGAAGCCTACATCAAGAGCACCGGCACGACCGTCAACCATTTCTACGAGAAACTGCTGTTGCTGAAGGATCGCATGAACACGGCGACCGGCAGGACCATTGCCGAGAAGCGGCACCTGTTCATGGAAGACTTCCTGCGGCGGTTCTACGAGGAGTGGGAAGGCGAATAAGCCCGAACACCGTTCGATGCGGAGTACTCTGAAGATGCCGGGTGAACTTGAATTCGACCGGTGGGTCCAGCACATTTTCGACCATCCCGTCGCCGAGCCACCGTGGTACTTCCAAATCGACCAGGAGACTTGGGACGGTGAGTCGTTGCTCACCGTCGAGTATGTCACCCGTCTGTTTGAGTCGCCCGAGCGTCTATTGCAGGATTACTCACCGGACCAACTTGAACAGGGACTCTGGTATCTCGGTGGTGAAGGACAGCCGTTCATGCAAGCCCTTCTTGACGAGAGCGTTCCGTGGTCCGTGCGAGAACGAGGGCTGCTGTCGATCCAAGTGTTCTACGAGAAGTTCTTCGCTGTGGCGTGCAGTGACGAGTTGGGGCACCTGTGCAGGACGACCTTCACTCCGATCAACAGGGCATGCTACATGTGGTGGGACTTGTTTCCGTCGTACGGAAACCCATTTGACCCTTCCCGTCAGCAGGAAGACCGGACGGTTCTCCAGGTCATGAAAGGCATCCTTTCTCTCGACTCCGAGGCATGTCGGGAAAGTGCAATCCACGGACTCGGGCATTGGCATCTGCATTACCCCGAGGAGGTTCAGCAAATCGTGGATGAGTTCCTTGGCCGAGATCCGGTCTTGAGCACCGCATTGCGGGGGTATGCGATGGCTGCCCGCTCTGGCTGCGTCCAATGAGATGAGCGAGAAAGTGGGCCTCAACTTGTCGCCCGCCAGCGATGCGACGACGATACACAGGCATCTGAAGCCAGGCCGGACGGCGGCGGTGCGACCAGATCAACACCAAAGCGAAGTAAACTCGCACTTTTGAGATCTGGGCGTGGCAACGTCGGGCCGCTAGTGGGTCTGATCGCTGCCATCTTGCGGCGGCATTCAAGCGCCTTTCGGCTTCATGACCCATCAGGATTGCGGTTAATGCCTTGGGTTCGTCCTCGCCTTCTCAAGCATCACCCGAACGTCGGCAGGGAAACGAGCGAGCAGTCGCCGATGTCCTTGGGGGGTTTGGCCCTTGCCATATCGTCGCCTGCAGTTGGTTGTTCACTTCTTCGGCCAGAGCGCCAAGTATTTCTTACGGTATTTTGGATCGGTCTCAAGTTCGATGAGAGCCATGGCACGGGTTCGGATCGATTCGTCGTGGACTTCATCAAACAGCTTCCGAAGGCACTCGATGATGTCATAGCGGATCAACGTGCAGTTCTTGTGGCTGGCACAATCCGAATACCGCTTTTCAAGGGCAGCTACCAGCAGTTCCTGGTGCTTTTTACCCACGCAACCGACCTTCCACATCGCCTGCAAAGCGTGGCGTGCCGTCACGAATCGCTCGTCGTTGACGACATCGAACAACGCCGGAAAGTCCCGCAGCATTCGCTTCGATGGATCGCTCTTCGCCACATTGCACAAGACCTGTGCGGCGATGGACCGATTGCGATTGTTCTTGTCGCTGAGTTGTGTGAGCAGTTCGTCCCAAACGGTGTAGGCCCAGTCAACGGGCTCCGATGTGTTGTCGAGGATCAGCTCCAATGCGGCCCCTTGTCGTCCTCGGTCTTCACACCACAGATCGGCGAAGTTGCTGGGAACCGCTGCCGTAGCCGCTGATTTCGACTCAGTGAACGAAAGCCCGAGAGTGGAGAGTGCGTCACGGAGCTTCCGAAAAGCGTTAGGGCCAATGCCGTGCAATGCACGCACGTCCGACTCGGGCACCCCCGCCAGTTGCTCCAGATGGTCGTAGCCCGCACTCGCCAATGCTCGCAGTGCGGGTTGTGCAAGCCCGTTTGGGAAGGGTGTCTTGTTGTCGGTGGGTTTGCGGTGCTTTCCACTTTCCTGCTGCGGTAATCGACCCATCTTCCCTCCACGTATTCCCTGCTAGGCTTAGTGCTATGGAAACCCGATCTCGATCCCTCAGCTGGATGCAACGGCCAGCAATTTGTCGATCTTAGCCTTCTACGGTAGCGGGGCCTGCTCGCCGAACGCAACCGGTTGGGGCACCTGTGCTGCGGGGGGCGTGCTGCCTCTTGTTGGCCCGACACCGGCTTAAGGACTACGCTTGGCGATATTGGTACGAGGATCGGACGTGAAAGGCTGATGCTCGCTGTCGTCCAACTCTGCGACCTGCATAATACCAATCGGAGTTGGTGCCGCTTCAATGTTGACGGCAATGCAATCGGTTGTTCCGAACTTCTTTGCCCTCCGTCATGTCATGGGACTGTGCTATAGCAAAGGTCAAACGAAATGCGATTAACCACGACCATCATCTTGGTGGCGATACTGACCGGTGGTTGCCAGAAAGGGGCTACTCAACGGGAACGGACACCACGGACGCGGATTTCCACTGAAGTTTCCAAAGACAACAGTGTGCCGATGACGGACCGAGTGACCGCTGCGAAGCGAAAACTTCGGGACGAACTAGCGAACTTCGGATTGAGCCGAGTTGCAGACGTATTGGAGAAACGGATGGCTGTCTCGATCCGCCTGACGGCTGCGTCGGCCAGTCACGATGTCAAGTTGGGAAGCTCAAAGTTGGGCGGAACTCCCGATCTTCCCGAGGGCACGATGTGGCCGCAGTGCAACGGTGTACCGATGGCCCTGCTTGCCCAGCTTCGATTGCAGGATTTGAATCCCTACGACACAGACGGGTGGCTGCCAAAATCAGGTATTTTGTATTTCTTCTACGAAGCGAAAGACCAGGTTTGGGGCTTCGACCCCAAGGATCGAGGCCACTGGTCTGTGATATATCACGACGGCGATCTGGAAAAGCTCCGTCCCACCAAGCCGCCCGCTGGATTGCCGGAGGAATGTCGTTTCCAGCCATGTGAATTGGGATTCCATAACGAAATCACACTTCCGTCATGGGATTCCCAGGAAGTCGACCGGCTGAAGCTGTCGGAAAAGGAGGGCGACACTTACATTAATCTGCTGGATGCTGGTGTAGGGTCATCCCACCGCATGTTCGGGCATCCAGATCAGGTGCAGGGAGATATGACGCTGGAGTGCCAGTTGGTTTCGCACGGAATCTCAACCGGAAGCCCTGAGGGCTTTGCCGATCCGAGACGAGCGGCCCTGGAGAAGGGAGCCGACGATTGGAAACTCCTGCTTCAGGTCGATTCGGACGCTGAACTGGGAACGATGTGGGGCGATTCCGGGAGGATCTACTTCTGGATCCGTGATCAAGACCTGAAGAAGCGGGACTTCAGCAATGTCTGGCTGGTGCTGCAGTGCTACTGACGACGGGGATTCGCAAAGTGGAACCGGACATAACAAGCACTGGACCGTTTGCGTCCAACGCGGGCGAGGCATACGGATTGTCGATGTCAGTCGCCATGCTTGCCGAGTCGTCATGGGTGTACCGGCGGCGGACAGAACGGCTTGCCATCACGACCGACCCGATCCGCCGCTCGGTTCCAATCCATTGACTGGCGCGTCTGATTCACCACCTCGAAAGCAAATCTCGCGGTACGCCCTCGGCTACCTATTTCTGCGACGGCACGTCCCAAATCCTCACTGCATGGTCCCAGCCTCCCGAGGCGAGTAGTCTCCCGTCCAGACCGAACGCCAGGGCGTGCACCTCATCGAAATGCCCGGCCAGATTGGCTAATTCCTTGCCCGTCGCCACAGTCCAGAGCCCAATTGTCCCGTCCACACCTCCCGTTACCAGCGTCTTCCCGTCGGGGCTGAAGACCAGACAAGACACACTGCGCTCCGGCACGCTGAGCGTGTATCTTTGTGATAGAACGTGCCGGTGACTGGCCGGTGGGACCTCCAGAGCCGAAGGCCGCGGCAGTTCTCCCGGTCCATGTCTACTGGCTGGTTCGGTCCCAGTTCCTTTACTTGCCAGTTATCTCGCCCCAGACCAGGTAGACGATCCCGACGAGCAACGAGATGCCAGCGGCGACAGATAGCCCCGAACCGACATAGCCGTAAATGTTGCGAAACAGGGGTGCGCTCCAGGAGGACACGCCGCTGCCGAAAATCGCAACACACATGTATCGCGCAGCGAACAGAAATGCCGCTATCGCGCAGAACCCCAACCCGACGATTCTCCTCATTTGGTCATTCCTTGTCGTGTCTTACTGTACCGACTTTGTAATTCTCCCGCCGGGAAATCGCATTCGTAATCGCTTACGATGGCCGCTCCGGCAGCTCGCGGGCATGCGCGCCGCCCGATCGTAATTCTCAGAATTCGCCGAGTCAAATGTCGGGGAAGAAGGAAGAACCTGCCTTCACGTCGCTTGCCGTGAAAACATATGACGCACGTATTACAACGTGCTGCACATCCTACGAAAGACAGGCCAGCCTCTACCGATCACCCAAGATCGCCGCGCGCACCATCTCAGTGGTGCCCGGCATGACCGGCGTTGTCGACCGACTGGAATGTGCCGGACTGGTTCGACGGGATCGCTCTGCCAAGGATCGCCGGGTCATCTTCGCAACTCTTCCGCGTCATCAGGAGATTGCGGCAAGGGCTGGACGGCTACAATGGGATCCGGAGGCGCGATGATGAGCAATACTCGATGGGTTGTCCGGTTTACAGCGGCGTTGGCGATTGCGTGCGTTGCCGCACAGGCTGCGTCGCCATGCCGCGCTGCGACACGTCAAAAGCGGTACTACGCTCACGAGACGGTCGAGGATCGCCACGGCGTAATCGCCCCGTGGTATCACGGCAGCGACGGCCTGGCCGCGTTTCGCGTGCGGATCGCGGCGGAAACGCTCAAACGGTATCCGTGGATCGGCCCGCCGCAGGCTGCGGCCCACGTGCCCGAATATCTTTTGAGCAGTTTCTGGTCGATCACCCCCGACGGCAACATCGCCACCCGACCGCTCGACGACTGGATGAACGGCGACCGCGGGCAGTTGGCCGGCTACGTGCTGCGGGTCATGAACGATTACTATCGATATTCTGGCGACCCCGCGGCCAAGGCCCATTTGGCCATGCAAGCCGACCTCGTCGTCGACCTGACGCAAACTCCCGCCGACTACCCGTGGCCGAAGTTCTGCATCAGTGTGCCGGTCAAAGGCAAGCCGTACGGCCAGTGCGATCCGACGGGATTCATCCAGCTGGACATCGTTGGCCGCGTGGGTTACGGTCTGGTGCTGGCCTACGAATCCATCGGCGAGCGCCGCTGGTTGGACACCGCGCGTCATTGGGGCGACGTGCTGGCCGCCCGCTGCGACCGCACCCCCGGCGCCGTCCCTTGGGGTCGCTACGCCAACCCCGAGCAAGTGCCCTGGGGCAAAAACAACCAGCTCACCGGCGGCGTGGTGTGGATCGCCAAGTTTCTGGACGAGTTGATCCGCACCGGCCACGAGGGACAGCACGGCGAGATCGTCGCCGCCCGCGACGCCGCCCGGGCGTATATCCGCGACACGCTCCTGCCAGCCTGGCTCGCCCACGACACCTGGGGCCGCCAGTACTGGGATTGGGAACAGCCCACGCAGAGCATGAACGTCTCGCCGTCCGTGGCCGAGTACCTGATGGATTACCCCGAGTTTTTCTCCAATTGGCGGAACGACGCGCGGAACATCCTCTCCACCGCGATCAATCGGGCGTGTGTGTCGCCGGCGTCCAACGGCGAGGTGTACAGTGGGGCGTGGGCCTACCCGGAATCGTGCGGCTGTTGCGGGCGATGCCTGTCGGCCGGTCCTTGGCTGCTTTCGCCCACATGGGCGCGGTTGGGAGTTCAGGCCGAAAGCCCCTGGGCGGCGGAACTGGCCCGGCGGCAGTTGATCCTGTGCCTCTACGATCTGCTGCCCCACGGCGCGGCGGAAGACAACATCGACGGCGGCGTGATAACGAATGGTTCGTGGTTTGAGTCGACGCATCTGTTGCCGCTGGAAACGACCTTGGCGGTAATGGGCTATCAGCCCCAATGGTTCGCCCCGCCCCGAGAGAACCATATGGTCCGCTCGGCCTCGTCGGTCCGGCGGATCGTCTACGCCAAGGGACGCATCGAATACGACGCCTTCGACTCGCCCGCCGGCGGGATCGACGTGTTTCGTCTTGCCTTCGATCCGCAGGCAATAACAGCCGACGGCGTGGCGTTGCCGCGCCGCGGCGATCCGGCCGCCAACGGTTTTACTGCCAGGCCGCTTGCGTGCGGTGATTGGATCGTGTCGATCCGGCACGACGGGGCGCGAAGCGTCGCGATCGAAGGCAACGACCCGCAGCAGTGGCTCGCCGCCGATCAGTTCGCTTGCGAGGGCTCTTGGGAGACGGCGGGAACATGCCGTGAAACACCGCAGCCAGGCGCCGCGGCCATCGTGCGATTCCACGGCAACCAGGTGCGCCTGATCGGCCGCGTGGGGGCATCGGGCGGGTTGGCCGAGGTGTGGATCGACGGTGTGAAACAACGTGCGCCGGTCGATTTCTGGATTCCAACTTCCCATGCTCCCCTAGCCGGCCAAACGCTATTCGCTGCGAGCGGTTTGGCTCAAGGCGAGCACGAACTGCGACTGGTCGCCCGCGGGTGCCGCAATCCGCGGTCCGCCGGCGACACCGTGTGGCTGGAAGGCGTGCAGTGTTCGTCGGCGACTGGCGTGGTGGATTTCGGCGAAGGCCACGGCCCGACCGAGGCGCAGCGGTGGATCTTCGGATATCCGAAACGCGACGACTACAATGACGCGGCAGGCAACCGCTGGAAACCCGGCTGCGAGTTCGTTGTCCGCAGCGGCGACGGAACAGACTCTGTGGCTGCCGCCTGGCATACGACGGCCGTCCGCGATCCCATCGAGGGCACCCCCGACGCGGAGTTGTATCGCTACGGTATCCACGGTCGAGAACTGATCGCCCAGGCGACCGTTGCGCCCGGCACGTACACGGTGCGGCTGCATTTCGCGGCCTCCCGCGGCGTCGACACGCGACGCAATTCAGTTTCCGTGCAAATCAACGGGCAGGAGGCGGTTGGGCGAATGGATGTCGCAGCCCGGGCTGGCGGTCCAAACCGCGCGCTGGCACTGGAATTTGCCGGCGTAGTCCCGCGCGAGGGCATAATCGAAGTGCGGCTGAGCGGCAATTCCGACGACAAGTTACCGGTCCCGCATCGCAAGGACGGGCAGGCTGTCGCGGCCGAAGCAGCGCCCGCCGATGCTTTCATCCAAGCGATGGAGGTCCTGCCACAGAAACCGCAGTGATGTTCAGGCCACCGTCGTGAGTACACTCGCTCGCTTGCGGCGAATTCGCTGAAAGACCGCGCCAAGGACAAGCGCCCAGATCACGCCAGATTCGGGAGCGGGAATGCTTGACGAGTGGTTCGCCCCGCCGCCCAGCAGGGCGTTTACATTGCCAACGCCGATATCGATGGCGAACATCGCATCACTGAAGTCGCTATTGGGACCGAGCGCGCCATCCTCGAAACCATTGAGCACGTAAGGATTGTTCGCCTCGGCAAAAGCGACCAAGTGGCCCGACGCAACGGTCAGAACACTCGGCGACAAACCGACATTGGGCTGCGCGCCGAAAACCGTCCTTGATCATGAAGAAATCGAGGCTCGTTCCCTTCGCCAGCTTGGCATCCGCGTGGTAATCCATGCTGACGATTCCGATTCATGCGTTGTTCGCGACTGACCTGCCATTCGCCGATCAGGCGATCGTATTCGATCAGGCTGGCTTTGCTGAGATACGGACCGAGGTAGAAATCGCGTGTGTCGATACTGACCGCCGCATGTCCACTCGCGCGGTGCTTGCGGTATTGCGGAACCGTTTTTGTGAGACGTGGCACGCGCCAACCCTTTTTCCAAGATCCAAAACGGTATTTACCGTTTGCGGCGGCGTACAGCAAGCGACGGCGGAAAGACGCACAAGTTCTGCATCCGGAATTGGTCAATCGTCTCGTCAAATGGCTGAAGACCAAACCGCACCTGGGGCCCGACGACTTGCTGTTTCCGATTTCCGGGAGCGTACCGGGCGGCAAGCAGCGACGCACGGCCGAGATGATGCAACGGGATCTGGAACGGGCACGCAAGACCTGGATCAAAGAGGCTGAAAACGAAGAGGAACAACGTCGCCGGGAAGAGTCGGACTTTCTAAAGTACCGCGATGCGGCAGGTCACTTCGCCGACTTCCATTCCCATCGCCACACGTTTATCACGGCCTTGGAACGGGCAGGCGTGCGGCCGAAAACAGCTCAGACGCTGGCCAGGCACAGCGACATTCGTCTGACGATGGGCATTTACACGCACATCGGACTGCACGACCAGACGCAGGCGATCGAATCGCTGCCTCCACCGCCGGAAACGAAAAAGGATGGCGGGGAGAGTGATGCTGGACAGACGGACGCAGCGTAAAGAGGGGCTGGTGCATGGACTGAGCCGATTCACTCGATGCTGTCTCCAATCGCATGCCGTGATTCGGTGGCCACACAGTTCCATGGCACCAGTCGATAGACGTACAATTCCGGCGTCCGGACCGGCGCTCGTAATAGACACGGCGTCATCGACGATTCAATCCTGTCGCTGGGCACCGAAGCTGACACGACCGGCAAGATCAACTTGGCCAAGCTTTTTTGACGTGAGATCGGTTTATGACACGACGCGAAGTCCTGTCACTGGCGGTGTGGGTGGGGTTCATGGTCGTTGGCGCTCTCGCGGCTGAAGACGAGCTGCGGCGCGATTTTCTTACGCCGCCATCCGCAGCCAAGCCGTGGATCATGTGGTTTTGGATTTCGGACTTCGTCAGCAAGGAGGCCGTCACGTATGACCTCGAGGCTTACCACCGCGCAGGCATCGGCGGTGTGCTGCTGTTCCCCAATTACGAGCATGTTGCAGGCTGGGGTTGGAGCTTCGCGCCCAAGAGCGTTAAGGACCGGGCCCAACCGCTCAGCGATGCGTGGTACGAATGTGTGCGGCACGCGATCCGGGAGTGCGATCGCCTGGGTATGAAGATTGCCTTCCACAATGGGCCGGGCTATTCCGGCGCGGGCGGGCCGTGGGTGTCCGTCGAACAGTCGATGCGCCGCTTGGTGCAGAGCCAGAAGGTCTTCCAAGGCCCTGGGGCGTTGCCGGGCACCTTGCCCGCGGCTGGCGGCCTGGACTACCGGGACGTGGCCGTGCTGGCCTGCCCCATGCCGCCCGCCACGGTCGATCCCGAAGAGAACCCGAAGCCGGCGGTGACCGCCAATTCTTCCCATCCGCGATATCCCTTGGAGCGCGCCTTGGATCGCGACGAGGAGACCTTCTGGGTGTCCAACGGCGAGAAGGCCGGTCAGGCGCCCACTCCGGCCAAACCCGAGTGGATCGCGATGGAGTATGCGGAGCCGTTCACTGCGGGCGCGTTGCTGTTTGTTCCACGGCCGGAGTTCGGACCGCGCGACTGCCAGATCCAGCAATCGGACGACGGCCAACAGTGGAAGACGCTGAAGGCATTCACCGCCGACATCGGTCCGGTTCAGATCGAATTCGAGCCGGCCAGCGCCCGCTTCTTTCGCCTGCTGATCACCAGTTCCCAGGTGCAGGAGAACACCCAGATTGCTGAGATTGCTTTTCTCAAGCCTGGGCAGCAAGCCCTGCCGTCGGTGACCACGAGCCACATTCTCGACCTCAGCAGCAAGCTGCTCGCCGACGGGCGACTCGACTGGC
>CAIPEB010000031.1 GCA_903863885.1 uncultured Planctomycetaceae bacterium | reverse complement strand
TGACCGACATCGACGGCAAGTTCAAGCTGACGACCATGGTCTCCGGTGACGGCGCCCTGGCCGGTTCCTACAAGGTTGCGATCACCAAGAGCGTCGGTGGCGACTCGGGACCGAAGGAAGATCCGCGGAATTCCGGCAAGAAGATGACACCGGAAGAGACCAAGGCGATGATGGAAGCCGTGATGAAGGGCAAAGTCGCCGAAGGAAAGTCCGAAGTTCCGGATAAGTACACCAAGGCCGATACGTCCGGACTGACCGCCGAGGTCAAGGCTGGCGAAAACAACTTCACGTTCGAGATGAAGTCCAACTAGCCCGATTTTACGCTGCAAGTCACCCCCGTCCGAGGGTCAGCCTCCTGGTGGGCAATCGGTCGGGGGATTTCCGCAGGATTTATGTTGCGGCGTACGAATTTACCGTTTAGAGTATATGGGCACGAGTTCTAATTACGGCGTTCCTGCCGTCGAGGTTCGCGATTCTTTTTGAGTTTTCTGGGGTTGTGGGCGTTCGCCCTTATCCACTTTTTTAGCTGGGAGGATGGGTCATGAATGGCCTGAGAGGCAGAAAGGGCTTCACACTGGTGGAGCTGCTGGTGGTCATCGCGATCATCGGCATCTTGGTGGCGTTATTGCTACCAGCGGTACAAGCCGCACGCGAAGCGGCCCGCCGCATGCAATGCAGCAACAATCTGAAGCAGCTCGGATTGGCGTTGCAGAACTATCACGACACGTTCAAGAAGCTGCCGTCCCTCGGCCAAGGGACGAGTGGTGGTGGTGGTCCGCCGCCGGAATCGACCTCGAACTACGGTATGTTGAGCGGTATCGTCCACATGCTGCCATTCATCGAACAGGGTTCGCTGTATGACAGCTTCGGAACCGCGCAGGCCGGCTATCCCGCTTGGGGTCCGGTACCATGGTACGGCTGGAACTTCCCGCCGCACCACGTCCAGGTCCCTGGACTGCTCTGCCCCTCGGACGGTGCCGGTGGAAAGTTCTCCGCTGGTCCGTACAACTGGCAGGGTGACATGAACTACTGCTTCAACGCGGGCGACCGTCCGACCGTTGGCAATGGTGCCGGCGGTGATGCCGCGAACAACCGCGGTCTGTTCGGTCAGTACACGTTCCACAACCTCGCCGCTGCTCGCGATGGAACGAGCAATACGCTGGCGATGAGCGAGCACACGATTGGTGTGGACGGTCAGTCCACCATCCACGGTGCGTACGCTGTGACGAGCGACTGGCGCGATTTCGGGTCGAACCCGGCTACCCAGTGCTTCGTCTACAAGGGCCCGAACAACACCATTATCAATGCTCCAGGCATCGAACGTCTGCGTGGCGTGAACTGGTGCTGGGGTGCGGTCGTCCAGAATGGTTTCACCACCGTTCTGCCGCCGAACTCGATCGGTTGCACGAACTGGGGTTCGGAATGGGGTTCGTCCCACATCATGCCTCCCGACAGCTACCACCCGGGTGGTGTCAACGCGGTCATGGCTGATGGCTCCGTCCAGTTCATCAGCAGCACGATCAGCGCCGGCAACATCTCATTACCCGCCGTTACCGGCGGACCCAGCCCGTACGGTGTCTGGGGTGCCTTGGGAAGCCGTTCCGGTGGCGATATGTCCTCTGTGCAGTAACGGTTGCTGATCGGCTCGCCGATCAAGTCGTTACGTGACGACAATCAGGACCGCTGCGATTTCCGCGAACCGTGGGAATCGACAGCGGTCTTTTTTTGCGCGCAGGGAATGGTGTGGAGTCTGGAGTCTGAAGTCCGGAGTCTGGAGTCTGGAGTCCGGAGGACGGAGGAGGGAGGACGGAGGAGGGAGTACGGAATATGGAGGACGGAAGAGCGGCATCGGTGGCTGGCACCGACTGCCGACCAGTACCGGCTACCGACCACCGGCGACCAGCTACCGGTTACTCATAGGTTTTGGCAATCCGCCGCTGCCGACATCTGGCATCCGGCATCCGGCGTCCGCGGTTCACCGCGCACCGCGCAGCGGTGAGTGAGCCTTATACAGATCGATCCGCGACTTAAATGTCTGGACCAGCGCCGTTTTGTTCTGGCGATATGCGAGGGACATCGCCTGCTCCGAGAATTGAACGGCCTGCTCGAAATCGCGGAGTTCGGCAAAAGCGGCGGCGAGCGAGTCCAGACTTGCCGGATCCTGGCCCTGCGAAAGGGAGACCGCTTTTTCGGCCAGTTTGACCGCTTCGGTACCGTTGCGAATCGAATCATCAGGACAAGTTGCCAGGATAAAGGCCAGTTGGCTCAGCCAATCGACGTTGTCCGGTTGCAGGCGAACGATTTCACGCAGCTGTGTGACCGCTTCCTTGACTTTGCCCTGATTGCCGCGGATCGTCGCGAGGTTGATGCGGGCCTCAACACGATCGGGGTCTGTCTTCACAGCACTTTGAAATTCCGCGACGGCATCGTCGAGCTTGCCCTGCTCGCTCAGCGCCATTCCCAGATTGACCCGAGCTGCATAGTTGTCGGCGTCGATCTTCAGCGCCTGCCTCAATTGTTCAATGGATTGATCGACATTTCCCTTTCGCAGAAGCACCATGCCCAATCCGTTGTGTGCGGCGGCGTTGTCGGGCTGCTCTGCCATCACGCTGTGAAATTCCGCAGCGGCATCATCGATTTGCCCCGCGTCGAGCAGAGCCTCGGCGAGTTGCTCGCGTCGATCGGTCAGCCAGGGAAAATCCCGCAGCACGAATTGCCAATGGGCGGCCGCCACATCCGGTGCGGAGCATGCCTTGGCCAGGTAGGCAAAGTGGTCGTGCAGGTACCAGTCGTCGGGGCGATTGGCCAACGATCGCTCGTAGGTCTTGATAGCTTCCTTCAGGACCGCGGGGGCAAGCGCCGCTCGCTGCAGCTTCTTGACTCGGTCTTCGACCGCAGCCTGGCGCGCGGCGTGACCCAATTGCGCTGTGAACGGGGGCATGGAAGTCAACTTGGCCATCGACTCGACCATGTGGAATTCGTCCCACGGCGTGCGTGCCAGGCGTTCCGCACACTGGTTGCTGGACGGCACCGGGCCCGAGACTCGCGAACGCACTTCCGCCGGCAAAGCCGCCTCAACCTGATCGATGAGCGTCTTGGCGAGCAGGTAGTTCCCCTCGAAGGTCAAGTGTACGTGCTCGTAGAATCGTTCGCTGTCCGGCGTTCCCCCGGTTTCTGCGAAGACCCGTTCCGCGTCCACAAGGCGGAGGGTCTGCGGACTGGTCTTGCCCGCCATGCGAATCGCCGCGTTGATGCGGCTATCGGCGCGGAACCGGAGCACGTCGAGATCGCAAGCCAATTGGAAATGCCGCCGGGCCTCGGCGGGCTGGTTCAGCGCCGCAAGGCACTTTCCCATCCGAAACTGAAGTTCAGCGAATCGGTCGTCTATCTTGGCCGCAGCCGACCATTGCTCCATCGCCCGATTCAGATCGCCGTGCGACTCGGCTTCGGTTCCGCCCGCGTACAGTGTTTCCCATTTGGCCAGTTCGTCCGGAGAAATATCATTGCGATGCAGCGACGCAAATGGCGGACAATCTGCGAGGTTCACTGCGACCGTCGAGAGAATCACGCCCGCGTTGGCGCGCTGCGCGGTGCGGCAGATATCGTACAGATTCCGCTCGAAGTTGTCATAAACCAATGCCAGTCGCGGGTCGTCCAGCGGCACTTGATTGCCCAGGAACATCTGCATGCCGTGCCATTTCCCGGGCTGTTTTTCGGACTTGCCTCCGGAGACGACGAGGTTTTCCAGCAACTGTCCTGTCCGCGTTGACTTGACCCGGACTGCGGTCTGGATCATGGCGCGGCTGCGGGCCGCCTGCTGGAATACGGTGCCCGGCCCGTAGGGACCGACTACCTCGTTGTTTCCCATGTAGATGACGAACAGATCGCCGCCCTGGGCCGCACAGTCGCCGGCAATCTCGAGAATGACGTGTGAGTTGATCGCCGTCATCGCGGCGTTGACCACTTCAAACTGAAATCCGGGGTGACGTTCCCGAAGCATCACTTCGAGTATCCGACCGAAACTGTAAGCCGGATTCGGCATGCCCATCGCCGCTGATTCGCCGAGCACAAAGATCCGAATCGTGCGGGGCGACCGCGGCGGAAGCAGGATGGGCTCGGGAGCACGTGCCAAGTGGCGGGGGAAAAAACGCCAGCCGAATCGGTGGTTCGAGCGATAGAAGCCCTGTTTGTCCGGGCCGAGAAAAAAATTCGTGGGGTACCCGTACCCTGACACCCGAAGAGCCAGTTCCGCGACCCCAAAGAACAACACGGGGGAAGCCACGAGCAGGCAGAACCGCAGCAGCCACCCGCGCCAACCGCGGAAACGCCGGTTTGCCATGCGCTGCGGCCCGATGCTTCCTGCCGCGGAGGTTGACTGCGGCGCCGGTTTGCTTTCGTCCGAGTCTGAAGTCGCTCCGTGTTGTTCTTTGCCGGATTGCATGAGCCGGTTCCACTGTCCTCGCCAAAAGACGCCGCAATCGTATCTCTTCGATTCCTACGATTGTCCTTCTTGAATGAAACCGTGGAACAGGCCGAGGTAGTAGGGGAGCAGGAACGCTGCTCCGTCCGCCAGAGTCCGCCCGTCACCGTCGGAATCAACGCTCCAGGGATCGTGATTCCAGAATTCGAAAAACCGCTCGTCCACAGGCAGGCAAGTGCCGTCTCGAAGCGACGCGCGGTGTCGTCTCGAGTCGATGAGGTGAGACGGCAGCGGTGTGATATCGAGACGATGACTGTTGCGGTAACCCCAGTTGAATCGATCCAGCGGAAAGCGGATCAGTGTGTCGGCGGCGTCTTCCACGCAGGACCGCGGGATTCGCGGAAGCCGGATGCCGAAATCCGGGACGAGGCCTCCGGCGGCCCGCCCATAGGTCGCGGCGAACAGATAATTGAACAGCGGGCATTTCTCGGGCTGCTCAAGCGACCAGTATCGCAGGAGGGCAATCTCATACAGGGCTCGCAGACGGGCGTCCTGTTCGTACTGGAGCAGGTTGTAGAAACACATGAAGGCCATTTCGTCGTCGGATTGATTCCCGGATCCGGGCCCGTTTTGGACCTTGGGGTCCGTGACATTGGTTGCGTACGAATGTTCTTTTACGAGTCGATCGTAGGCTTCACGGTACTTGGCCCCTCCCCCGCTGACGTGTTCGGCGACTTTGAGATACGAAAGTACGCTCAGTGAATTCAGCCCCCGTCCCGGCCAGAATCGGCCGCCATTCAAGTCCTTCGGGCTGAAGCGGGCCCAGCGAGTCGGCTGGCCGTCGTGGTCCACCAACTGGAAATCATGATCGATCAGGTGGTCGGTGATGGGCAGCACCACGTCGCGGACCCTCGCTTTTTCCGCCTCGGTTTCAGCGACGAGGTCGTAATAGACCGCGTACAGAAAGTAATGGCCGTCCAGCTCGTCGGAACTGGTGTCGCACTTCCAGTACCACTTCCCGTCCGCGCTCTTCGGCCATCGGGGAACGATGACTTTCCAGAGCGGGTCGCGCTTCTGCTGCTCGCGGTCCCGGTCCGGCGTGTAGTCAGCCAGGTTCGGGTCTTTGCCGTCGGCGGGCAGAATCGTGCGGGCCGGAAACCCCGGAAGAGCCGGCGGCGTTCCGCCCTGCGTAACCTGGCTGAGAAACCGCACGGCCTCAAAAGCCGCCGCCGCCCGCTCTTTTGCCTTGGGATCCTTGGTGGCTGCATACGCAAAACACTCGCCCGCTCCGTACATGCTGGTCCACAGGCCGTCGTTGTCGCTGTCGGATTGAGTCCAGCCGCTGCTCGCGTCGTCGCGATCCTTGCGCGAGACGGACAGCACGTAACCGTACGGCGTGCGCCGATGGTATTTGTCGATTGCCTCCTCGAACGATGCGGCCTTCCGGGCGAGCGTCATCGGACGTCGTTCGATGAGCCCCAAACCGCCGGCCGTGGCAAAAAAAGCGTCGCCCCGAGTAGTCACGGCAATCGATCGGACCTCGTCGTGGGGAAGCCAGCGCAGGCCCTGGCGGTACGACCACCGCTTGCCGTCAAAGCGAATAGCGCCGATGCGAGTGCCGAACCAGACCGCTCCATCTTCCCCGGCCGCAGCCGTGGTGAAATCGTTGTAGGGCAGGCCTTCGTGACCGGTGTAGAGCGACCACTGATCCCCGTCCAAACAACCGACGCCCTGCGGACTGGCAAACCAGAGACGGCCCCGTGAATCGCAAGTTACGCCCCGCACGTCGTGAGGTGCCCAACTCTGATTTCCGCTTCGTGGAAAAGCTTGCTTCCACTCCGAGTCGCTCTTCTTCAAGTACAGCCCGGAATTCGCAGCGACCGCTTCGAGTCCGTTGGAAGCAGTCGCGATCTGGCGAATCTCACGCTCGTCGCCGAGCAACTCGTTCAGGCCGGCAACCGGTAGAAGCGTTTTGTTTTCGACACGATACAGACCGCATTTCCCACCGACGAAGACCGTCGCTCCCGCGCTCATGCAGCGCAGGTCGCCAGGTTGCGGGCCCGAGTTATCACAGGCAGCCAACAATTCCCGCTGGTCCGTTGCGTCCCAGCGATACAACGACGCTTTCGACCAGGCGAACACGCCGCGCGGAGCAGGAGCCAGTAACGCGATTTCTTCCGAAAAACCATCGATCGTTCGCCACGCTTTGCCATCAAACTGCACCAACCCTGCCGCGGTGCCCGCATAGGTCTTGCCATCTCCGCCGATCGCGACGCAACGCACGTCCATGCTGGACAGTCCATCCCACCCGCTGAAATTGACACGCGTCTCCTGCGGAAAAGAACCGACGCGGACGCCTTTGGCCTCGCCTGAGTCGGCGCCGGGCGCAGCTCCCGACAGGATGATCAGCGCTCCCAAACTCAATGCACGGCTGTATCGCATTACGCACTCCTTGAACTTCATTTGTCACGCTGCAGTGTGACCGACATCAGCCCGACAACGACTTCATTGGCCAGGCAGCGGATCGTGAGCGAGCGAAGCGGGCGGTCGGGATTCAGCGGCAGATCCAGGATTGTCGCGCGTCCCGAACCGAGGTCAATCCGCGGCGGATGGGGACCTGGTATGCAGAAGCCGTCGATGCCCACCTGATAATCGCCCTCGATCGGCCACCAAGTCGTCGGATTGTGAAGCGGCAGGCGGTCCGCGGTGCCGTCGGCGTAGTCCACGATGATTTCGCCGTTGTCGAATTGCGAGTGCATCGCGTGAGTCGAACCGGCCACGAGGAACCACGCATGTCGCGCGCGGCCTTCGAGCGGAATCGCCGCCTCGACAGGGAAGTTCTCCCAACGCGACGTGAACACAACGTTGTTTGCCGAACCTGGTCCCGGCGTCGCGAACGGTATGCCCGGCGGACTGAGCAGTCGTCCTGCTGCACCCGCCGCGTTTCTCAGCGCCGAATCATCGATCGTCGGTACCTGCTTTCCGCAATAGCACCAGTCGCCATATCCGTGCAGCGGCATCTGCATCGAGCAATAGGGGGAACGCGGCGCGCGGTACTCGTGTTTGAAGATCTCCGTCACGCGGTCGTTGAACTTGCTCGACAGGTCGATGCACTCGAGCGAATCGGCAAGGCTGGGGCCGCCGTTGCGCCAGTCGACGATCGAGCCGACGATGCTGTGCTGCTCGCCGATCGCGATCGTGATGGGATTGGTGCCCGGAACAATGCCTCGGGCAGGAACGCGCACGCACTCGGAAGTGGAACGGGGCGCGGCATTCAAAGTGATGGTCTGCGTTTCCGTTCCGCACTTAACGGCGGCCTGCGCGGCAATCGGGCTGTCCGTGTTATTGCGTACTGCAAATTGCACGGCGCTGCCGTCAGGTTCCAGCGACGTCTGAGTCACCTCCATCGCGTCGCGGATTTCAAATTCGAGCGGCACCCACCAGGAAAGCTGTCCTTGTTCGACGCGTGCAAACGCCGTGCGATGGCCTGCCAGACCGGCAACGGTTGCCTTGAGTGAAGCCGACTCGATAACCGGGGTGAGCAGCGCCGCCTGCGGGTCTTTGATCTCGCGCAATCGGGCCGGCTCGAAGTTCACTGCGAGCTTCTCGCCGCGGCCGAGCATCGCGGGGCACTTTGGAGCGGCGATTGCCGTATTGCCCCAAGTGATCTCCAGCACCGCGCCATCGGCCGCGGGGACGGGAATTTCTATTGTCGGCTCGCCAATGCCGGACACACTCTGCCATTTGGCCGGCCCGCCATTGACCGTTACTTTCGCAATGTCGGCGGTGCGGGCGGCGACCTGGAATCGCAGTCGCATCGGTCGCGGCAATTGGCAACGCACCTTGTAGGTGTCGGTCTGGCCCGTGCGGGAAAAAGCGTAGCCCACATCGGGAGTGTCGATCGACGCCGATGCCCATTGCCCCGGGAACCCGGGCCGGATTACCAGTTCACCTTCCAGTGCGTCGGGCACAATGCCGAACAGTCCTTCGACGAGCGATCGGGCGTACATGCCCACGGTGTCGGCGAAATCGGTGCAAAGGCCGGTCATGTGCCCGTCGATTTCGGAAGTGCCGATGCACGCGCCGGGAGCACGGCAATGGTACATCGAGTCGACGATCGCACCCCGCCACAGATTGAACGCCTCGCGCGGTCGTCCGGACTGCCAGTTCGCCAACGCAGTGTGGGCCACTTCGACACCGCATGCGTCGCGAACACTCCAGATGAAGGGCACCCAGTTCGAGGACCAGAGCATCACCGAATCGCCGTCAACCGGAACTCGCTCCATCGCCGTATCGACGTAGCGCAGCATCTGCCAAGATTGGAACAGGTCCGGCACAAACGAATCGATCGGGTGATAGACGGTCGGAAGTTCCGCGCTGGGGTGAAGCTTCTGCAGGCCAAGCAGATCGCGGTATTCGGCGTACCATCCGCGGTCCGCCATCCAGAGCACCCGGTTCATGGCCGCGAGTGTCTTATCGGCCTCGGCGTCGAACGACTGCGGGTCCTTGCCGAGCAGCCGCGCCAGTCGAGCGGCCATGCGCAGCGAGCGGTAGTTGTATGCCGATGCCTGGGTACAAGCGCCGCCGCTATAATGGTGAGCATCGCTGATGAACGTGTTGGCGAGATTCTCGTAAAGCCCGTCATTGTCGGGATCGAAGCAGCGTTTTTCCCAGTCCAAATGTGCGACGAGTGTCGGCCACATCTCGCGTGCGAAATCGAGGTCGCCGGTCCAGAGGATGTGCCACAGCAGCTGATCGATATACACCTGCTGCATGTCGTAGGGGCCTCGCTCGTCCGCCTTCGGGTGATACGGGATGTAGCCGCGGGTATAGATCACAGAATCCTTCGCGGGCCTCGCGAGATTGGATTCTTCGTCCGCTTTGGGAGGAGCGTCTGCCGGCTCTTTGAGCTGAACGGCCGCGAATTCGCGAAAATGGGTCTTTGCCCGATCAAACCAGCCGAAGTCGCTCGCGACGTAAGCGCCGCGCCATCCCAGATAGGGCATGTGCCATGCGACTCCGCCGTGCATATAGACCGGCGGATCCCAGATTCCGTCGGCGGCCGAGCAGATCGCCGGAATCGCGGCATTGATATGAGGATCGGGCGTGCTCACTTTGACTCGTTCGGCGACCGTTTTTCGCCGGGCCTCCGCCGCCTCGAATCCGCCGGCCATTGCGTCGTAAGGCGGCGCGGCCGCGTTGGGGCCGATCCGGTCGAGCGCGACCCAGACCGGTTCGCCCGGTTGCAACTTGCAGGTTCCGGCAAGGATCGGCTGCGCTTCCGCATCGGATGCGAGCAGGTCGCGCGGAGATTGGAGTTTGTTGGCGTTGGCAACCTTCATCGATGTGCCCGGCGGAACGGTGCCGATCAGCGGCCTCTCCGTGTAGGCGGGCGAACGTAATTCAAAACCGCCCGGCGTGATCTTGAAATCGTGCTTGATGCAATCCTCGGGCTTCAGCCAAAGCGCCGACTCGGGACTGTAGCCGCACGTGTCGAAACCGCTCCATTGAAACTCGCCGGTTGCGCCTCCGAAGGCCCACACCAGTTCCACGGGCGTCACATCGGGCGTTGCAGCCAAGCGGATTATTGCGCCCTCGCTCTCGGGCCTCGGGATCACGTCGATGGTCAGTGAACCGGCGCCGAGCATCGCGTCCTTGATCTCGTACCGCATGGCCCCGGCGCGATAACGGGCCAACACCCGGTCCGCCTCGGCAAGCCATTTGGACGAGTCGCCCGACACCAGGCCGAAACGTATCGATCCTCCCTTGCCTGGTAACGACAACATGAATTCGGGCAGATCGCCGGCGTAGACGAAGAACGCAGTGTTTGACCCGTAAAGCGGACGATTAAAGCGGCTCGTGCCGTTCTCGATGACGAAATCAGGGCCATCCGGCCGGTACTTGATTTGAGCCAGTCGCGGCAGCGCCCCTCCCTGGGGCAAGCCGGACGCGAGCTTGTATTCATAAACCACCGGATCGCCGTCGAACGTGACCGTGTACAGTGTCTTGGTCTTGTCTTTCGGGTTGATCGCTATGGCCGTAGCCTTCACGGCCAGGCTGTGCGTGCGTACCAACTTGCCGTCGGGCAGGTACTCCAGCAGACTCTTGCTGCCGCCCCCCTCGCCATCAAGGACATAGAGGTGCCCGTCGCAGTCCACGGCGATATCCTGCGAGGTCGCCGAGGACTTCTGCGCCGTGGTGAATTGCCGCAGCGGTTTTCCTTCCAGGTCCATTTCATACATCACTGGAGACTGGTAGTTCATCGCCCAGATCGTCTTGCCGTCGGACGCCACGGCACAAGGGTTGCCTGCGATCGGCGGTCTAATGTTTCGAGGCGAACCGCCGTCTTTCGGAAAGACCGTGATAACATCCCACGCGCCGGTCGCAACGAAGTCGCCGCACGCCGCCGTGCCGTGGCCCAGGTATTTGACTGTGCCGCCTCCCACATCTCCGTTGGACTGACGCTGTCCATCAAGTCCATAACAGCGCACCCAACCGCCGAACTCCCCGACCCAGAAATGCCGATCATCGACGGCCAGTCCGCGGTTCATGGTCGACGCGCGGAAGACGGCCCGCCCAAGGTGATAGTATTGAGTCTCGGCCGCCGCGCGGGCAGCGAACAGCGTGACAACCAGCGCCAGGGTTCGCATCGGGTGGGTCATGCGACAGGTTCTCCTTATTTGACTCGTCCGGGTCGATCGCGCAGGCCCTGTCAGGATAACGGTTTTTCTCACCGTCGGCCCAGCACCCGGACGCGAATGTCGCGAATCGACAGCCCGAGTTGACCTCGACTGTCGTCCGGCGAGTAAACTTCCGGGTTCAAGTTGAAATGAGTCAACTGGTAATCGCCCGGATCGGATGACATGTCTGCGTGGTGCGGCAGGCGGTCCCTTATCGCAGTCAGCGCGACATGCAATTCCGTTGAGCGGACGCGGTAATCAAATCGCCGGTAGTCGTCGAAAGGCTTGTCCGAAAAACAGGCGGAACCCGGGCCCGGATGAAACCATTTGCTCCGGTCGTTCAAAGCGGCAAACAGGATCGGCAGTCCCGTTCCGCCGGCCCAGTTGTCCATGTGCACCGTGTCGGGAAAATTCTCGGCGGCGCGAAGGTCGAACAGAGAAGCTCCAAGCCAGAACTGCTTTCCCGATCGCTTGTCTCGCAGTAGAAAGTGCGCACAAATGTAGACCTCGGCCTTGCCCTGCCGCAAAGCGGTTGGAACTTTGAGGTCGAATGAAAACGAAAGCTCACGGTCTTCACTGCTGAACGGCCGCGGGGCGGTCGCCACATTCCACCACCAGTATGCCGGACAAACCGGAAGCAATTCTCCTTGTTGAGGGCGCGGGTGATTCGAGTCAATCCAGATGCCGATCTCGGTGCCTCGCAGTTGTACGGCCGTCCCCTCGCCGACTTGCCCCGGGCCTCGCTGATAAACCGACGCCGAGTCGCCGGTGCCCAATCGCAGACCCGTGTATCGGCCCACATCCCACGACACCTTCGCGACGTCTGCCTCCGTGCCCATGTTCGCCATCCGCACCAGGAATCGCTCGCCGGCGGGATGCACTTCACCAATGATCCGTTCGTCTACGAATTCGGCTGGCGTGACGGGTTGAGTGAAAAGCGTTTCGATAACGACTGCGGCATCGCTCTCCGGGGCGTGCGGGGCGGTGTGCTCTGTCGAGGTCGTTGGAATCCTCGCCTCTTCAGAAAGTCCCACAGCAGCCGCACGAGGCAGCGCGAAGCAGAAAAGCAAGTTAACCAATGCAGTTGCGTGCCACTGGCTGTGCCAGTGCCTTAGGGCAGCATTCACAGCCAAGCCTCCTGAATTGGACGTGTTACCAATCGAGCGGATGTCCAAATCAACGACCGAGAGCACCGGTAAAGCCAGTGGCAAACGAACGTATTGGTCAACGTGTTCTCTGGCTCTGCCTGAATAGCTCATCTTGAGCTGTAAGGGAGAGGTTATGCCCGCATGCGCAGGATCGCGGCCGTGGCGGACGGCGTGATGTCGCCGCGTTCGCCGAAGACTGAGCCCCGCTCCGTGAACCGGGCGTGCACCCGCGCGGCGGCTTCGGCGGCGTCAATCTTGTAATGACTCAACCGCGTCGGCATTCCCAGCGACAGGAAGAACTTCTCGGTCGCGTCGATCGCTTCCTGTGCCGTCTTCACTCCCCAGACCCGCTCGCCGTACTGTCGCAGCTTGGCTTCTTTCTGCGCGAGTTGATGCTGCCACACGCCGAACAGCACCACGGCCAGAGTCTCGGCGTGATCGGGGCCGTAAAAGGCGGTCAGTTCATGGCCGATCATGTGAGTTGACCAATCCTGGGGCACGCCGCAGTTGATCAGGTTATTCAGCGCAAGCGTAGCGCTCCACATGAAGGACGCGCGGGCCTGATAGTCCGTCAGGTTGGCCAGTGTTTTGGGGCCGACTTCGATCAACGTCTGCAGAATTGATTCTGCCAACCGGTCCTGGAGCGGCGCGTCGGCGGGATAAGTCATGTACTGTTCCATGACATGCACGAACGCGTCAACGATCCCGTTGCGGACCTGCTTGACCGGCAGCGAAAAAGTGGTTTCAGGATCCAGCACCGCAAATGTCGGGTGGGTGTGGGGCGAGAAAAAGTGGAGTTTCTCGGAAGTCGACTTGCGCGAGATCACCGAGTTCGAGTTGGATTCCGTGCCGGTCGCAGGCAGAGTGAGGACGACGCCGACGGGCATCGCGGACTTGAGGCAGCCTCCCATCGTCGTCAGGATTTCCCACGGATCCGAGCCGCTGTACTCGGCGGCGGCAGCAATGAATTTCGTGCCGTCGATGACCGATCCGCCGCCCACGGCGAGCAGGTACTTGATCTCATTCTGCTTCACCACTTCGACGGCTTTCATGCACGTCTCGTAGGTCGGGTTAACCTCGATGCCTTCGAATTCGCAGACGTTGTGGTGCTGCAGCGCTGCCTTTACCTGATTGTAAACGCCGTTCCGCTTGATCGATCCGCCGCCGTAGGTCATCAGCACGGGGACATCCTTGGGAACTCGCGTGGCGATTTCCGCGATCATGCCTTTGCCAAAGAGGATCTCCGTGGGGTTCTTGTACGTGAAATTCTGCATGATTGCTTCCTTTGCGAGTTATCGTGTGGTAGCACCGCGGCGCGTTGACGGGATTCGAGAGATACGCTTCCGCGCGTTCTCAAAACTCGGCGGTCGCGGCGCAAAATGTCAAACGGAGCCGGTCGCTCGACCGACGCTGATTGCCTCGCTGTAAATGTACTGCGAGACGCTTGCGTTTCAAAGGTCACGCAGCAGGCGATCGAGTCGTCTCGAACGAGTGGCGATGACTTAAATCAGCCACTGTTTTCGATACTCGGTGTGCACGAATCGCGATGTTTCGGGAGCGTTTGTCGCTTCCATCTTCTCGCCGTCCCAATCCAGGGTTTTTCCGGCGCGGAGACCGACCACACCCGCAAGACCGATCTCGGTGAGCTTGCCGCCGGTGTCGAAATCTGAAAACGTCTTGCCTTCGCCGCGGCAGGCGTCCACAAATTCCTTGAAATGGTCATTGCGCGGGAGCGTCTTGGGAATGTTCTCGGTCGCTTCGTGGTGCGAGATGTCTTTCAGACGCGGTTCGCCCTGCAACCGGATCAGGCCGCCGTTGTTCCAGTGGCTTGTGTAAATGCAGCCCTTCTCGCCGAGAATCATCACACCGCTGGGCACATTCTCCTTGTAGATATCGACCATGGGCTGAATCACTTCAACCGGCGGCGTGCCGTCGCCTTGCCAATGGATCACGACGGGCGGCAGGTTGCCTCGCTCCGGAAAATGGTATTCCACCGCCGCTTTGCCGGGCGTCTGTTTTCCGTCCTGCATGTTGATGACGATTCTGTTGGGATAACCCAGGTCCAATGCCCGCATCGGCAGGTTCAGCGAGTGGCAACAGAAATCGGCCATGCCGCCATTGCCGAAGTCGAACCAGCCGCGCCAGCGGAAGGGATGATAGACCTCCTTCTTGTACGGTCGCATCGCCGACGGCCCGACCCACAGATCCCAATTGAATCCGGCTGGTACGGGATCTTCGCCTTCGGCCTTTCCTTCGCTGGCTGTCACGCCGATACCCCATTCGTAGATTTCGCGGATCTGGCCCAGCGCGCCGGCCTTGATGACTTCCGTGCAGCGGCGCAGCGACTCGCTCGCGCTGCCCTGATTGCCCATCTGCGTGACGACATTGCAGGTCCGCGACAATTCGCGAATTTCGCGCGCCTCAGCCACGCTGTGAGTCAGCGGCTTCTCGCAGTAAATATGCTTGCCGGCTTTCATGAACGCCTTGCAGATGTGCGAGTGCCAGTGGTCGGGCGTGGCGACAAGCACCGCGTCGATGTTCTTGGATTCGTCAAGGAGTCGGCGGTAGTCTTCGTAGGCCTTGGCTGTCTCGCCGCCCGGACTGCCCGCATCGGACCTTGCCTTGGCAATCATCTCGGGATCAGGATCGCACAATGCCACGAGGTTGGCCCCGCACGAGAGCAGGTTTCTCATCACTCCCCTGCCCTGCCCTCCGCAGCCGACCAGAGCGAGATTCAGTTTGCTGTTGGCCGCGGTGGAGGCCGCCTCGCCGCCGGTGAGAATCAGCGGTCGGCTGAATGCAGCCGCTCCCATCGCTACGGACGAGACCTCGAAAAACCTGCGCCGCGAGTAGACGTTTCGCTTCATGGAGCCACCTGCAATAGTCGTTGGAGTGTGGTCAATCTCGTTGCCAGTCTATCGAATTCGAACAGCTTTAACAGTCAGCCCATTCCATCTCGCATGTTTGACGACATACTTCTCCGTTCCGGGTGCCACGGGTAGCTCGTCCAACCGTGTTCAAACATCCTGCAATTCCTTGCATGCGACATCCGAATCGCATGTCCGTTGAAACGCATTTCAATACGTCAATTGAAGGCCAAGGGCCTTCCTTCATCGTAGCCTGGGGCAAAGCCGACGAAGTCGGCGACGCCCCAGGATGACGCACGCAATCATACGTTTGGCCGAAGGCCATATTCATCCGGACGCGCCGAATCGGTTCGCTCCAGCGGAACGCGTTGTAACGCAGGGGACACGAGAGCTGAGCGAGGAGAGACGAGAGCCG
>CAIPEB010000030.1 GCA_903863885.1 uncultured Planctomycetaceae bacterium | reverse complement strand
TCTGAGTCGCGGCCCAGTAATCACGCCACGCCTCGGGCGGGCCGCTGCCGTCCGTCCGCGCGTTGGCAATGGCCGCCAGCACGTCCGGCTCGGCGGTGTACTCGCCGTCGGCCAGGTCGATTGTCCCCGCGTCCGCCTTGACCACGATCCCACCCGGCTTGATTTCGACCACGGGCCAGCTTGTCCCGATCTCCAACCCGTGTTGGTCCGTCCCGCCCGTCACCTCGACCACGGGCAGACTGACCGCGAGGGCCGGCTTGTCGAACAGCGGCAGGGGCCGCGTCTCACTGTCCATCACCGTCGTCAGGTGTTCGACCGCCGCCTCCCACGCAGCCTTGGCCGCCTTCGCGTTTTCCTTCGCGACCAAATGACGGCTCTCCGCGTCCCGCAGTTTTTCGCGGGCCTCGCTGATTCGGGCCAACGCTTCGGCGTCGGCTGTCTCGGTCGTCTTCATTTTCGCCATCGGATCTACCTCCTGAAATTTGTTACACAAAACACATCCCCGTCTCGCAACGGGCGTAGATCTCTTGTTGCTCGCCTTCGTCAACCGCCTGCCTAAGCGGCTTGCGGCCAGGGTGCAGCCACACGCCGGACTTGCCGGCTTCCTGGTCAATCTCTCGCGTCTCGGCATCGATCTCGCACGCCTTGGCGAACAGTTCCTGGTGGTTGTCGCGGATGTAGACCCACTCGTCATTCCGCTTGTTCGGACACATCCAGCAGCTTGACCTGTGCGGCTGCGGCCATCCGTGCGCGGAGATGATTTCACGGCAGTTCTCGGACGTGATACCCAGTTCGTTTAGCGGGTATCTGAACGTCCAGTTCCCGCGCGTCGGATCGTCCTTCAGTCGTCGTTTTTCGTCGGCGCTAAATCCGATCCACTTTACGCCGCCTGTGATGCCGTGCTTGACGCGAAGATAGCGGTCCACGGCGTTTCGCTTCCACTCGCCGGAGCAAAACGGGCGCAACTTTCCATCGCCAGTGAACACCGGCAAGAGTAAGTCGCCGTTGTGCGCGTAGATGTCGCGGACGGTTGACCATTCATGCCCGACAACCTCAATTTTCATTCCAGCCGCTGACATCGCAGGCTGCGTCACGTCACGGAGATAGTCGAACGTCATCGGGTTTTCGTAGCTGGTATCAGCGAAAACGATCTTATCCGGCCTCGGCAATCGTCCGTCGAGAATAAGGCAGCAGATTGCCACAGTCTGCCGTCCGCCTCCGTAGGACAGAATGCCGTTTGGTGCTTCAATTCCTGGGAGTAGTTGCTGCATCTCATCACCTTCGTGTTGCCAGTGCCAGCCGGACCAACCGGCCAGCCTCTCCGCTCGAAAATTGCTGCGGTGTCACCCGCAGCACACGCCAGCCAGCCAGGGCCGCCGCGTTGTATTTCGCCATGTCTTCGATGAACCCTTTGCCGCGGGTATGCCGCCCACGCGTCCAGGCCCCGCCCTCGATCTCCAGGGCCAGCCGTTCAGCCGGCCAGGCCCAATCGAACCGCCAGCGGCGAGACCGGTGGAACCGGAACTCCGCCACGGCGCCCGCGGGAAGCCCATTTCCCGGCCCTACGTGCCCCGCTGTCGCGTCCGGAGCCATCGGGGCGGCTTCCGAGTCCTGTTGCCGCGCGAAGTCGCCAGGAAGCCTTGCTGCGCGTCCGGTGATGAGGTTGTCGTACCTGCTCACTTGCCGCCCT
>CAIPEB010000029.1 GCA_903863885.1 uncultured Planctomycetaceae bacterium | reverse complement strand
TGACCTCTCCGCTGTCGCACAGCCCGCTCCAGACGCACGGATTCGCCGCTCGCGTCGAACTGTATGGCCTGAGCATCCCTGACCGTTGCAAACGCAATACCATCACCGCCCGAACTGACCATGCCCGTCGTGATGCCGACCACCGTGTATACCTCCTTGCCCAACGGGACCCGTTCGCCAAGGCTGAAACCAAGCGTTTTGTCGGCGATGATTTCGTAGTGATTCTGCGACAGGGGCCTGCCGGCTATCAACGGCAGCCACTCTCCATGATCCGCGGGCCAGCTCAATCCCAGCACCGACATGCGCAGCGGTTGTCCGTTGTGCTGCCGCTGAATCGTGTGGAACACGAACTCGCGTGCCGACTGCACTCCCGGAACGGCAGAAGCCCGATAAACCAGGGTCTTGGGCACGCGCGACACCTCGGCAAACGGTCCTCGCGTATCCCGCTGGACCACCCACAAATCGGCGCCGATGCGATCGACCAGCAGTGTGGCATCCTCGATCAAGCCACGATAGATTCCGCCCATCCCCATGACGATCATCAACAGCATGCCGATACCGAACGTCGTCAGGGCGAAGCGTCCGAGGTTGTGCCGGATGTCCTTCACTGCGAGATTCATGGCATCTCGACCCTCCGACCATCCAGCGGGGGGCCGTCGGGACGAGCCGCGCTCAGCACGATGTCGCCCGGGCTCAGCCCGTGAGTCACTTGGATCGCGTCGCGACCGTGGACGCCGAGTTTCACTGCCCGCCAGACTGCACGTCCGCCGTCGAGACAGTATACGCCGGTGCGTTCGTCGCGCCGCACAATGAACTTGGCCGGCACGATCGGCACGGCGTTCTTTCGATCCGTCTCGACATACACTTCCGCCCGCTGGCCGACAGCCCAGTTCTCCGGCAATGAAAGCACGCGTACATCGACGACGAACTCGCGAGTTTCGCGATCCGTCTCGCGGCCGAGTCGTGCTACCTGTCCTTCGTATCGACGCAGCGGCTCCGATCGGAACACGACTCTTGCCGGTTGGCCGACCTTCAGCCGCGCCATCTCCGTTTCGTCAACCCAGGCAGTGACCCAGATTTCCCCGGTAGAAATCAGACTCAATGTGGGACTCCCCGGCGCCACCACATCCCCGGGATCGCGATAACGTTTGACAATCAGTCCGTCGAACGGAGCTGTGATCCGCGTGTCCGCAAGCCGCGCCGTGTGATAGGCCCGGTTCTTTTCGGCGGCATCGAGCTGTTTCTGACCTTCGACCAGGGCCGCCTCCGCGCGGTCCCTGCCTGCCTCGGCAACGCGGAGCGCCTCGGTCGCTTTGTCAGATTCCTGCTCGCTGACGGCGTTCGTTTCGCGCAGGCGCGACGTCCGGTCCCGCTCCCGCGAAGCTTTTTCCAAGACGGCCATCGCCTGGGCCTGATCGGCCTTCAAGCGAGTCAGCGCCGCGCGACCCGAAGCGACCGTCGCGTCGGCGATCTCGACCTGCTGCGACAACTCGGCATCGTCTAATGCGAAGAGCATCTGGCCGGCCGTCACACGGTCTCCCTGATCGACCGGGATGGACAGAATGCGTCCCGAGATCTTCGGGCTGATCAGCGATTTGACGCGGGCTTCGACCGTGCCTGTCCCCATGACCTCGGCCACTACGGAACCCCGCTCCAAGCGATGCGCAACGGCTTGAACCGGCGACAACTTCATCCAATACGCAAGTCCGCCAACGACTAGCGCCAGCAGCAATAGTTTGAACAGCAGCCTGAACCAGCGCATCCAGCGCACCCTGCGGGGCAATTCAGCCATTGCGAAAAACCACCTTTCGAAGTCAGCGGCCCATCCCGAAGACGCCTCCAGCGGAAGCTGTCAAACGACAGTCGCCGCTGCGGCGGACAATCCGCGTTTGCCTGCTGCGGACGCATGACGGATCAACATCAGTATACGGCCGACGCGGTTGAATCGTTCAACCGCAGCCTCCGCCCGCCGCGCGTTTGGCCGATACGACCTTGACCTTGGACTGGAATTTGCGATCAATCGCGTTCGCTTCGGGCCGAGCTATCGGCCCTCGGTCGCCGAGCGCGGCCGTGAACTGATGCCGGCAGAGTTCGTCTCCGGTTGCCGGGACGTCCGGCCCCGGCGCGTCGGTTTTGCGGTCGCGGTAGAGATCGAGCCAGCGATTAAGTCCGCCCGCAAGAATGTAGACCCGATTGCCCTCGCCCTTCGTCAAGAAATTGCCGGGGTTCAACTGCACAGCCAGACGCCTCCACGCCTCATCCGCTTGACGCTCGTCGTTCGACATGACGACTACCACCGACGCCCCGGGCAGATCGCTGCCCCATCCGCGCTGCAATCGATCGAGCGAGACGTTCTGCGCATCGAGCAGGTGAAATACATTGAAATCCCTCTCGTTCCGCACGTCGACCAGCGCGAGCCGAACCTGGTTGTTCCGCATCAGAGAGAGCAATTCTGCCGCGTCGATATGAACCGTACGATTGGCGAGCGTCTGGTCGAGCCGGGCCTGCGCCCATTTCATTTTCCGCGAGACCGAGGGCTGGCCGACGAGCAGGACAACCAACCCCAGCGTGCCCCCCAAAGCGACAGCACCGCGCCGGAATCGCCGCACTTGGGTCGTTGGGCTCTTGGCGTTCGGGTCCGCGGCAAGGAGGCGTTCCGCGAATTCCGCGAAAGCAAATGCGCACACGGCCATCAACACCACGCCAAGCACCACCCATCCGGCATCGATTCCCAGCAGCTCAGGGATCGTGATCCGCCCCCAAGCCCCAGCCGTGTGAAAGAAGTTCCAGTACGACGGAACGGTCTGGCCGAAGACAAACAGCCCAGCCAACACCCCGGCGACGTAGAAGAACCCGTCCACCTTCCACGTGGCAGCCGAAACCAGAGACGTGCCGGGACAATAGCCTCCGATAATGAACCCGACCCCCAGCAATAAACCGCCCAGAATCGCCGGCCAGAGATACGTCAGCGGCACGCTCACCGCACCAAAGTCCAGGAGCCCCAGTGCCGAAGACAGAAACAGGAGCAGCATGGCCGTGACGATGGCGGTGAACATCACCTTCAGCACGCGCATGTCGTGAAGGTAGAACTGGGCCGCCAGGTTGCGTGAGTTGCCGAAACCGGCCCGCTCGAGCACGAAGCCGAACAGGAAACCTATGAACACGGTCAGCGCCGCTTCACGGCCGTGTGTGAATACGTACGGTGCCACGTTTGTCTCCTTGATCAATTCCAGGCTTTTCGCAGCGGGTAAGCGAACAGGTAACCGCCGGCGAAGACCATCATCATGAACGCCCAACTGCCGACCGCGAGCATCGCGCCTCCGGAAAGCGCCTGTCCCGACGTGCAGCCGCGCGCCAACCCCGCGCCGTACCCCATCAACCCGCCACCGACAAATGCCAGAAACCATCGCATTCGGGAGGATATTTTCGGGCCCTTCAGCGTCTCCAGCCGCACCCGTCCCGCCAGCCATCCCGACACGAATCCTCCGAGAACAACGCCGGAGACCATCCAGACCAGACGATGGTCGAGCGGCCGATTGTCGCCGCCGGCCAGCGGCGCCACGAACGCGTTGCGATCCACGTGAGCAGGCGCCACCGTCTTCTCGACCCCGGCCACGATGCGACTCAGACCTCCCGACGCTCCCAGTCCGTTGCCTGTCAGAAAGATCGAACCGAACAGCACGAGCCCGAGCGCAATACCGGCCGCATAGGGATTCCACAATCGAGAGGGATCGCGTTGCTTTTTCATGGTGTGGTTTTCCTTACTTCAACGACCGCCGGAGCAACTTCGTGCGGAATTTCCTCGTAGCCCAGGATCATCGCCTTGATATTCGACAACGGCGTGTGCCCCGTCGTGGTCAGGTAGACATGCATGATAATGAACGACACGAAGAGCCACGCGCCCAGCGTGTGGATCATCGCCAGCACTCCCAGACCTCCCACGGAACTTACCGTTTCGGGCCATTGCTGAGCCCCCATCATGAGCAACCCCGTCACTACCTGAAGCGGCAGCAGAACGTTCAGGATGGCCAGATAGGTGATCTGCTGCAGCGGATTCAACCGATGCTGCGGAACCTTGACCAGCGGATGCGGCTCACCGCGAAACATGCCGCGAAGATAGTACACGGCCTGTTGAAACGACAATGAAATGAAGTCGTGCGGTTCGGGCAAGTACTGGCGTATCGTTCCCGTTGCCACGTAATAGAACAAGCCGAGGAACGCGTTCAGTACCAGTATCAGCCCCAGCACGTTGTGCACCGTGACGGCCGTCTGGAACGGGATGACGCCGAGCCGATCCGGGGCGTGAATCGCGGTGCCGGTCAGCAGTAGCAGCAGGATGCCGGCTGCCTGGAGCCAGTGCCAGACGCGCTCGTAGTGCGAATAAAGTTCGTAGCGATTGCTCGTCATGTTACTTCCTTCTTTTCGCCGGCGTGTTCTGCACGCGACGCACGTCGCCGCCACGTGTAGATCCTCAGACCCGCATGTCCCGTTACGCCGGCCACGACGCCGACCACAGCGAGAACTCCAAGAGCATTGACCCACAACCAGCGGTCTCGTCCGAACACATACAGCCCGGCCCGGCCGTTATCGGGACGGAACACCAGCTCGCCTGTTGAATTGCCGGCAACTTCTCCGGCGACGGCCACCTCGTTGTCGCGAACGAATCGGGGTCGAACTTCGCCCGGTCGATAGGAAGCGAGCACAAACGGCTCGGTCAGGCGCGACGCTTCGGCGTGACACGTCTGGCAGTCGCGAGTGGCCCATTTCTTCGGGCCCACGCCGTGGTGCAGACTGTAGGGTTGAACCTCTCCGTCGATCCGCGGCGATGCGACGCCGACGGCCTCGAGCCGCCGGCGGACCACAGTCACCTTTTCCTGAGTATCCAGCCGCTGTTCGTCCTGCGACACCTGCCCATCGCGGTTGCCATCGAGCGCGGCGAGGATCTCGGGGTGATAGCCCGTCCCGGTCAGCAGCGCCGCCCGGAGATCATGCTCGCGCACGGGTCGAGGATCCGTGCCGCCGCTCACCCAGAACCAGGCAGTGATCAGATTGTGCGGCACAAGCCGCATGCGTCCTTCGATGTCGCGAGTCGGAAGCAGCACCGGTTGGTAGCCGCTCACGGCCGAGGTCGGGTCGCTCGGCTCGCCGTCCAGGCCTCGCCACGCGACCGACGGCTCGCCCTGAGGCGTGAGCAATGTCCAGTCAATCTGCCTGACTGCGGGAGCGTACATCTGCGGGACATGGCACGCCTCGCAACTCAGACGCCCGAAATGCGCCGCCGCATAGGGGAGCCAGTCGTGGCCCGCAGTTGCATCGTGGCAGTCCTCGCACCGACGCATCGTTCCGTCGAGATGCCGCGCTACCGTGCCCTGAGACGTGTGTCCCTTGGCAAACTGATGGCTCGGCTGACCGAGGTATTCGTTGATCGGCAGCCGACGAGGTTCAAACCGCAGATGACGCGGACGACTCCTCGGCGTCGGTTCGTAAGCAGCCGGATTGTTGATCGAGAAATGACAACTGGCACACTCGAGCATCCTCTCCGCATGCACGTCCCACGGCCGGGACAGCCGCTCCTTGTTCGCCAAGTTGACCGCCGACTCGGAGATCCGCTGCGAAGAGAACACCTGCCCTTTGGTCGCCGTCGACCAGGCCGCCAGCGACAGGCTCAGGCGGATGGGTTCGTCGCTTTCCGACGCGACTCCGTGGCACGCGCCGCAATGGCGCGCTGTCGGTTCCTGCAGTCCGAGCCTCGCTGACTCTATCGCACCGTCGGAACGAAATGCGTCCGCGCGATACGTCCAGCCGATTGCCGTTGCATCTTCCGCCACACTCGCACCGGCCGTCGGTTTCGCCTTCGGATCGCTGCGCTCGACAATGCCCATCCCGCGCAGCGTCGCCGTGTTGGCCCATCCCAAGTGCCCTTGCGACAGTTCCTCGCACCTCGCTTCGTTATCAGGCCGGGCCACATGGCACAGGAAGCAGTTCATTTCGACGCCTCCGGAACTGCGCCAATCCCAGACCTTCGGCTTTCCCGTCGCCGGATCGAGAACGTGCGTTTCCGGATCATTCTCCGGCCTTTCGTTGAGCGAAACCAGCGACTGCTCGCCGCGTGCCCACCATGCGGGTCCTCCGCCGACATGCCGCGCGCCGAACAGCCGCACCCAGTCAGCGCGGCCCAGATCCAGCTGTTTCTCTCCCGGCGGCGAGAGGTAACGGTAGGTCAACGGATTCCAGCGGCCGAAAGTCCCGGTTCCCCAATCCCAGCCACGACCGCTCGCGGTCCTCCCTGCCAGTGTGACTTCGTCCTGACCAAGCGACGCGTGATAACTGTGCGCCGCAATGTAGGTGGTATCGTGACAACCCCCGCAAGTTTTCATCGTGGACACGGGCCTGCCCGACTTAAGCACGTTCTGTCCGTCGAGATCGAGCAGCACCACCGGCGGATGCAGCTTCCCGGCAGGCGACTCCAAGCGTGCGTTTTCCGGCACACGAGCGCCGGGGGCTTCCCCGCCGGCGCGGCGTTGCGCGCAACAGGCGACTGCAATAACTGCCGCCGTGATCAGCCATTTTCGACTGCTTCGCTTCATCGGCTCTCTCCTTGGCTGCCACGCAGCAGTTCGTTGCGCCGGCGGTCGCCGCGAAAAGCCGGATCGCCGTCATAACCCAGCGCCGTCCAGTTCATCAGACCGGCACCCCCGTGGCAGTCTTTGCACTGCAACGACTTCTCTTTGGCCTGGACCATGTGCGAGAGCGGCCAGTGCATGGTCGTCTCCACAAAGCCATACTCGCCGCTGTAGGCCAGTCCGGTGGCCTCGCTGCCCAGTCGGCACGCTTTGTCCCAATTGAACTCGGTCCAGTACCCGCCCTTGCCCCAGGTCTGCGGCGTAAGAAGGTACAGGTGCTGCTTGTCATAGATCTGCTTGCCGCGATGTACTTTGAACGGCCAGATTCGAGCCTCAGGATCGCCCGGACCGCCCAGCGGACGATTAATGGCGACGACTTTGTTCGGGTCGATCTTCTCCCCCGTCAGGTAGCGGTAGGCCCGGCCGTTGTACCAGCCATACTCGGGCCGCACGTGCTGGGCGTATTGAAAGCTCCCCTTGGCCTTCAGGTAAACATGCGGATTCTCCGGAAGATCCTGCCCGGCCGTGGACCAGTCCCAGTACATTTTGGTAGGCGCATCAATGGCCATCCACGGAATGTGACAGGTCTGGCACGCGACGGTCGCCGTGTGCGAGTCAAGCCTGTCGTCGCGATGCGGGCGCGAACCGTGGCATTCCGTGCAGTACACCCGCTCCAGCCGCTCCGTGGAAACCGACATCGAACTCCCCGGAATCACGTGCTCGCTCGCACGGTGGCAGTCCACGCACTGCAGGTCTCCCCGCCCCATGTGCACATCGATCCGTTCCTTGGGAAAGAACATCGTCCCGTCCAGATCGCCGTGCTTGACCGCGTCTCCTCCGCCGCCTTTGAAATGGCATTCGCCGCAGTTCTTGCGGGTCGGCCTCCCGACACTGCGCGCCGCCGCCACCAGATCAACGCCGGGCTCGGGATTGCCCGCCAGCCCCTTCTGGTAAGCGCCGGTCTGCTCGTGGCAGGCAAGACAGTCGACATCCTCGGCCTTCGCGTTCTTGAAGAACGAGTTGTCATGCCAGCCGTAACCGGCATGGCACGACGAACACTTTTCGATGTTCGGCCCGGCGTGAATGCAGAAGTTGTTGATCAGGTTTGCCTTTCCGATCCGCTCCGACCCGTCACAACCCGGCAGCTTCACCCGTTGTCCCGCCCAACTCCAGTGACTGGTGTGCATCACTTCGCGCGAGGAGTTCGGGTGGCACTTGAGGCAAGCCCGCGTTACCGAAGGCCCGTCCTTGAATGGACCGGAAATCAACTTGCTGTGATCCGTGTGCGGCAGAGAACGAACTACATGCAGGGACGCTGCGCCGCCGGATGAGTGCCATGCGGGAACCAGTGCGAACGCCGCACCCACCACTCCGGCAAAAACAACGAGGGCAACGATGCTTTTCAGCCACATGCGCGATTCCTCTTTCCGCCAGCCACTGCCGCGATCCCGAGGCTAATCGGGACGACCACACTGTTCTGGATGCGCGGGGCGGCGTCAGGTTACAAGAATCTCGGCGAAATCGCAGAATTCGGGCAGATCGGCCTTCGCCTTGGCCGTGCAGCGGCTCCGCCTCCTCGACCCGCCAAGTCCCGCAGATTCCGCAATCGGCCAAGATGAATGAAGCCGGCCCGACCCCGCCTAGGAATCGTGGGAGTGAGCAGCAACTCGGGTCGCCTCGTCGCCGAACAGGCGGGTCAGTCGCTCCCGCAGCATCAGCCGCGCCCGCAGCAACCGCACCTTCACGGCTTCGATGCTTATGCCCAGCACGTCGGCCGTCTCGCGGGTGGAAAGCCCCTCGATATCGCGCAGCACGAACACGATGCGGTGTTTTTCGTTCAGCTCAGCGAGCGCTTCATCCACGTGGCGGCGTGTCTCGCGCCGCTCGGCTATTTCCTCCGGCGATTCGCGCCATACGGCAATGTACTGGGGATGCGGGAGCTTGTCGTAGGAATCTTCGTCGTCCGTACGATCCAGCGAGACACTGGCGCGCAGCGAACGCTTGCGCACCCAGGACAGCGCATGGTTCGTGGCAATGCGCAGCAGCCAGGTGCGAAACTGCGATTCCGCGCGGAACTCCGACAAATGCTCGATCACGCTTACAAACGTCTGCTGCGCGATTTCCTCGGCATCCTGATGCTGGCCGACGATGCGCCGAGCCACGGAGTAAATCTGGCGCTCGTACTTGACCAGCAATGACTCGAGCGCCTCGAAATCGCCGGCTTTCGCCCGCTCGACTCGCAACCGGTCCTCATCGACCTTGCGATTCCATCGTTCCCGCAGCGCCTCGCTCAGACGGAGATGAAGCGCCGAGGGCAATTCGTATTGCTCATCGGCACGAAACAGCTTGATGGTCTGCCGGATATTGTCAACGACAATCTGGCACGGGTTGCATCCCTTGATGTGCTCCTGGAACGGATCGCAGATGCCGGGTTCCAGTTCTCCGTCCACGTACTGATTGACCGCGGCCAACAATTCTGCACATTTCATGGGATGTTCTTTCACCGACCGATCAGCGATTTCAACTGCGACTTACCGGTCAGCCCCTTCTGACTGGCAATGACGCGGCCGTTCTTGAACAGCAGCAGATGAGGAATCGACACGATCCGGTAGCGCGCCGCAAGTTCGCGGCTGTCGTCGACGTTCACTTTCACGAATTTGACTTGAGGCGTTTCTGCTGCGAGTTCCTCAAACACCGGCCCCAACTCTCTGCAGGGCCCGCACCAGTCCGCGTAGAAGTCCACCAGCACCGGCAGGTTCGACTGAAGAACCTGTTCCTCAAACGTGCCGGCGTCTCCATGGAGGACCGCAACCCTGGCGTCAGACGGGGAATCTACACGAGCACCTCCGTTTGATGAAAGAGCAGCATGCCTATTCGAGTCTCTCTCTGTAGCGGCGCCCCCTGCGCCGGGGACGTTCCCGAATCCCTGTTGTTCAGGCCCCCGTTCCACCCCGCAGCCGATCAGTGTCACCATGCCTGCCGCGAAGAACAAGGCTGCAGCAACCACTCCGCGGGATTCAACTGCGCGACGACCCTTCATAATACAACTCCATTCACATCAGGCTGAAATGCTCTTGATCGACTTGCAGCGAGTGCCGCCGGCGAAGGCTCCGAGCAGCCGCTCGTGTACGCCGCCGGGCATCGCCGCGGCGTCGGCCCGAAAAAGCCGAATAGTCTGGCGAATGTTAACAAGCACGATCCGGCACGCATCACAGCCGAGAAGATGCTCTTCGACAGCCACACACAACGGGCCGGGAAGGTCCCCGTCGAAATAGTCGCACAACGCAACAAGCAGATCGTCACATTTCATGCTATGCGTCCTGAACGAACCGCCGATAGCTTCGGCCTGCGACGGAACTCGAACTCACAGCTTCAACAGGTTCCGCAACTGCTGCTTATTCGCGAGCCCGACGAGCTGATCGGTCACCGCACCGTCCCGAAACACCTTCAACGCGGGAATCGAACTGATGTTATAACGGGCTGCCAGTCCAGGCGACTGATCTACGTCAACCTTCACGATCCGGACACCGTCCAACTCGGCAGACAACTGTTCCAGCACGGGGGTCAGTCTGCGGCAGGGACCGCACCAGTCGGCATAGAAATCAACAAGCACCGGCCCTTTCTCCTCGAGGACCACACACGCGAAAGTCGTTTCGTTGGCGTACTGGATTTTTCCGTTGGCAGACATTGTTTTTTCTCCACATCGGTGATTCTGAGGCCATACACCGGTATGGATGCGCATACCCGTTGCGAGGTTACACGGCGCAGGAGAAATCCAGACGCGAACGTCTGCCCGGGAAAAAAGCAGGAAATCCACGAGCAATACGGCAATTCCCTTCCAGTCGGCTGCCAACTGGCGGCCACCAGCCAGATGGAATCTGCCTGACAACGGCTTAGAGGCTGATGCCGAACCGCTTCATCTTGTTGTAGATACTCTTCTCGCTGACGCCCAGTCTCCGAGCCGCCTCGGCCTTATTTCCGCTGCAGGACTGCAGGGTTTCAATAATAGCCTGTTTCTCGAGGTCATCCAGCGTGCGGTTGGCAAGTTGCTGAGCCGTGGGCTGCATCATCGCTACGGGCGAGACCGTGTCGAAGCCGGTCGAAGAGAACATCAGGTCGGATACTCGGATCACGTTGCTGTCGCAGAATGCGGAAGCACGTTCCAGCACATTTTCCAACTCGCGAACGTTGCCACGCCAACCGTGGGTCAACAGCGCGGACTCGGCAGCGGGCTCAATGGTGAGAGCTGGCTGACCGCGGCGCCGGCCGATCCGTTGAAGAATCTGATTCGCCATTTCGGGCAGATCTTCCAGATGCTCACGCAGCGCGGGCATTCGGATTGCGATCACGTTGAGCCGGAAGTACAGGTCTTCGCGGAAGCGACGATCGCGGCACATGCGAGCCAAGTCCTGATGCGTCGCGGCAATCAACCGGACATCCACCGTCTGGACCCGGTTGCTGCCAATCCGTTGAACCGTGCGATCCTGCAGAAAGGTCAGCAGCTTGGGCTGCAATTCGAGCGGCAAATCGCCAATTTCGTCGAGAAACAGCGTGCCGCCGTCGGCGATCTCGGCGCGCCCCGGACGATCGTGAATGGCGCCCGTGAACGCCCCCTTCGCATGGCCGAACAGTTCGGCCTCGACGAGATCGCGAGGCAGCGAAGCACAGTTCACCGTGACGAAAGGCCCGTTGGCCCGTTCGCCGGATTGGTGGATCATGCGGGCAACGGTGGTCTTTCCCGTGCCGCTTTCACCGGTTATCAGCACCGTGGAGTCGAGCGCTCCCACCTTGGCGATCTGTCGGACAAGTTCCTGTGACACCTGCGATCTCGCCACGAAATCGCACGTGGGCGGAGCCGACGATACGGCCTCCCGCAAGTTACGGTTGTCGCGGGCCAGCCTCCCGGCCCAGCAGGCCTGATTCACGCGGGCAAGCAGTTCTTCGCGGTCGAACGGCTTGGTGATATAGTCAAAGGCGCCTTCCTTCATCGCGGCGACGGCGTCCTGGATGTCTCCTCGGCCGGAGACCATGATCACGTTTGCATCGCGAAAATTCTTGCGCACAAAACGCAGGCAATCCAACCCCGACGCGTGCGGCATCTCCAGGTCGAAACAGGCGACGGAGATTTCCGCCGACATGCGTTCGGTAGCTTCGCGCCCGTCGCGGGCCGTCGTCGTCTGGTAGCCTGCGGCGTTCAGATAATGAGCCAGCACTTCCAGGGTAACCGGATCATCGTCCGCGACGAGGATGTGATCTCGAGCCTCGTCCGCCCGCGGCCCCTGCATAGCACACATCACCAAGCTCCTAGCATCGTTTGCGCCATCACATCCCCATATTTGTATACCCAAGTTTGGGGAGTCGGTATACCCGTGCTTCGCACCAACGGAATGGCCGAACTAGCCTTAGGGAAAACCCCCACTCCCGAGTGCGGTAGATTGCCCTCCACTCTTCCGATTTCATCGGCTGTCCAAACCGGATTACAAACAGCGAACTCGGACGATGTGAAGTCAATACTCAACATCTAGTCGCATTAACAAGAATTACTAGCGCAATAAGAAGGCCGGCCCGTCAAAATCGAACCGAAATCGGGCCTCTAATCGCCGCGGCGCGTCCCGACCTGAAGCCAGATCAATCCAGCCGAGACGAGAGACAAGGCGGCGATCCGGAGCGTCGTTTCCCATCCGGCGACGGCCCGTTCGAGCAGCCAGCCGCATGCGGGCATCCAGAGGAAACCGCAACTCATCCACAACCACTGCCAAGGTAACGACGCTCGCAGACTTGCGATGGCCAGCACCAACGCCGCATGCTGCAGGACGTTCAACTCGGTCAACTGGCCGATCAAGGTCAACGCCGCCACCACCGCGGTCGCCCGCAACCGCGGTTTCACCGGCATCTCGGAACGGATCGCCTGGCAAATTGCCGGAGCGATCCAAATGGCGAACATCGCTCCTCCCCAGGCTTCCGACGAGTTGGAGCGCCAGGTCGCAAGGAGATCCGCCGACTGCCATGCGCAATAGATCAGGACGCAGATGCCAAGCAAACGAGATGACCGTTGGCCGGTGCTTTCAAGCGTCATAGGATTATCGATCGCCGGAAACACGCCTTGCTGGAAGTATCCTCTATATCGTCATGGCGTGTCTGCGGGAAGTGCAACGCGGATTACAGTTCCATCAGCCACGGCATGTGATCGAGGACTTGAAACCAATTCACCTGTCTCAGGTCCAGCGGCTCGACCAGTACCAGCACAGGCTCTTCGCCCGACCAGCCGAGCGTCGCGCGACGCAGACCGGTCTGGAGCAGGTATCGAACCGGCTCTGCGTACTTCACAGAGCCGTCGCTGAACCAGAACAAGATTTCCTTTTCGTTACCTTGGTCTGCAACTCGAACCACGATTCCACGGCCGCCCGTAAGCGGCTGTTCGGCGGATGAAATGATGGTCCAACAATACGTCGGGTCATGCACAGCCCGGCGGTTCTGCGTGCCATCGATGACCGTCACCAGAAACTCGCGGCCGTCGCAACGATAGGCACGTTTGATGGCACGCGCGTCGCCGATGCGATTGCGTTCGGCCTCCGAAAACGGAACGTCGCGGCACATCGCGCCGCTGGCGGCCGACGGCATGCGGTCGAGTCGGGCCCCGGCGCCGGGCAGAGGAAACGTTTTCCAAAGGTACCCGATTACTATGCAAGACACTAGCAGGCCCCAGATCGAAAGGTGAGCGAGCCTTTCCTTCTTTCTGAGGGCAGGCCTGGCTGGCACCTTGGCCGCCGGGATCGTCCTGGGTTCTGCGTTCGTGTCGCGGGAAACCGAGGCCTGTCGGCGACTGGCGGCCGCCATGACGGCCATACAGAGCACGAGCATCAGAGAAACCACGACCAAGCCGCCGCCGTCATGCATCCACGTGGCATAGAAACGCGGCGGAACCAGCCCCACGATGACGCTTATCAGGATCAATCGCAGCGCGTTGGCAAGCCAGGCCAGTCCGCACACGACGGGCAGCCACGGCACGATCCGCTGGTTCGGCCGGAGGAAGACATACGCGGAGGCCACACCAATGAGCAGCATCGCATGCAGCGTATCGCCGCCGGCGCAACGCTCGCCAACCTCGATCAGCTGCCCGTTCACCGTCATCATGGTGCCCATCCGGACGACCTCGAACCCGCTCCACGAAAGTACGTGCTGTGTCACGATCGTGGACGTGACGCGCATCGCCCAGCCAACCGCCTTCAGGTCAAGGTCGATCCAGGGAAACACCAGGCACGTCAGCAGCATCAGCCGAAACGCCGCCGGTTTGGCGTTTTCCTTCAATCGGCAATCCAGCCAGAACCAAAGCAGCGCCGACCAGCCGATGGCAAGCGGCAGCAGCATATCCAGGACCAATCCGAGCAGAATCCCGATCGCAGCCACCGCGAGCGCCGGCAACCGGCCCCGGCAGATGGACGATTCGAATTGCCAGGGACTGCCGAGCCAGATAAACAACACCAGCGCCGCAACGCCGAGCGACAAAGTCGCCGACGTCGATCCCCGCCGTGCGCACTCCAACATGACTCCGACCATCATGCCGAGCAGTGCGAGCAACGCAGCAACATCCAGCTGCCAGACCTTGCGGCCCATCGTTGAACTTTCAAGTTATTGGGCTTTCAGTTTCAGAAATATCTGATGGTCCCAGGGCCCCAACTCTTTCAACCCCTGCGACTCGGCCTGAGCCAGCGCGCGTCGCGAATCCTCCGCGCGGCCGGCAATTCGATAGGCTTCCGCCAGGTGCAGGAGTCGGACCGGAGTGGCTGATTCTTTCACTGCCGTCTCCAGCGGCTCAATCGCTTCCGCGGGACGGCCGGCGATCATGAGAATCACTCCGCGAGTGTCCAGTAACATGGGTTCGGGCCCCACGTCCTTGATCGCCTCATTGATCAATTTCTCGGCTTCAACGTGTCCATTCTTGTAAGCCGCCAGAAACCAGGCGAGGTTGTTCTTCAATTCGACCGCCTTCGGCTGCAGTTCCAGGGCCTTCCGCGTCAGGGCAATCGCATCGTCAGGCAGCCCCTGGCTCTCGCGCAGGACGGACAAATTGGACAACAGCAGGGGAATCGCTGGACCGGCAGGTCCGTCCAGCAGCGTTTTGAAGAGCGCCTCGGCCTGGTCGCGGTCAACATCATCCACCACCGCCGTCGTGAGAATCCTGGCGGCAAGACACGCCCCTCGGCAATCCGAGGCGGTGGCGGGCAGCATGAGGCAGAGTTGCAGCGCGTCACGGGACTGGCCCTGGGAATGAAGAACGCCGGCACACCGCAACAGCGCATTGGTGTCCTGAGTGCCAAGCGAAACGGCCTTGCGCCACGCCGTCACGGCCTGCTTGATATTCCCGGTCGTTTCGGCAACGATCGCCTCCAGAACCCGAATCTGCCGATCCTGCGGGAAACGCTCAACCAGCTCAGCACACGACTGCTGCAATTCCCTTGTCTTTGCCGGATCGGGCTTCTCGACCACAGCCAGCAGCAGCGCCTGCGTGCGTGCCATGCGCCAGCGCCGGCCTTCGTTTCCCTCGATGCGACGCAATGATGCGGCGGCTTTTTCGAGGGCGGCAGCGTCGCCCTCCGCCCAGGCAATCTGACAAGACTGGTATTGCGCATCTGCGTCGTCGGGATGCGTCTTCAGCCAAGCCTCGACGCAGTCGCGAGCATGCTGCGTGAATCCGCCGGCCAATGCGAGCTGCACACGCCGAGTCAGACAAGCACGCTGCTGGCGTTCGGTAGCGTTGGCCGCAGCTTCCTCCCAAAGTTTATCGGCAGATACGACGTCGCCACGCTGCTCCGCAAGTTCCGCGCGGAAACCCTTGGCGGACCCGCCCGTCTTCTTTTCCCAGGTTTCGATCGCGGTCTGGGCGGCGGCTACGTCACCGGCGCGCAGTCGATCGATGGCGAGCAACTGCCAGAAGTCCGGGGAACTTCCATACTTCTCTTCGGCCCCGCGCAGTTCGGCGTCGCTTACGACCGACTGGTTCGGCTGCTTCAGACGCCTGGCCTCGAATTCAAGAAACATCGGAATCGGGGAATCCGGCAGTTCCTGGCGCAGGTGTGCCAGGGCTTCGTTGAACTTCTGCCAGACCCGTTGAGAAACCGGCTGGCGGGATTGTTCCGCCAATGCGCATCGCGCGGCTTCAATCCAGACCTGGGTCACATTGATTGACGTGACCTTTTGACGCTGCAGCGACGTGAGCAGGGTCTGATACTGAGCAGACGCCTCGCGGTATCTGCCGAGACGATACATGCAGTAGGCCTGGGCCAGGCGCGGCAGAATCGCCACTTCGGCAACTCGCTCCGCGGACGCAAACGCCTCGAGCGCTTCATCCCAACGTTCCAACATGGCGAAGGACAACCCGCGAAGGTAAAAGGCCAACGCGCGAAAACCCGGCTGTGTGCCGCTGCCGACGTTCCGCTCCAGCAGCGCCAGGGCTTTCTGCGGATCGGACGCCGGGTTGCCGACTCCCAGCCACCACTGCGCCCACAACAGATCGAGCATTGGACGCAGGCCCGACAAATTCGTCGCCGAAGCGTCTTCGACGGTTGTCTGGCTCGGGTTCTTCTCATATTGGTCTTTCGCGATCTGCGTTTTATCTTTCGGGGCAGAGTCCCCGTTTTTTGCCGCCGCGGCTTCTTTTCCGCCGGCCTTGCCTTCGATAATGTCGCTCAGTTTCTGCAGCGACTTTTCGGCTTCCGCCCAGAGGCCGATCGCCAGTTGCGTTTCCGCGAGGCGCAGGGTGAGAATCGGGTTACTTTCGCCCACCGATTGTTGCCCCTTCTGCAGGGCCTCGACCGCCGCTTCTCGCTGTCCGCTCCACCACTCCAACTGGGCCAAAGACCAGTAGGGAATCGGGTCGTCGCTGCGATTCTTGGCGGCTTCGATCAGGTCGTTCTTCGCCCGTTCGAGCGCTTGCGGATCCTTGACGGCCTCGACGCGAGACTGGGGTGGGCCGGCAAATGCGCGGCTCGCATACCACCCCGCGGCCAGCAGGCGAATCACGCTGCTCGTCGGCCGCAGCTCGACAAGCCGTTCCAGGTCCTCGCGCACCTGCGGATCGTCCGATTTGGCCAACTGGTTTTCGAGCCGGAACCGGACACGGGCCAGGCGCGATTCAGCCTCGTCGCTCGATTTCTTCGCCAACTGATCCAGCGCCGTCACCGCCTCGCCCTGCAACTCGGCCGCCGGACGCCGCAACAGCGTGCCCAGCTGCTTCGCATTCCGATAGAGAAAGTCGGCAGAACGGGAGACAAGACGCAGGTTCCCGGGCTGTGCGTCCAGAGCGACTCGCAGAGCAGCGTATGCGTCTCGCTGGTTCTTGCCGGACGGGTCACTTGCCCCCGCCATGCGGATCAATGCAAGAGCCTTGACGCTCAACGCGTCCGCATTGCCGGGCTCGGTCTTCAGCACATAGTCCGCCTGCCGCACGGATTCAACGGGATTGACGTCAACCTGCAAATCCCCGAAACGCAACCGCGCCTCATTGTCGTCCGGCGACAGGCTGACGGCCTTCGCGTAGAACGGAATCGCTCGGCGCCGGTCCTCCTCGTCACGCGCTCCGGCCTCGATGGCCATCCCGATGCGACGGCACGTCTTGGAATCATCGCCCGCCAGTTGCGCATAGCGGCGCAGCGCCGATTCGGCCCCCGCCCAGTTGCGCGATGCCTCGGCCGAAGCGGCCGCAGAGAGCAGTGCCTGTCGCTTGATGGCCTGGCGCTGCGAGTACCAGTACCAGCCCCCCAGCGACAGCAGCAGCAGCATAACCAGAAAAATGCAGCTCAGAACAATACCGGTTCGACCAGTAAGCTTGAACGACATATCCGCTTTCTATGCTCAAACGCTTTTTCGTACTGCCCTGAATGGCTTCACAAACAGTTAAGCATCTGGGAAATCTCATGGTCGATCAATGGCCCCGTTGCGAATCGCCCGTTTTCGACGTCTCTCAGCGGGATGTGTCGCGTACTGTCGGTTTTCCAATGATTTCCGGCACGGCAGCTGCGCGGCCCAAAACAGGTTTGCGTTTGATTCCTGATTTCACAGTTACCACGCTTGCGACGAGCCGCTTTGACTTGCCGGCGTCTCGGCCGCCCCCCACCTTTGAGGAATCAAGCCGCGCCATACCGATTCGCAACGGTATGCATGAACGCGGAATCCCTGACGGTCCGACAACTGGTATGATGTACCCTGGACGGAAAAATCGAGCGGGCGGGAAGATCAAGCGGGCGAACTCCCCCGCTCCCGCCCCTGGGAATGTCGTTCTCCGCGCACCGGGAAATAGTCGACGGAACCTGTCGAGGCTGAGAGTGACTGGGAGCGAATCGCGTTGGCCTACGCCTTTTTCACAATGCTCAATGGGATCCTCTTCATTCGGCCCGGCGACCTGTTCGCGGCATTGGAACCCTTCGCGCTCTACCAGTTGATGATCCTCGGCTGCCTCGCAACAACCTACACCGAGTTGCTTGCGAGACTGCGCGGCGATTCGCTTTTCAAGAATCCGCTGACGGTCTGTATCCTCGGAATGCTGGCGGCCATAATCCTGTCCCACATGCAGTTCGGCTCGATTTACGATGCGCGAATGAGCGGGTTTGATTTCTCTAAGAAGGTCATCTATTTCCTTCTGCTGCTCTGCAATCTGGACACGCCCAAGAAGTACCAGCATTTCCTCGACTACCTCGTGATTTTCACCCTGGTGGCCTCGGTGCTGGCGCTGTTGCAGTACTACCAACTGATCGACCTTCCGGCCATGGCGGCGTACGAACAACTCGAAATCGACGAGGAAACCGGCGAAGTAACTTCATTCCCCCGCCTGTGCGGCGCCGGCATGTTCAACGACCCGAACGACGTATGCCTGTTGCTGGCCATCGCCATGCTGACCTGCATCTACCGGATAACCACTCCCAACGGCGGTTCGGCCCGGTACTTCTGGTTCGTGCCTTTTTCCGTCTTCCTCCTGGCGTTTATCCAGACCAAGTCGCGAGGAGGATTTCTCTCGTTGATGGTTGGCTTGAACGTATTGCTCGTGTCAAGAATCGGTTTTCGAAGGTCGATTCCCATCTGGATGGCCGGTATACCTGTGGTGCTTGTCGTTTTCGGCGGTCGCATGACCAACATCGACGTCGAGGAGGGAACCGGACAGGATCGTGTCCAGCTATGGCGCGAAGCCCTGTATCTTGTGCGCGAAGAACCGCTATTCGGAGTCGGGCAGGGGATGATCACCGAGTACATGCCCCTGGTGGCCCACAACTCGTACATTCACGCATTCGCCGAACTGGGAATCTTCGGCGGCACCTGCTTTGTCAGCGCGATCTTTCTGGCCATTTCTCAGTTGTTCGCGATCCGGAAAACTGAACTCTATATCCAGGACCCGGAGATGCGTCGATTTCACCCGTACATTCTTGCGATGACCTGCGGGTTCTTCTCCGGCGTGTTTTTTCTATCACGGGTCTATATCGAACCGACATACATGGTATTGGGGATGGCCGGAGCGTATCTCCAGCAGGTCACCGTCAAGCCGGATACCCAGAACCCGCTGCCGGTCTTGAATTCGTCTCTATTTACGCGCCTTGTGGGAATCAGCCTCGGCGTCCTGCTCGCACTCGAAATCGTTTCGCGCATTCTGGTACGCCAGGGTTAATCACGGATAACTGACGAGAGGTGCAGTGCGGCAGCGATCGGCCATGGACTGAAGCTCGGGTGCGGTAATTCTCACTAAAGGGGCATCCCGCTCCACCGCGATTGGCCGGACTCGCCTTGTCTGACGCGAACTGTGGCACTAGTCCGGAATTGGAGACCGCTCGGTGCGTTACCTGATTGACGGCTGCTACGGCGATGGAAATGTGGGTGACGAGTGCCTGCTGAGGGCGGTCGTGCGTCTGGTGCGTTTTGCCGATCCAGACGCGGAGATCGCAGCCTTCTCGTCGGACGCCGCAGCGACAACCGCTGAAACCGGCCTTCCGGCCATCGAGCAGTGCAATCCATTCGGCAGAAATATCCATGGAGCCGTGATCAAGGGACTGTTGCGCAAAGCGATCTCGCAGATTCGGCAAAGCGATGTATTCATACTCGGCGGCGGCGAGTTGTTTCGCGATCATTCCGGACTCAAGGCGACCCTCGGCATTCTCTACCGGATGTGCCTGGCACGCCTGCTGGGCAAGCGAGTGTTTGCGATTAGTATGGGCATTCAGGCCCCGACCACTTTGTGGGGACGGATCGTACTGCGAAACGCCCTCCGCGTTCCCGAGTCGCTCGTATGCCGTGACCCGGACGCATTGGCAATTGCCCGGCAACTCGCCGGCGCCCGAATTGCCGCGAGTTACTCACCTGATATCGTGTTCGCGCTGGACTGGAAAGAGATGCGAAACCGGAGAATTGCACAAATCGACTCGAACCGGCCGCAGCATATCGGCGTGGCCGTCAAGTCGCTTGCTGCCTGGCAGCCATCTTCCCAATCCGTACTTCGATTGCCGCGATTGATCTCGGAAATACTCGGCCGCACTGACGCATACCGCCAATGCCGGATATCGGTGCTGCCGTTCGGAGAGTCGGACAGGGGACTGGCCGGCGAACTCACCGACTCGCTGCGGCAGGCCGGCGTGAACGTGAAGCCGGCGGAGGCGCCGAACATCGAGGAACTGCAGCGCGAAGTGTCGGACCTGGACTGCCTGATCGCAGTCCCCTTTCACGCCTCCGTGTTTGCAATCGCATGCGGCGTGCCGTGCGTGGGACTCGCCTACGATGCGAAAGTCGAACGGCTCTACCGATCGTTTGAGTTGCAGGAAATGTGTCTTGATGTACCTTCATGGAGCACAGAAGAACTCGCACGCGTTCTGGACATCGCGGTGACGCAGCGACGTTCGCTGAGTTACCGTCTTCTCGAACTTTCAGACCGAGCACGAACCGAGGTGGAGGAGACCATCGTCAAGTTGTTCCGAGGTGTCCTGAATGCCGGCATGTCCGCATGAGACTCGCATCGTCGCCTGCGGCAGCAGCCAAAGAATAGATGCCATGAACCATCCTCTGCCCACTGAAGAACCGACCGTATCCGTTATCATGCCGGCGTACCGGGCGGCAGCGACGATTTGCCGCGCCATCGACAGCATCCTGGCCCAGTCCTATCCCGCCCACGAGATCCTCGTAATCGACGACGAAAGCCCGGAGGATCTGGAGCAGGTCCTCCGCAAGTACGGCGACCGGGTCAAGCTGCTGCGCCAGCCGCGCGGGGGCGTGGCGGCGGCGCGGAACCGCGGGCTCGATATCGCGACCGGCGACCTTGTCGCCTTTCTCGATTCGGACGACGAATGGCTGCCGGGAAGGTTGGCCCTGGGAGTCGACGTACTGAAGAAATGGCCGGATGTGGGGCTCGTCGTGAGCGGCTTCGTTTGGGTGAACTGTGACACCGGAGCTGAAGGGGGCACCGGCGGCCCCCCCCTCGATTGGTGCAATCGCCCGGTACGGGTCGAGAATTCACGCTTGCTTCAATTGGCAAAATCCACGCACACCGGGTCGATTACTATCCGCCGCAGCCTGCTGGGACAACTTCGCTTTGACACAACGCTTACAACCGCCGAGGACCGCGATCTCTGGCTTCGGCTGCTTGCCATCGGCACGGCCTACTTTGTTCCGGACATCCAGAGCCGTGTGTTCAGCCGCGCCGATTCGCTGTCGAATCGCGACATAGACGTTGACTGCCGTTGTATGCTGCGAGTCATCGATCGCTATGCCGGACTGCTCAGCGCATCCGATTACCGGCGCGAGAGGTCTTACGTGTATCTCAGATGGGCGAGAGGACTGCCGGGCAGGTGGCGCGCTCTGGCATACTGGACCCGGTCCGTCTGGCTGTGGCCTCTGCCGTACGGCCGAGGATTGGTAACATACCGCATGGTGCGGCTGAGGGTACTGTTCTCGATCATCATGCGACGTGGCAGGAGGACCTGAGTCCCCCAGCGTGATGCAGGCAGTGCGAAACGGTACAATCGGCGGATCGGCCGATTGTCGGCCGATCTCTTTGGAGCGCTGTGGGTCCTCCGATCTGACGCTGAGCAGGCATGTGAATACTCCGACTTGATTTGTCAAACAGTCAATGGCCGATGCGAGATTCTCGACGATGGCGCAACCAGACAACAACACCGCCGACTCTCGATTGGGAGTTCGGCATATCTCGTTCAGTCTTCAAATGGGAGGCTCGGAACGTTTGCTGGTGGAATTCGCCCGTCACGCCGATCGCGAAAAATACCGCCTGGGATTTATCAGCCTGACGGACAGGGGGCGGCCCGCAGAGGATATCGAACGCAGCGGTTGGCCCGTGCAGTGCCTGGGCAAGCCCCCGGGATTCCGCCTGAGGACCGTGCTGCAGCTTGCCCGCCTGCTGCGATCCGAGAAGATCAGCGTGGTGCACACGCACAATTCTGGAGCGATGATTTACGGAGCTCTGGCCGCGCGCGTCGCCAGAACCGGCGCGGTGATCCACACGCGGCACGGTCAACGCTTCGGCGCCAGCCGCGGCCAAACGCTGAGGTTCGCCTGGATAGCGCGACTGGTCGATCGCGTTGTGGGAGTGTCCGAGGACACGTCGCGGCAATGTGTCAGCGAAGGAATCTCCGCGAAACGCGTGCGGATGATCCGTAACGGCATCGATCTGACACGCTTTGTGCCGACCGAGCACCCGGCCGATGGACCGGCAGTCCTCGTGGCGAGGCTCGCTCCGGAAAAAGATCTGCCGAACCTCATGCGGGCCTCGTCAATCCTCGTTCGACAGGATCCGTCGTTCCGTCTGTTGATCGCGGGCAGCGGCCCCTGCATGGAGGAGACACGGCAGTCCATCGAGCAACTCAATTTGGCCGGTCACGTGGAGTTGCTCGGCGAGCGAGACGACATCCCGGCGATCCTGGCCCGCTCATCGCTGCTGGTTCTCCCCTCGCGGACTGAGGGCATCTCCCTCACGCTGCTCGAGGCAATGGCATGTGCGCTACCGGTTGTGGCCACACGGGCCGGAGGCAATGTCGAGGTGGTTCAGGACGAACAGACGGGATTGCTCGTGCCGGTCGGTGATCCCGAGCAGCTTGCCGCCGCCATCCAACGACTCCGCCGTGACCCCGGCGAGGCCAGACGATTCGGCGCAGCGGGACGCAGTCGAGTGGAAAGCGAATTCAATGTGGTGCGCATGGTGCGAGACTACGAAAAGCTGTACGAAGAGGTGCTCGGCCGAAGCGGCACGCAACGAGTTTAATCAAAGGACTGGCAGTTATGCTGATTCAAGCGATATACCGCCACGCCGTGCTCCCTGCTTACGAGTCGTTGTATCAGCGCCGCCACACGCTGCGGTACCTGCGGCAACTGGACCGAAGCCAATGGCTGTCGGCCGCCGAGATCCAAACGCAGCAGTTCGCCTCGCTCAAACGCATCGTCGAACACGCCGAGCGTCACTGTCCCTATTTTCAGAGGTCCTGGTCCGCACTCGGCCTGAGTTCGGCGGACCTGCGCAACTTGGATGACTTCCGCCGATGGCCGCTGACTGAAAAGAAGCAGATCCGCGAGAATCGGCTTGAAATGCGAGCGACGGACATCCAGCGGCCGCTGCTCGCAAAATCCACAGGCGGCTCGACCGGCACACCGCTGCAGTTCGATCTGGACATGGGCAGTCATGAAAGGCGCTGGGCGGCCATGCTCCGGGGATACGGTTGGGCAGGGGGGACTCCGGGCACCAAACAGTTCCATCTGTGGGGCGCTCCGCTCGAAGCACAGCCCCTGAAGAGGCGACTGAAGGACCGTATCTTCAACTTGGTCCAGCGGCGCCGCATGGTGAACTCGTTTCACCTCAGCGACGAAACGGTGCCCGACATACTGCGGGAATTGAATCGATACCGCCCCGACGTGATCGTTGCCTATACCGGGGCCATCTTCCAGTTCGCGCGCAGTCTGGCTGAACGCAATTTGCATCCGTTTTCGCCGAAATCGATCATCGTCGGCGCGGAAAAACTGCACGGTTTCCAGCGCGAGCTGATTGAATCGGTATTTCGCTGCCGCGTGTTCGAAACCTACGGTTCACGTGAGTTCATGCTCATCGGCGCGGAGTGCAGCGAACACCGGGGGCTGCACGTGACGTCCGAACAGCTGCTCGTCGAGATCCTGAACGACGACGGACAGCCCACGCCCGCAGGTCAGGCCGGCAACGTCGTCATCACGGACCTGTTTAACTATGGAATGCCGTTCATCCGCTATGTGAATGGCGACCAGGCTCTGGCCGGGTTCGATCAATGCACCTGCGGACGCGGCCTGCCCCTGCTGCGCGAAGTCCGCGGAAGACGACTCGATGCGATCCGCACGCCGGACGGCAAGCTCGTGCCCGGCGAGTTCTTTCCGCACCTGTTCAAGGACTTCCCGGCCGTGCGGCAGTTCCAAGTCGTGCAACCGGCTCAGGATCGTCTCGAACTGCGGGTCGTCCTGCTCCCCGACATGAAGGACTCGGACCGAAGTCGAATCCTCAAGATAATCTCCGAAACGGTGGGCCAGCACGTTCAACTCGCCTGGCAGCCCGTACAGGATATTCCGTTGACCCGAACAGGCAAGCACATGGTGGTGGTCAGCCATGTTCCAGCCACCAGCGACCCCGCATCAGGCACCGCGGACAAGTCGGAGACAACATGACGGCTGCCTGCGCGATGCAGGCCCGGAGGTGCCGCCCAATGTCCTTACCACGCATTGATGGTGCCGCCCATGGAATCGTGTCCCGATCAACGAATCACGCTGCACGGCCGAATGGACGACGCATGGGCGGCCATGACTTCCGCCGCCGTCGTCGAAATCTGGCGGCAGCTGATGAAGGACGATCCGACCGCCGTGGTCGAGCAGCACCCGGACTTGCTGCTGCGTGAAACCTCAGCCCCGAGTGCGTCCAACCCCGTTCATCTGCTGCGATTGACAAGTCGTGAAGGAGGGACAAGCCCACTCGCCGTGCTTGCGAAGAAGCGGGTGAGATTGCCGTTGATCACCGGCCTGCCCAAGTTGAACCTCGACGGACTCAGGCTGGTCGGCAACGGCGTGATCGGGGCCGAGTCGCCGGACCTGATGCGTGAATTCGTCGAGCAGATCGTCGCCATCCTCGATGATCGAAAGCACAAGTACGACTGCCTGCTGATCGAGGACGTCGACACCGAGTCCCTCTTGTGGACTCAGGCCCGCACCGAGCGTCATGTTCGTGGGGTAGTGCTCGTCGCGCCTCAGACCCGATGGCGACTCCGGTTCGAAGGGCCAGCCGACTCGTACTGGAACCGATTCTCGTCCAAGACTCGCTACAACTTCCGCCGCCAGAAACGCCTTCTCGGCGGCGAAGCCGAATGCCTCCGGAACGAATCCCAGGTGGCAGCCTTTCTCGAGGCTGCCGCCGCCGTCTCATCCCGGAGCTGGCAGGGCCGGCGGATCGGTCAACGGGTCGCCCGGAACGACGAATGGCAGAGTCACTTCGAAGAACTCGCCCGTCTCGGCGCGCTGCGATGCTACCTCTTGCGAGTTAAAGACCAACCGGCCGCATTCGCAATCGGCACCCAGTGGAATGGCCGCTTCATCCTCGAAGAAATCGGCTACGATACGGCATTCGCCGATTTCTCGCCCGGCACCGTGCTGATGTTGCACATGCTGGAAGATATGCTGCAGAATGATCCGCCGCGGGTTCTCGATTTCGGTTTCGGCGACGGCGCATACAAACAACTGTTCGGCAACTGGCAAAGTCAAAGCGGCGACCTGCTGCTGCTCAGCCGGCGGCTGAGGATGCGGCCCCGCATCGCCGTCGCGCTGAATCGGACATGCACGCGACTGGAACGGACCGTGCGAGCCGGCCTGGAACGATCCGGGCTCAGCCGCTGGGTTCGAAAACTGTATCGACGTTAAGAAAGAAACGACGCGCGGCATCCGCGCAAAGCTGTCCCGTACCGCGACGAAAATACCCTTGGGGTGTTCGTCAGTGACCCGACGGAACCGACCGTAAGGCACCGCTGTGAAACTCCTGTTCTTAAGCAACGAGTTCCCCAACGCCTGCGAGCCGACCAAGGCGACGTTCAACTATGATCTGCTCGACGCCCTGTCGCACGAGCACACGGTGGAGGTCGTCGCACCGATCGCCTGGCTTGACGAATTGCGCAAGCGCGCCGCGAATCCCCGACAACCGTGGCGTCGGACGCTGCACGTGGAAAGACTGACCGTCCATCATCCCCGCTTCTACTATACGCCCGGCGTTCTCAGGCACTGGTACGGCACGTTCTTATGGTGGTCGCTCCGAGGCACGCTGCGGCGCATCCGGCGGGGGGCAATCCCCGACTGCGTCCTCAGCTATTGGGCGCATCCCGATGGCGAAGCGGCCGTGCGGCTGGCCAGACTCCTGGGAATCCCGAGCATCGTCATGGTCGGCGGATCCGACGTGCTGCTGCTCACCCGCGACCCGAGGCGCCGCAGGTGCATTCAAGCCGCGCTGGATCGAGCCTCGGCAGTTGTGGCCGTAAGCCGCGATCTGGTGGCAAAGATCGTTGCGCTTGGAGTTCCGGCTGACCGGGTCCATCAACTGCGACGAGGCGTAAAAGGCGAGGTCTTTTCGCCCGGCGATCGCGCCGCGGCAAGGCGGGCTTTGGACCTGCCCGACGATCGCCCCATCCTGCTCTGGGTAGGCCGCATGGTGCCGGTCAAGGACCTCGGCACGCTGCTGGCCACATGCGATCTGCTGCGATCGCAATTGCCCGATTTCCAGTTGTGCCTGGTCGGCGACGGACCGCTCCGTTCCGTTGTCGCCGAAGAAATCAGCCAGCGCGGACTGGCCGACCACGTGAAGATCGTCGGCACGGTACCGCACAATCAATTGGGTGACTGGTTTCGCGCGGCCGACTTGACCCTGCTTTCCAGCCGCTCGGAGGGCGTGCCGAATGTGCTTCTGGAATCCCTGGCATGCGGCACACCGTTCGTCTCCACCAACGTGGGCGGCGTCAGCGAGATCGGCAGCAGTGCGTCGGCTCGCCTGGTGCCGCCGAACAGCCCGGGAGAATTCGCTCAGGCGATTGCCGCCGCGCTGAGCGAGAAACTGCACGTGCCCGAATGCGACCGGCCGCAGACGCTGCCCCAATTCGCACAACAAGTTGCCTCGCTCGCTGAGCGACTGAAGAACCCGACCCAAAAGGGAGACTCCCGTGGATGAGCCGATGTCCGGCGGCGTTGAGCGGAAGAGCCCGTGGCGACAGGCGGCGCTGGGCGGACTGCAACGGGTCGTGCCGAAGCATCGACTTTTCGTGCGGGGAAGCGAAAAGTCCCGAAGCGTTTACCTGACCTTCGATGACGGCCCTGACCCCGTGCGAACGACTCAAGTTCTGGATGTTCTGCAGAAGTACTCGGTCCAGGCAACTTTCTTTGTTGTCGGCCAGCAGGCCGCGGCGCATCGCAATCTGCTCCGTCGCGTTGCCGAAATGGGACATGCCATCGGCGGACATACCTATTACCATCATCGCCCCGAACAGGTGAACGCCCGACAGCTGATGTCCGAAATCCACGAGACGGATGCCGTCCTTCGCGAGACTCTAGGCATTACCAGTCCCTGGTTTCGACCACCCTTCGGCAAGCTGACCGTCGGCAAACTCTGGCGACTTTGGGCCGACCGTCGCACCATCGTGCTTTGGAATCGGGACCCTCGCGACTACCGCGCATCGACCGCCCGAGAGGTGATTGACTGGGTTCAGCAGAACCCGATATCCGGAGGCGACGTTCTACTGTTTCACGACACAGCGCCACACACAGCGGCCGCGCTGGACGAAATTGTTCCGTACCTCCGCAAGGCAGGGCTGGATTTTGCCGCTCTGGGTGAGAATTGACGCGTATGATGCTGCTGGCCGCTAATCAGTTTTCAGACGTGGGTGAACACAGCCCTATCGGGGGCCTCGGCTGGATTTTCCTTGCGTGTGACCACATTTGGCACGATTGCTCGGGCGATACATCCGTAGGGCATGTCCAAATTCACCAGAGCACACCATACAGAATGGACTCCAAACTCCAACCAAGACAGGCTGAAGCTTTTACCGTTCGGTGCAGACCGGACCGTATACCTTTCCGGACTTGGGAAGGCCAAGTATCGACGTCGATCCATCGCCCCCCCAGGGCCGGGATGAAAAAGAAGGGCCCGAAACAGACGGAAATCCGCCGGGTTCACGGGACATCGCATTATCAACCGCCCGTTTGGCACGAATCTTGCACCGTCCGCCAGTGAGCACGCGGACCGACACCAACAAATCGAGGCCTTGCCAGGGGAATCTCATGCAAACCGCGTTGAAAGCGATCTTCTGGATTTCGATTCTATTGTTGGCCTACAACTACGTGGCGTACCCGCTGTTGATTTATGTCCTGTCGCGCGTATTCGGGCGCAAGCAGGTTCCGGCGGACCCCGCGGATGAGACGTTGCCGAGCGTGAGCCTGTTGATCGCGGCGCACAACGAAGAGGATGTGATCTCGGAGCGCATTCAGAACGCCCTGGCGCTGGACTATCCGCGTGACAAGCTGGAAATCGTCATCGCTTCGGACGGCAGCACCGACGGTACAAACGAGATCGTGGAAAGGTTTGCGGGGCGAGAGGTGGTCCTCCTGGCGTTTGCCCAGAATCGGGGCAAGTCGACTGTGCTGAACGATGCGATCAATCGACTCCGCGGCGAAATCGTCATGCTCTCGGACGCCAACACGATGATGGACCGGATGGCGGCAAGACGACTGGCGCGGTGGTTCCAGGATTCGAAGATCGGCGCCGTGTGCGGAAAACTCGAACTGTACGACTCGCAGGGGAGCCGCAACGCTGATGGCTTCTACTGGAAGTACGAGAACCTGATCAAACGCTGCGAAGGTTATCTGGGAGGCGTGCTCGGCGCCAACGGTGCCATTTACGCGATTCGCCGCAGCGTTTATCAGCAGATCCCGAGCGACACGCTGATCGACGACTTCACGATTCCCCTGCTGGCTCGCCTGCGTACAGGATGCGGGATTGCCTATGATCGCGACGCGATCGCATTCGAAGAGACCGCGCCGGACATTCACGCAGAGTTTCGCCGGCGCGCCAGAATCGGTGCGGGCGGTTTCCAGGCGCTGGCCAGGCTTTGGCCGCTGATGCACCCGCGTTTCGGCTGGACCGCCTTCACTTTTTTCTCGCACAAGGTCCTCCGCTGGTTATCGCCGTTTTTCCTGGTCGCGATACTGCTGAGCAACATCCTGCTCGCTCGCGATGTGCAATACGGCGCCCTGCTGGCTGCTCAGGTTGTTTTCTACGGCCTGGCGTTGATCGGAAACCACTGGTCGTTTTCGGGGCGAATCGGCCGCGTGCTTCGATTGCCGACGCTGTTCACCGCAGTGAACGCCGCCCTGGCGGTCGGCTTCGGCCGCTGGCTTCTTCATCAGCAGACGGGCACCTGGAATCGCACTCGCCGGCTGCCGATTCCCCCCGTGCACGCGTTATGACGAGGAGACCGCCGTGCGATTGAGGGGCATGGACCTTCGAACCGTGCAACGACTGATTTCTTGGAGCATGCGGTCCGTTCCGGGCGGCCTGCGACATGTCTTTCTTTGCGTCGCGGATCATTACGAGCCGGATCTGGGCAACGCAAGCGATGCGGTCCGCCTGGACCGAGTCGAGCGGTGGATGCGTGATTATCCGCGGTCCGTGGAGGGAATCGCGGACAGCGTCGGGCGGCAACCGCGGCAGACCTTCTTCTATCCGCTTGAGGAGTACCGCCCCGTCCTGCTTGACCGGCTCGGCGAACTCTGCCGAATGGGGTTGGGCGAGGTCGAAGTGCACCTCCATCACGACGGCGAATCGTCGCAGCAGCTTCGCGACCGACTGGAGACCTTCAAGCACACGCTTCACGACCGGCACGGCCTGTTGCGCCGAGATGAGCTGGGAGCAATCCGGTACGGATTCATACACGGCAACTGGGCGCTGGACAATTCGCGTCCCGACGGCCGCTGGTGCGGTGTAAACGACGAACTCACCGTGTTGCGGGAAACCGGATGCTACGCGGATTTCACGATGCCGTCGGCTCCCGATCCCACGCAGACGCGGACATTCAACAGCATCTATTACGCAACCGACGATCCCGCGGCTCCGAAGTCGCACGATACGGGCACTCCGGCACGAGTCGGGCAGCGTGCTCCGGAAAACACGTTGTTGATGATACAGGGACCGCTGATTATCGACTGGCGGGACCGCAAGTCTGGCCTGGTGCCGCGGCTCGAAAACGGCGATCTGCACGCCGACCGACCTCCTGCCGCTCGACGGCTGAATCTGTGGCTGCAAGCCGGAGTCCACGTGCAGGGGCGTCCCGAATGGTTCTTCGTCAAACTGCACACCCACGGCGCAAAGCCTGCCAACGCGGACGTGCTGCTGGGTTCGCCAATGCGCCGACTGCACGAGGAACTGCAATCGAGAGCCGAAGCCGATGCGAGCTTCCGGTATTACTACGTCACCGCGCATGAGATGGCCCGGCTGGTCCGGGCTGCGGAGGACGGCGAAACGGATCCTCGCTCCGTGCTGACGCAAGGCAGCGCGACCTGAGATCGGTTCACATGCCGCGTTTGCCATTGAATCCATTCCTGTACTTGAACTGCTGCGTGACGATACATCGGACCATTTGACGGGACCAAGGGCATGGCGAACGAGGCCGCGGACAGCGAGCACTGGATGCTCAAAATCGTTTCCGAGAAGAACGTGAGCTTGTTGGCCGCCTACGGCAAGTCGCTCCCGGAATTCCTGAAAAACGCGCCAAACCTCTGCGCCCGAGCTAGAATGGTGTTCCCCGGACTCGATATTCCGCAGTTCTCTCTGACCGAAGTGTCGAGGCAGTCGCTGCAGCTGCACTGTGTCACGCAGTGTGACGAGTACGCTCAGTTGATGCCGCTGGTACTGTCGCGACTGGGACAGATGTTTGATACCCCGATTGAAATATCTCACGTAAAGCAAAGACAATTGGGCGCGGACCACGATGTGTTCTTGTTGCGTTGGACCTTGGGGTAGGCGGCCGATCCATGACGGGCTCCACGGACATTTTTCTCGCTCCGGATCTTTTTCAACGAGCGTTCCCGTTTCATTTTGCGTTCGATTCGCTACTGCGGATCCTGCAGACCGGGCGATCGCTGCCTCGGCTCGTTCTCGAAGCACGCCCAGGGGCGCAACTATCGGATATGTTCCGGCTGGCCGAGTCCGGCTCGCTGCTTCAGTACGACCGTCTGGTCGAGAATCCCGACCTGCTGGTCGTGCTGGAACACGTGGGAACCGGCGTCAAATTGCGCGGTCAGATACTCAAACTGCCTGATCGCGAAGCGGCCGTTTTTCTCGGCTCTCCATGGTTCGCGAACATCGACGACATGCACGCGCACGGCCTGGATTTCAGCGATTTCGCGTTGCACGATCCGATCGTGGATCTGGTCCAGGTGCTGCAGCTCAAGGACCTCTCGCTGAGCGACGCAAGGCAACTTGCGGAGAACCTGGAGCGTCAGAGAGGCGAGCTGACGCTGGTCAACCAGCAGCTGAGCCAGCAGTGCGATGCGCTTCGCGACGCGGACGAACGGATTCGGCAGCATGAAACCGAGACGAACAGACTGGCGATGGTCGCCGAACGCACCGACAATGCCGTCGTGCTGACCGACGTGCACCACCGGATTCAGTGGGTGAATTCGGGGTTCACCAGATTGACCGGCTACAAACTCGCGGAAGTCGAAGGCCGGACTCCCGGAAAACTCCTGCAGGGGCCGCGGACCAACAAGGCTACCATCCGTTACATGCAGGAGTGCCTCGACCGCGGCGATGGTTTCAGCGCCGAAGTCTTGAACTACGACCGGAACGGACGCAAGTACTGGGTCGCAATCGAGGTCCAGCCGATCCGGGATGAACAGGGGCAGCTGACCAGCTACATGTCGATCGGCAGCGACATCACGAAACGCCGGCAGACTCAGCGCCGGCTTGCCGCTCAGTCGCAGGCTTCGCGCATTCTGGTTGAATCGTCCGGGATGAGTCAGGCGGCGCCCCGACTGTTGCGAACGCTTTGCGAACAGTTCGAACGCGATGCCGGCCAGATTTGGCAGGTCGATCGCGAAGCGTGGATCCTCCGCTGCGTCTACACATGGTCGTGCGGCGAGGCTGCCATCGACAAGTTCTGTTCGAAGAACCTCGAAATGGCGTTCGCAATGGGGCACGACCTGCCCGGACGGTCCTGGAACACGCGGGCTCCTCAATGGGTCGCCAACATCGCTCAGAGCGAGAATTCTCAGCGTGCTCGTCTTGCCGAGGAAGCCGGGCTGAAGTGCGACTGGGCCTTTCCGATTCTCGCCGACGACCAGGTGTGGGGCATTTTCGAGGTCTTCGGCTCCGATGAAGAAGAGCCCGACGGCGAACTGCTGCACATTATTGACGGCATCGGCAATCAGGTCGGCCAGTTCATCGTCCGCAAGAATGCGGAAGAGGAACTGCGGAGGGACCGCGACGCCCTGGCCCACGCGAAAGAGGCGGCCGAGGCCGCCAGCCGGGCCAAATCCGAGTTTCTCGCTGTGATGAGCCACGAAATACGCACGCCCATCAACGGCATCATCGGCATGATCGAACTGACGCTCGATACAACGCTGAACCCGGACCAGCGGGAACAGCTGTCGATGGCCCGTTCCGCCACCGAGGCCTTGCGGGCGATTGTCGATGACGTTCTCGACTTCTCGAAGCTCGAAGCCGGCAAACTGCGACTCGACGCCACTCTTTTTTCCATTCGCAGGACGCTCAACCAGGCAGTCCAGACGTTGACCGAGCGAGCCAAGCGGAAAGGTCTCAGCGTCATTGTGGATGTACCGGACTCCGTGCCGGACCGGCTGATCGGTGATCCGGGTCGACTGAACCAGGTGCTGCTCAATCTGATCAGCAACGCGGTCAAATTCACCGACAGCGGAGAGGTTCGCATCAGCGTCGATTCGCAGCAACTCGGCCCCAGGCAACAGAAGCTGCATTTCGTGGTCGCCGACACGGGAACGGGCATCCCCGCCTCCGAACAGGACAAGATCTTCCAGGCTTTTGAACAGGTGGACCATTCCGTCACGCGGCGTTTCGGTGGCACCGGACTTGGACTGGCGATCTGCGCCCGACTGGTGCGCATGATGGGTGGCGAGATCTGGGTCGAAAGCCAGGTCGGCGTCGGCAGCCGTTTCCATTTTCACGTGACGCTCGAGGGCGATCCGGTCTCACCGCTCGCCGCGAATGTCTCGCCGGATGGCCAGGACTCGAAGGTGGCCGGCGAGCCGCTCGCCGCCGTCCCGCCCGAACAGTCCGTCCGCGTCCTGCTCGTTGAAGACGAGGACGTCAGCCGCGAAGTGGCCTTGCGCGTTCTGAGTCGCCGGGGACACGCCGTCACTTCCGCCTCGAACGGACGACAGGCTCTTGCACTCTGGGAAGCGACCTCCGCTAGTTTCGATATCATCGTGACGGACATTTCGATGCCCGAGATGAGCGGACTGGAGCTGACTCGCGCCGTGAGGCAGCGTGAAGGCTCTTCGGGCAAACGCATTCCCATCATCGCCATGACCGCCAACGCGATGAAGGGCGAAGCTGAACGATGCATCGAGGAAGGCATGGATGGGTACATTCCCAAACCCATCCAG
>CAIPEB010000028.1 GCA_903863885.1 uncultured Planctomycetaceae bacterium | reverse complement strand
GCGGCGAGAATTGCGGCCGGCTGGATTGGGGCTTTGCGGCGGCAGAACATGGCCGCCAGCAGGTCGGACCAAGGCACGGGCTCCAAGTCCTTTCCTGGGTCGATTGATCGATGCTGGCCAGTCTGTGGCTTGCCGGCTGGACCGTGGCCCGGCTTGCCGTTCCGCCCGGCCCCGGCCGCCTCCGGTGCCCCAACGAATTCCGCCACGCGGGCCAATGCCTCGCCAAACTCCAGCCCAGTGGCCCACCGCACCGCCGCCAGCCCGTCGCCGCAGTCACGGCGGGCACAATTGTTGCAGATCAAGCTGCCGTCTCCGTCCCGATCGGTGAAGCGGAAACGATCCGCCCCGCCGCATTTCGGGCATGGGTGGTGGTCGCCGTCGAGGATCTCCGGCGGCAGGCCGGCGACTTGGACAAGGATCTCAGCCCAGCGGCGGCGGGCTCGGGCCTTCACGTCTGCAGGGTCGTAACGTGGCATGTTTGGCGTCCATTCCTGGCGGCTGGCGATTGCGAGCGGGCGGCTTACAGGTCGTTCAAATCAGCGTCGAGGCTTTGCACCTGCTCCGACTGACTGGCCGGCTTCGATTTCGGCACCTCCACCGCCTGCGGCTTCTCCCAGCGGCTCTGATTCCGTGTCAGCCAGCCAAGCACCGCGTCCTCGATCGTCGTGATTTTTGCCGCCCCGATCCCCTTGGGCCACTTCTCGCGGCCCTGGCTGATCTCGCCGCGCAGACGCTCCAGATCCCAGATCGTGTTGACGCCGGCGTCGGTCAGCTTCTCGTGTAGGCTGCCCGGCAGCTTCAGTTCACCCAGGCTGGCTGCCCGCAATTCGGATTCGTAGGACCGCTCAATCGACGGCTGGGGCTCCGGCGTGCCGGCGGGCTCAGACTGCGGTTCGCACGTCGCAGCCTGATCTGGGTGGATGTTTTCAGGAGGTTCCCAACACCCGCCGGCGTCGATGCTGGGGGAGCCAGCGGCGGCCGTGGATGTGGCCGCCGGCGGCTCATTCTCCAGCTGTGCCGGATGCTCCCAGTCGTCGATCAGTTCGTTCAGTTGCTCAACGTAGACTTCTGCCTCTTTCTTCGCTCTCTTGACCTGCTCTTTCAATTTGGATTGCTCGATCATCAGCGCGGAAATCTGTTCTTGCAGTATGTCCTTCTGACGCAGATAGTCCCGGCGGCGGGCCGCGTAGTCATCGGCTGGCGGCTTGTGGATGGCGGGCGGAGGCGGCGTCGACGTGGCAACCGTGGCCGCGGCCGGAGTGGCGTCAACCGTTTCAGCCGGCTTCGTCTCCGTCCCTTCCGGCGTGGCAGTCGTCTCGCTGGCGGCCTGTTCCGTCTCATCCTCCAGCGATTCCACGACCTCGAATTCCTCAGCCTCAAGCATGATGTCGTTGGTGGCCAGCGGAATCCAAACGTTCCCATCGGGGTCCGCGTAGGCAGTCAGCGTCTCGCCAGCGTGGCCGGCGAATTGCGCCGCCTCGTCGGTCACGTCCTTGACCAGCCGGATTGTCAATTCCTCAGCACCTTCGCGTTGTGGCTCCGTCTCCGCGGCATCTCCGTCCAGCAGCGTGGCTGCCTCAGCGGCGGCAGGCGGCTCGGCGAATAGCTTCACGTTGGGCTGCTCGATCTGTTCAGGGGCTTCCATTTCAAGTGGCATTCTCAATCCTTTCTATCTGATCTGTGCTTCCAAAACGATTCCAAAAAACGAAACGTCGTCACCTCAGCGAGCCGCCGGCCACCGCAGAACGCCCACGGAACGCCGTACTCTCGCCACAAACTCACAATTGATCTGTGCAGGCTCCGTGCGACAACCTGAGCAGATTTTTGGCTTCCAGGCACTAGTGCCGACAGCAGCGTCGGCATGTCGCACTCGACAACCACAAGGGCCGCCCCGCCGGCCTGGATCACGCTGGCCAGGTTGGATAGCTCGGACTCAAAGCGTTCTCGGTGGCCGTCGGAGAATCCTAGTAGCGTTGACTGGCAGTCCTCTAGGGATTTCCGTTCAACGAAACACCACGGCGACGGCCATTGGCCGACAATACAAAATCCGTCCGTGCTCCCGTCGGTGGCTTCCAGCGAGTAATCCCCGAATGAATTGGGATAACGGCCAAGGCAGCGTCTTACTGCGTCCATCTGGATCGGCCGATACTGCCGGGCCGCGTCCGATTTTATGCCGGTGAAGGTGAAAGCGTGCTGCTCTGCAGTGTCGATAACGATCCGCCACGGCAGGGCGATTGGCGTCTCGCTGGTGATTCTCTGTTTTTGGGTCGCGGTCACGGCAGCAACTCCATCTGTCGATGTCGGGCGGGCTCAAGCAGCTGGCTCTTGGAACAGCGATGCTTCCCGTTGCTCTTTCATGATCTCGGCAGGCATTTTCTCGCAGTTCGCCACGGCCTGATCGTAGTAGGCTTTCTTCAATTCGATCCCGATGCCGCGGCGGCCG
>CAIPEB010000027.1 GCA_903863885.1 uncultured Planctomycetaceae bacterium | reverse complement strand
GCGAGGCTTCCCCCGCGTCCTGCTGAACACCATCTTCCCACTGCTGACTCTGTTCTTCCTTCATGACTTCCTCCTTACAGGAGGAGGTCATTCCTCTACTTCTTTAAGCCTTCATAATGGCAAAGATTATGGGAAATGGGACAGCGCTGGTAGCATGGGGTGTCTGTTGTCGCTCTGAATGTATCGGAGCGGAACTTATGGAAATGTCCCGCCATCGATGGGAGACTGCGGTGTTTATGTCGATGTGCAAATGTGCGGCAGTCGCGGTGCTGTTGGCGATGCTCTCTGCAGATGCCTTCGCTCAGACGCTGCGGACGGGCGACGGTTTGGCGGGCCGGGCCGATGCAATCACCCTCAGTGACATATCCGTTGGCAGTTCCCGCTTGCCGAGCCTTGCCGTGGAAGCGGCAATGATCGATCCCCGAACTGGGCGGGCTGCCGTGGGATTCGCCATTGAGGGAAAATGGACCGCTGCGGAGCACGGTCTTCGTCTGGATGGCGAGGTGCGCGCTCCCGGCCAAGAAGATACGGTCGCAGATCTGGTGATCCTTGTGCGCGGTGCGACTCTTCCGCAAGGAAGCATCGAGAAAGATCCCTTGTTGCTTCCCGCCAAGCTGCTGTCGAAGCTACCGCTCGTGAGTCTGAGGGTTGGAGGAGATGATCACCTGGGCTTGGCGGTTCCGCCGGACCATCTCGGCGTATTCCGTTTTTCGGAAACGCGCACGGGCGTAGAACTTCGGTTTCCATTTGGCTTCACCAAGAACGCCAATCCACGGCTCCAAATGCGGGCACCTTTTGCGTGCGTGCTGTACCGCACGGAGCCCAAGTGGCACTTTCGCTCCACCCTGGAAGGATACTACTCCCTGTTCCCTGAACCGTTCGAGCCCTTCATCCGCAAAGCCGGAGGCTGGTTTTTCGCGGCGGAGACCAAGGACTTGCCCAACCCTCAGCATTTCTATTACCACGAGGGAGGGCCGGCTGAATGGAAGGATGACGACGAGCGCGGCCTGGGCACCTACCCGTACCAGGAATCGTCCTCCTGGACGATCGCGTTGCCGGGTAATCGCGTTCCAAAGTCCTACGCCGAGGCCATGGCGCGTTTTGCAGAACTGGAAAAGCAGGTTTCGCCCAAGGCTTGGGCCCCGCAAAGTACTCTTGCCCTGGACTCCGCCGTCAAGCGAAGTGGGAAACGATCTATCCTTGCAGATAGCGGAGCCACCGGAACTTGGACCGGTGCCCGCCAGTCGGTGCTTCTCAAAAGGCCGACAAAAGAGCCGATCGTCATTCGGGGGTTCAGCAAGGCGGAGGGGGTCTCCGGTGGCCGCGATTCCAACTACGCCATCTATGTCGATGTATGCTATGCCTCCGGCGGTTTCTTGTTCGGCCAGTGTGCTACCTTTCCGACCGGGACTCACGACTGGCAGGAAAGCGAATTGGTCCTCCACCCCGCCGAGCCGGTGTCCGAACTGCGAGTGTACTGCCTGCTGCGGAACCACCAGGGGAAGGCTTGGTTTGACGACATTCATATTGGTCCCGTCAAGGATCCGTCAGTGAATTGGATCATTAACCCTGGGTTTGAGGAGGACGAGAAGCGAAGCGACCTCCAGTTTGTGCGGAATAACGTCTGCGAGAATAGTCAAGGTGAATACGTGGTGGCGATTACCGACAATCTGTCCGCTGATGTCGGGCCGGACCAGCCCATGAACCTGCTGCGGTTCACGCTCAACGTGAATCCGAACCTGCCCGATAGCCCGCAAAAGCCTAACGTAGCCGGACGCCAGTTCGAGTATTACGACGGCGTTTTCCGCGATTCACCCAGTGTGGACGGCTGCTACATCGACTCCGTGTCGGCTTGGTGTTACGGAGTACTGAACTGCCGCCGCGACCAATGGATGGCCAATGAGCAGGCGTTTGGATACGACCCATCCAATTTCCGTGTTGGTGCTCACGGCAGGTTTGCCATGACCACCTTTCTCCGCGCTCTGCAACAGCGTTACCATCCCCAGGGCAAGGCGATCTTTACAAACATCCACGTTAATTTGGACGCTTTTCCACTCTATTTGGTTTCGGACGTTCCGGGAATCGAGAGTAGCCTCTTCCAGGACCCCGACTCCACCTTTTTCTATCGCGCCAGTGCCTACAAGAAGCCGGTGCTGCTGATGGATTTCATGAACCTGCACGGGTTGGACAAACGAGAGGTGGCCGAGCGTTTTCACCAAAACGCCGCACAGTGGGGGGAGCTGCCCAGCACCGGGCGATTTGTGCAAGAGGCATACCGACTTTACGGTGATCTTACTCACGCCTGGATGCCGGCTATTCAGGAATTGGCCGAGGCGGGCTGGGAACCAGTTCCGTTGGCAACCGGGGCGCACGTTGAGCGATTCCCGGGGAAGCGGTCGGTGTACCTCACGATTCGCGCCTCTCGTACGGGCACGATGCCGCTTGTCAGGATCGAACCCAAGGCCATTAAAGACTTGGGCGAGGACCTTCTGGCAATGGATGGAGTCACGCTGCGTTCGCTCGAATTGCGGCGTGACGGCGAGGCGTGGGCGTTGCAGCTTCCACGCGGCGGTGGACCAGTGACGGTAGTGATGATCGGGGCACCGGATGAGATCCGCCGATGGCTGCTCAAGCGGGCCTTTTATCATGTTGCCGCGGCTGCCCGGGTCCGAGGGAACTTCAGCAAGACGCCCGAGGTTGTTGCCGTTGGCCGCGATTTGCGTGAGGCGATGCAGGCCGATCGCAAATCTCTGCCTAAAGACGTTTCGGAAACCCAACGCGCGCTGGCAACCGCCCTACGCGGAATGCCCGACAGCAGCACAGATCTCTTCGCGCTGAGCACGCGACGGGAACTCCAACAGGCGCAAGAGGCTCTCTCCGCCCTTGAGCACCTCCCCAACTGACCTTTGGGCGGGGTGAATAGGCCCAACGCCTTTCACCAGCACTCAGGCCGGCGTGCACTCCCCTTTCGATAAGGGGGATCGTCGGCGCGTTCGATCGATTCGGTCGTGGGTCACGACCAGAACTGCTCAACTTCGTCGCTCACGTCAACCGCCACGCTATTCGCCGGTGGCGGCTTGCTATGTTGAGTGATTTCGGATCGTCCCTATGCCCGCAGAAAGCCGCGAAGAAGACGCCGAATCGCTGCGACTTCCCAAACACTGGCACTCGCTGGTGCGCACCGCGGTCCTCAATGTCGTTGGCGTCGTTCGCATAGCGATGCTCGCCGGGCGCGAAGCGCTGATCCAGAACGGCAACTCGAAAGACGCGAGAATCCACCAGCTTGAATCCGAAGTCGCCATGCTCCGCGAAGAACAGCGGACCAACGACAGTCGTATGCGGCGGGTTCCGCCGCACCGGCGTCCCCAGTACACCGGGCGGTAGGACCGCCAGCCACAGCGGTGCTTTCGCACCGGAGGGTGTCCCCGCTCCCGTTGGTCGCTGGTTTTGCGACAAAGCTCTCG
>CAIPEB010000026.1 GCA_903863885.1 uncultured Planctomycetaceae bacterium | reverse complement strand
GGCTGGGCACCAAGTTTCCACCGATCGTTGTGTTTCATGACGGAAAGGATTACTGGCTGGCGGACGGGTTTCACCGAGTCGCTGCCGCAAATAGGGCCCGCCCTGGAGATTTCGTGGAAGCTGAGGTGATGCAGGGAACCCAGTCTGACGCACAGTGGTACAGCTGCAGCGTCAACAAAGATCATGGTCTGAGACGCACGAATGAAGATAAGGTTCGGGCCGTGAAGCGAGCGCTCCGTCACCCGCAGGGAGCCAGGCGAAGCGACCGAGAGATCGCTTGGCACGTGGGTGTCGCGGATCGCACGGTTGGTAAGTACCGAGCCGAAATGGAGGCCACTGGCCAGATTGGTCGGTTCACCGATCGCACCGGCTCGGATGGCCGCACCATTAACACGGCTCTCATCGGCAGAACGCGCCGCCAAATCAAGAGACGGTCAAACAGCAGTGCCCACCGCAGGTCACTCAAGCCCATCCGGCCCGTGATCGCTCCCAGCGTCGTGGAACAAATGACCGCGCTGTCGTTGCCCCTTAACCCCGTCATGGGAGCCCGCGCGCTGTTGAGCGTATACGGCAAAGGCTATCTCCGCATCTTGGCGGGCGAACTGATCCGTTGCCTGCAGGAGGACGCAGCATGAAACGTTTTCTGACTGCCAGAACCGGCACAGCATCATCCTGGGCGTCGTGCCGCCAATGGCTGAACTGTGGCTGATGGAACGTGATCCCCGCAATCGACGCGCGACTTCTCGATCACTCACTGCGCGTTCCATCGAATAAACGCATTTGCACCTGAAGAAAGGAGACCCCTTCATGCAACTGGAACTTGCCAAGATCCGACGCGACGGCGGCACGCAGCCTCGGGCCAATTTGTCGGAGGACACGGTCAACGACTACCTGGAGCACATGCGCGCCGGTGATGTATTCGATCCGATCACAGTGTTCTTCGACGGAGCTGCGTACTGGTTGTCGGACGGGTTTCACCGCGTTGAAGCCAAACTGCGTCTGGATCCCCAGGGCACGATTGAGGCTGATGTCGAGCAAGGCACCTTGGAGGACGCCCAGTGGCACAGCTACAGCGTTAACAAGACGCATGGACTGCGACGGACGAACGAAGATAAGCAGCGCGCAGTCAGAGCCGCAATCAAACATCCGGACGGGCTTGACCTCAGCGACGCAGAAATTGCGAAGCACGTGGGGGTGACGGCGCCTACGGTCAGCAAGTACAGAGCTGAGGCCCGGTCCACTCTAAAAATTTTAGAGTCAGAAAAGTCGGGCGGTTCTGACGCTGCCCCGGAAGTGGCGCCTCGGCTGCGCAAGTGCCGCGATGGCCGCACAATTAACACAGCCCAGATCGGCAAACCGACCACCCCGCGCAAGCGGCGTCGCGGTAAAGGCGTGAAGCTTTCGCGCAGAGCTTTCAAGGTTCGTCTCGGCCACAGCGAGCCCAACCCGATGATCGCGCTGCAATTCTCGCCCAACAATGCTCACACGGCTGCCGTCACCCTGATGCAAGAGTTCTCGCGCGAATGGGTGGAGACGTTGATTCAAGAATTGACCCAGTTTCTCGTTTCACAAGGAGGGCAAGAATGATTGCCAAACAGTTCTCTCCGGATTCCGGTCTGCCTTTCAACATCGTGATGGACGTCTCGCCCGTTCAGGCCTTTCGCTGGCTGGAAGGCAACACCCACAACCGATCTGTAAATCAACGACACGTTGAACGGTTGGCGAGCGACATGAAGGCGGGACGTTGGCGAT
>CAIPEB010000025.1 GCA_903863885.1 uncultured Planctomycetaceae bacterium | reverse complement strand
TGCTCGCGGATCATGCGGAACCAAGGACATGGCAATCCGCTCAAGCGTCCCCGCGGTGTGTTGCTGTTATCTCCGCCCGGTTGCGGCAAATCGCAGTTCGCCAAGGCCCTCGGCAACGAGATGGGTCGGCCGACGCTGATCCTCGACATCGGCACGCTCATGGGCTCCCTCGTCGGACAGAGCGAAAGCAACATCCGTCAGGCTCTCAAGATCGCTGATGCCATGGCACCCTGCGTGATTTTCGTCGACGAGTGTGATAAAGCACTGAGCGGCGTGGCCAGTTCGGGCCAAACGGACAGCGGAGTTTCGGCCAGGCTGTTCGGCACGCTGCTGACCTATCTCAACGACCACACGACCGACGTGTTTACGTTGATGACGTGCAACGACGTGAGCAAACTTCCGCCCGAATTCTCTAGGGCGGAACGCTTCGATTCGATCTTCTTCCTCGATCTCCCCGGGGCCGCACAGAAAAGCAAAATCTGGGACATCTATCTGGGGATGTTCGAGCTGGATCCCGAGCAGCCGAAACCTCGCACCGAGGATTGGACGGGAGCGGAGATCCGAGCCTGTTGCCGGTTGGCTGCCCTCTTGGATGTTCCCTTGGTGGATGCGGCCAAGAACATCGTGCCTGTCGCGGTGACTGCGGCCGAGTCGGTCGAGCGATTGCGGGAATGGGCCAGCGGTCGGTGTCTGAATGCGGATACCCCTGGGATCTACACCCGGAACGGTGCGAGCCCCACGCGTTCCCGTCGACGCATCAACCGGGATCCGTCGGTGAACTAACCTGACGATCTCGGTATCCACATCTTTCTGCAGGGCATGTACGACGCCGCGATTGCGAGCGGCGTCTGCAGCCTTCTCGTTCAGGGGCTATGCCCCTTTGCCAGTCCACACTTCACTTCTTGTCTTGAACCAGGAACCCCATTGCATGACTACTGTTCTTGAAGAACCTCGCACGTCGCTCAGCTCGACGCCGTCGCGTCGCTTGCGTCTCACAACCGCCGCCGTCCGGCTTGCGTTCACGTGGCTCGGCATCCGCAAGACCCTCACCGCCGAACAGAAGAATCAGGCTGCCGAGTCGTTCGGAGCCGAAGGACAGTTCCTGTCCGCGGGCAAGAAGCTGCTCGACACGAAGCACCCGGCTTTCAAATTGCTCACCGGCGTCCGCAATCGAATCGTTTCGCATTGGAAAGGCTCGACCCTGCCGTATCCCGATCCGGGGATCCGCCTCATCCGTCAGGAGGACCTCGAAGCGTTCAACGCCCGCATGGTCGAGTTGCGGGAAGAACTCGACGAGGCCGTGTGGCGACTGGACGAGCACTACGGGGAACTTCAATCTGCGGCTCGCGACCGCCTGGGCCGCCTGTACAACGCGAGCGATTACCCCGAATCACTGCGGGGCCTGTTTCACGTGGCCTGGGATTTTCCCAGTGTCGAACCTCCCGACTACCTGCGGCAACTCAGCCCGGAGGTATATCGGCAGGAGTGCCAGCGAGTCGCCGCCCGGTTCGATGAGGCCATTCAATTGGCCGAGCAGGCGTTCATCGACGAACTGCGGCAATTGGTATCCCACCTCCACGAACGGCTGACCGGTCAGGTGGACGGAAAGCCCAAGATCTTCCGAGATTCGGC
>CAIPEB010000024.1 GCA_903863885.1 uncultured Planctomycetaceae bacterium | reverse complement strand
CCGCCCAGATCATCCGCACCAGTCGCCGCATCATTTATCGACTGCTGGGCTGGAGTCCGTGGCAAACGGTGTTCTTTCGCCTGCTGGATGCCATCAGCCGTCCGCTGCGAAGCTGAAGCATGACTTCTCGAAGCCGGAGTCCGGATGCTCCGGTACCGCGTTCACGCCCAACCCCAGAAAGCCCGAATCATGAAACACCGACAAACACGAACCCCACCCGCCGCAATGCGATGCCGGCCCGCTGAAAGTTCGCGCCGACTCGTTCGCGCAATACGCCCCAAGACTAACAACGGCCTTCGCTTGTTTTAGGATTAGTTCTACGAAGATGGGCGTACGTCGATTTGCGGCAGGTGTTCGTGGCCACTGGAGTATCGAAAGCACCTTACACTGGTGTCTGGACGTCACATTCCGCGAGGACGACAGCCGCCTGCGAGACCGCCACGCAGCAGACAACGTGGCCTGGCTCAGACGCTTCGCCCTTAGCCTCTTGAAGCAACAGAAGGACAAGGAGAGCGTCGCCATGCGACGCCGCATGGCGGGCTGGAATCCGGACTACCTTGCGAAAGTTATTGGCCTTTCAAAGACTTAGTGTGCGTTTGCCGTGACGACTGGAGCCTCCGGTCCGAGAGCCCCGCGCGGAAACTGGGAGCCGGCCGGTCCGTGGAGATCACACGATGATGAGGATGCCTGCTACCGTTTCCTGCCCGCCGGCGCCAACGTCGGCGTGCCAAGGTGGAATTCGACCGCAGCGGGCGGGTCGGCCTCCCAGAGCAGCCAGCGTGGCGGCAGCCGCGATCAATGATCGCAGGAGATCGCCGCGGAAGTCTCAGCAGTCATGCGTTGGAGCAGCTTTTCAGGTGCCTATGACCTGCAGGTGCCCTGGTCCCATTTCCCGGCTCGTTTCCCAAGGACAGAACCCATTATTTTCGGCGCCAACGCCACCCTCTACAATTCCGGGGCTGCCATTCAGCAATTCTCTAGTCCGCGGACGCCCGGCAACAACCTTGAGTCTTGGAGTTCCGTCGTGATGGTCAATCGATGGCCCCGAAATCGCAATGTAGTGCCTCTAGAACAGCGGTTGGCGAAAAAGTCTCGCAGCCGATTTCGACGAGTGACTGTGGAGCGGTTGGAGACTCGCTGCCTGCTTACAGCGATCGGAGGGCGAGTCTGGGACGACCTTGATGCGGATGGAATCCAAGACGATGGCGAACCGGGGTTGGGTGGCGTCGTCGTCGAGCTATTTCAGTCGTGGGACGGCACGGTTGGAAACGCGGACGATGTGAGTCGCGGCATGACGATCCTTGATGCGAGTGGCAGTTACGGATTTGCCGGCGAAGCGAACAACACCAACTACTACCTCACCTTCCGTGTTCCGGCCGGTTTCGAGTTCGCGCCCTTGAATCAAGGTGACAACCCGGTCTTGGACAGCGATGTGGATCCCAGGACCGGCCGCACGGTCCTCTTTAATGACATGGGACAAGCCGATCTGAATTTTGATGTTGGCGTGGTGGGCACTGCGCCCTGGTTTGGATTCGCAGCGGGGATGTCCGGCGACAATGACGCGGAGGGTCGAGCTGTAGCGGTTGACGCGGCAGGAAACGTCCTCATTGCTGGGAGTTTCAAGGGCACCATCGATTTTGATCCAGGCCCCGGCGTATGCAATCTGGGTATGGCCGGCACCTACGATGCATTTGTTGCCAAGTACTCGGCCACCGGCTCCCTGTACTGGGCAAGCTCAATTGGTGGAAGGGATGGGGACTGGGCCACAGGGATTGCGGTCGATCGCATTGGAAGCGTCTACGTTACTGGCTACTTTTCCGGTACGGCCGTCGCCGGTGTCGGCTCCATTGCAAGCCCGCTCGTCAGTGCCGGCGACTCCGACGTCTTTGTGGTCAAGTTGGACGCGGCTGGGACGTTCGTCTGGGTCCGCTCGCTGGGTGGCACGGGCTCAGACGAGGGTGCCGGCATTGCCGTTGACGACGCCGGGAATGTCTACACGACGGGGACTTTCTGGGGGCCCGCCGACTTTGATCCCGGGGCGGGCGTGAGTAGCCTTGGTGGCGCCGGGGGGGGCGACGTTTTCGTTTCGAAACTCGACAATCTTGGCAATTTCGTCTGGGCCCGCTCCTTGGGTGGCGCCAGCTACGATGAAGGCAAGGCCATTGCAGTGGACGGCAACGCCAATGTCTACACCACTGGCACTTTCCGGGGTACCGGCGACTTTGATCCCGGGTCCGGCACTAGCGTCCTAGGCAGCCCCGATACGTCGAGCGTTTTTGTTTCCAAGCTGGACGGCCAAGGCAACTTCACGTGGGCTCGAGCGCAGATCGCCACGGGAAGTGGTTATCCGGTTGCCTGCGGACTCGCGGTGGATCGTACTGGAAACGTGTACAACGCCGGCTATTTCCTCGGTGCGGTCGATTTTGATCCTGGTACTGGCTCGAATACACTGAGCAGCGCAGGAGGCGAGGATATCTTCGTTTCCAAGCTAGATGCCGCCGGTGATCTCGTCTGGGCCCGCGCCATGGGGGGACTCCGCAACGATCGAGCTTACGGCGTCGCGGTGGACGGCGCGGGCAATGTTCTTACTACGGGGTATTTTACCAATACCGCCGACTTCGATCCGGGATCTGGCATCGCCACCCTGACCATTCACAGACGAGATTCTGATGGACGCGGCAACGACATCTTTGTCTCCAAACTAGACCCGGCCGGCAATCTCGCGGGAGCTCGCGCGCTGGGAGGCATCGGCGATGATGAGGGCCTTGGCATCGCCACGGATCCCGGCGGAGATGTGTACGTCACGGGCCACTTCTGGGGCTCAGCTGACTTCGATCCCAGCCCTGCCAGCTCGTTTAACGTCACCGGCGGTGCCGGTCGGAACGTCTTCGTCTCCAAGTCCACCGTTCCGCATTGTCCCACGGACGTTGCCTTAGAGCCGACCGAACTCGTAGCGAATCAGCCTTCTGGAACCTCGGTCGGTCAACTCACCGCAGCTGATCCCGATCCGCAAGAGGTGTTCACGTTCAGCCTCGCTACGGGCCACGGCGATACAGATAACGATTCGTTTACCATCAACAACAGTCAGTCCCTGACAGCCGATTTGCGAACGACGCGCTCTTTGACAGCCGGAGACCACAGCATTCGCGTTCGAGTTACAGATGCGGATCACGCGTGGCTTGAAAAAATCCTGACCGTCAACGTGGTTCCAGAGCCGCAGGGTGCGATCGTAGGCGGCCGGGTGTGGCGTGACGTGAACGGCAACGGTCTACAGGATGCCGGCGAGTCCGGAGTGCGCGGCGTGGTTGTGCAGCTCTTCTTGTCGGCCGACGCGGTGGTGGGCAATGGGGATGATTGGCAGGTCGCCGAACAATTGACGGACGGCCAAGGACGGTATCGTTTTTCTGGATTGATTAGTGGGCACAATTACTATTTGGCCTACCGCGGCCCCGGCGAGCACCAGTGGACGATCCGCCATGCGACTGGCGACGCGTCGGTTGATAGCGACGTCGAGCCGACGACGGGCCGAACGGCGATGTTTAGTCTGCTGGAAGGCCAGAGCCGTAGCGATTTCGATGCCGGGCTGGTGGGTGAAGACATGGGCTTGTGGCCTGCCTTTCGGTCTGGCGGCGTCGGCGATGATCGGGGGGCGGCCGTGGCCATCGATGAAGAGGGTTATGTCTACGTTGCTGGCTCATTTCAAGGTACGGCCGACTTTGACATAGGGCCGGGCATGTTTATCCTGACCAGCGTCGGCAGCTTCGATGTTTTCGTGGCAAAGTACTCGACTTCCGGGACTCTGCTCTGGGCCCGATCGATGGGCGGGACGGGCGATGACCAAGCCCGGGATGTCGTGGTCGACCGGGCAGGGAATGTCTACACGACTGGACACTTCGAGGGCACCGCGGACTTCGATCCGGGGCCCGCGGCGAGCAACTTGAGTGCCCTCATTTCGCGAGGCATCTTCGTTTCCAAACTGGACAGCGCTGGAAACTTCGTCTGGGCTGACAAAGTTGGCGGGTTTAGTTCGGATGAGGACGGTCTCAGTCTGGCGCTGGGCGCTGATGGGAGTGTCTATTATGGAGGGCATTTCTTTGAAGGGGACTTCGACCCAGGTGATGGTTTCACTTGGCTTTACGGTGGTCCGAGCGCTTTCATTTCAAGACTTGATGCCGCGGGGGGGTTCCTCTGGGCTCGCATGTTCCTTACGCAGGACGGAAGCAACGCGACCGCAAGCGGCGTCGCAGTGGACAGCGCCGGCAACGTGTACGTTACGGGACGCTTCCGGGGCACGGTCGACTTCGATCCAGGTCCCGGATCGTGCAATCTGACCAGCAATGGGGACTTCGACGTCTTCGTTGCCAAGCTTAATGCGGCAGGTAACTTCGTGTGGGCGCATGCGTTGGGAGGGGCCGGCAGCGACTGGGGCATGGAAATTGTTGTGGATGACGCCGGGGACGCCTACACCACCGGACATTTTTCCGGCACAGTGGATTTTGATCCGGGGCCAGGTGAAGATAGGCTGACGAGCGCAGGTGGTGAAGATATCTTCGTCTCGAAGTGGGACGCAGCGGGTAACCACGTCTGGGCGCGGGCGTTGGGCGGGACCGGTGATGACCAGGGGAACGACGTTGCGCTGGACCGCAGCGGGGGCATCTACACGACGGGCTATTACGACGCCACGGTCGTCGGCGATCCTGGGGGCGGCACGGGCGCTGGCGTCTTTGCCGCCTTCGTTTCCCAGTTGGACCCTGCCGGCAATGTTATCGCCTCTGGAGCCATGGGTGGAGATGGTTCTACATGGGGCATAGGGATCGCCGTCGATGGTAAAGGAACGGTGTGCACAACGGGGGCGTTTTCGGGGACTACCGACTTCGACTCGGGCCTCGGTAGCTTTGCCTTGACCAGCGCCGGAGGCCTCGACATCTTCTTGGCTTGGTCCTTGCCAGCAGAGATGGACAGTGACGGGGACGGCGTTACGGACGTGGTGGAGTCCGCTGCTCCGTATCTCGGCGATGGCAACCAGGATGGTCAGCCTGACAGTCAGCAACCGAATGTGGCATCGTTGCCGAATCCGGAGAACGGAACGTATGTTACTCTGGTCGCACCCGCCGGTCAAAGCCTTGTGGCCGTGCGAGTGAACTCGAACCCGTCGCCCAGCAATATGCCGGCAACCGTGGCCTTCCCGCTAGGGTTCATCGATTTTTCCCTGACAAGTCAGACTACGATGTCGAGCACAGTCATCACTATGTACGTCGAGCCGGGAACGGTGGCCAACACGTATTACAAGTTTGGACCGACCTCGGATCAGACCAACCCGCATTGGTACCCTTTCATGTTCGACGGAGTCACGGGCGTGACTGTCTTTTCCAACCGCATCGAAGTTCACTTAACGGACGGGATGCGAGGCGACGATGACTTGCAGCCGAACAACGAGATTGCGCACGCCGGCGCGCCGGGGCAGACACTCCATCCGTGGCAGAACCCTGTCTTGCCATACGATGTCAGCAACGATGGTCACGTGGCGCCTCTCGACGTTCTGATTCTCATTAACGACATTAATGCTCACGGCACTCGCTCGCTGCCAATTGTTCCCTCGGGGCCGAGTTATCTGCCGCCGTATCTGGATCCATCGGGAGACGACGGCATTGCTCCAGCGGATGTCCTGATCGTGATCAATTACATTAACGCCAACTCCGCTCCCTTGGCATGGGAAGTCCGCCTGATGTCCGTTCCGCTGCATGTCGATCAGCGCTTCTTTGCCGATGCGCACGATGGGAGCCTCGTGCACCAGATTGATGCGGTGTCACACCTCGACCGGGAGATCTACGACTGCTCGAACAGCACGAACAACTGCAGACTTGATGAGCCCGATGGCGACTATGTGTACGGTCGATCCGAGGAGGCGCCTGCACGCGGCGTCAACCCGCTCGTAAACAATGCCGATGCGGATTTGCTTTACGGCTATGCTTACGCGGCGGATGACTATTTTTGGCAGAAATTTCAGCGCGACGGCTCCAACCAGCAAGGGGGGACGGGCAACGGCGTACAGGTTCCGTATATGACCACGCGCGTCTATGCCAACTACTCCGGCCTGGATTGCCCTGACGCGAATTACTTCAGCGGAGCGTTTTACTTCTGTCCCTCGACGGGCGCCATTCGAGACAGCGACGTCGATATCATGGGACACGAATATGCTCACGCGGTGCAGGAAGCCGTCGGGAACAGGAACACCAGCGACAATCAGTCGGGCATGATCAGCGAGGGGTTCGCGGACGTGTTTGGTGAGGCGCTCGAGTACTACGTTACCGGCACGAATGACTGGGTCGAGGCCGGACTGCGCGACTTTGCCAATCCACTTGCCCATCATTATCCCGACTCATTCTACTCGCGTTACTTCTCGTGCAGTTTCGCTCTTTCGCATGTCGGCGCCACCGTAATCGACAAAGCGGCGTATCTGACCGCTATGGGCGGCACCTTTAAGAACCTTACGATTGAAGGCTTGGGGCGCGACAAGGAAGAAGCCATCTGGTACCGTGCCATGACGCAGTACGTCGCCTCCTCGGAGACCTTCAACCTCGTCTACGTACACCTCATCCAAGCCTGCGAAGACCTCTACGGTTATCCCGCCTCCCATGAACTGGCCAAGGCGCTCCGCTCCGTCGAGCTCGATCAGCCGGGGCGGTGCAGCGGCATCGCCGAGAAGACGCCGGTCTCCCCACCCGAAGCTCCAACCATCGGCGCCGCCGCCGGCAACGCCCAAGCAACGGTAAGCTTCACACCGCCTGCCGTCACGGATGTCTGGATGAAGTGGTATATGGCAACGTCGATCCCGGGCAACATCACCGCCTCGAGCACGACCAGCCCGATTACCGTGACGGGTCTTACGAACGGGACGACGTACACGTTCACCGTGACCGCGACGAGCGTGGTCGGCACGAGCGCCGCTTCGGCGGCCTCGAATCCGGCAACACCCGGGGCTGGAAGCGGCCTCGAGCGCCCAGACGCACCGACAATCGGCACCGCCACGGCCGGCAACGCCCAGGCGACGGTCAGCTTCTCCCCGCCGACCTCAGACGGCGGAAGCCCGATTACGTCGTACACTGTTGCGTCAAGCCCGGGAGGAATAACAGCCTCGGGGGCGGCGAGCCCCATCACGGTGACAGGCCTTACAAACGGTACGACTTATACGTTCACCGTCACTGCCACGAACGAGGTGGGAACCGGAGATTCCTCGGCCGCTTCGAATGCCGTAACGCCGATGACAGTGCCTGACGCACCGACTATCGGCACGGCAACCGGCGGAAACGCGCAAGCCTCGATCACCTTCACGGCTCCGGCTTCAAATGGCGGCAGCGCCATTACGTCTTACACCGTGACATCGACTCCCGGCGGAATAACGGCCGGGGGTTCGGCAAGTCCGCTGACGATCCAAGTGGACGTCGGGAACCCTTGGCACAATGTGGCACGCCCTTATGACGTAAACGGCGACGGGATTGCGGCAGCCGAAGATTTGCCCGATTTGGTCAATTACATCAACCAGCATCCCGGCCAAGCGGTGCTGGGAACGCCGGGCGGCAGTCCGCATCCGTATTACGACGTGAACAATGATGGCCGCTGCACGCCAATCGATGCACTGATCGTGATCAACTGGATCAACAGTCATCCGGCGGGCGCGGGTGAGGGTGAGGCGGTCGCACCATGGGGATGGCTGGCTTCGGCGGACGCAGGCGTCGGATATTCCAAGCACGCATTGCTGGAGCCGCGGCTATCCTACGCCGACAGCCAACTCCAACAGCGCAGTGGGCGTTTGGCACAGGCACGCGTTGACGCGGATACCGGCAACGCGGCGTTTCGTGTCGCTGTCCGGGGCTCTGAGCAACTGGCCCGCCGTGCAATCGACCAAAACGTATTCGGTGAGAGCGAATCGCTGGGCGATGGGCTCGACGCTATCTTGCAGGACATCGTCGGCGACGTGGGCTGCGTCTGGAAAAGGACCTAAACGCCGAAGCGACTGCTCCTCACGGGACCGGCATGGCGTCATTCGAGCGTTCCGGCTGAGGCTGTGCGGCGGTGGGATTCGTCAGCCGGTGTGGTGGCCCACCGTCTTTCGGCGTGACCTTTTGTCCACTGAATGCTACTCGTAATGGTGCAGGCAGAGCGGCGAAGGTTCCACGCGACATGTTGTGATCCGCGTCAGAACGATCAATAGACCGCCATTGAACGGTGCGGCGCAGACCGGTAGCGCAGCATGTCGGCGATCAGCAACGCTCACGAAGCGAGGCGGACTCGAATCACAGGCAGATGGCGACGGTTCTCGAGGCAGTCGATTTCAAGGACCATCGCGTCGCCGGGTTGGCCTTCAAGTGCGGCCTGCGGTTTCGCGCATGGCGAACCGCGTGGCCATCTCTTTCGAGGCTCGATGCGAGGCTGTTCGTTGGCTGCCGGGCGTGAGAAATAAACCTCGTTCGGCGTCTTGCCGCCCAAGGTCTCGTGAGGACGGTGCTCGTTATACCACTCAATGACGAGTCCGACCTCGCGTTCAAAGTCGGCTTGATCTTCGGGGATCACGATCCGTCGCAAGATATCTTTCATCGTTCTGTGGAACCGCTCGACCACAGCGATGCTTCCATGCTGGCCAACCGCTCCGAATCGCGGCCGGATATTCCTCGCCGTACACCATTCGTTCTCGAAGTGCTCGCATTTGAACTCAGAGCCGTGATCGATAATCAAGTGCTTGGGCTGCACTTGTTCCTTGGACATGATGCGATCCAGGGCCGCAGTGACCTCTTCCGATGACGGGCGGCATTTGAACACGGCACAACCCATGGAACGCCGCGAGAAATGATCGATCACATTCAGCACCCACCAGCATATGGGCCAGCGCTGCCGATTAGAGTTGGGCATCCAGTTCGTCCAGAAGCCGCCGGAAATGGGCACCGCGGTCAAGTCCGCGTTCCAGGTGTGGCCGGGGTACTTGGACACGATACGACACTGGTTTGCCGCCTTGTCATCCGTCGGAATCGGCGGTTCTGCGGGCGCTCCTTCAGGATCCGTTCGACCGTCGTCTTGCCGATGTGGATGCCGGCTCTGGCCAGTTTGTCAGCGATCTTTACCTTACCGAGCGTCGGGCAGAAGAGCTTGATCTGCTGAACGGCGTAACGAACGAAATCCGGAAACCGATTGACCGGTGATTGCGTTTGAACGAGTGCATCATCGTCCGCGCGGCGCAGCCACTGCCGAATCGTGTCGTCGGAGACAAGGAAGTGCCGACCGGTCTCCGACTTATTCCAGCCCCGCATGGCCCGCAGTTGCAGGATGGCCATCCGTTCCATCGAGTTGATTCTCATCGCCGGAGTCGAGAGCTTTGTCGCAAAACCAGCGACCAACGGGAGCGGGGACACCCTCCGGTGCGAAAGCACCGCTGTGGCTGGCGGTCCTACCGCCCGGTGTACTGGGGACGCCGGTGCGGCGGAACCCGCCGCATACGACTGTCGTTG
>CAIPEB010000023.1 GCA_903863885.1 uncultured Planctomycetaceae bacterium | reverse complement strand
TTCACGGCGGCGCGAAAGTCTACGTGCCGGCAACCAAGATCGATCTGGTCCAGAAGTACGTTGGCGGCACCAAGAGCCGCCCGGCCCTCGCCAAACTCGGCGGGGCAACCTGGCTGAAACAGAAGAAGGCGGCCGAGTCCGCGGTGATGGACATGGCCGTCGAGATGCTCGAGATCCAGGCCAATCGAGTCGGCCGGCCGGGCATCGCGTTCGCACCGGACGGGCAGTGGCAGACCGAATTCGACGCGTCATTTCCGTACGGGGAGACGCCCGATCAACTTTCCGCGATCCACGCGATCAAGAGCGACATGGTCCAGCCGCGCCCCATGGATCGGCTGCTCTGCGGCGACGTCGGCTTCGGCAAGACCGAGGTCGCGATGCGTGCGGCTTTCAAGGCTGTCGACAGCGGCTACCAGGTTGCCGTGCTCGTCCCCACGACCGTGCTTGCCGAGCAGCACTACCACACGTTCACGGAGCGGATGGCCGAGTTCCCGTTCGAGATCGCGCGACTCAGCCGCTTCTGTTCCGGACAGGAGGAGCGCGAGATCCTCAAGGGCCTCGCATCCGGGCGAATCGAAATCGTCGTCGGAACGCACCGACTTGCTTCGCGCGACGTCAAGTTCCACAACCTGGGACTGGTTATCATCGACGAGGAGCAGCGTTTCGGAGTGGAGGTGAAAGAGCGTCTGAAGACGCTGAGATCCGCGGTCGACGTTCTCACCATGACGGCGACTCCCATTCCGCGCACGCTGCACATGGGTCTGATCGGAGTGCGGGACATTTCCAACCTGCAGACCGCGCCCGAGGATCGATTCAATGTCGAAACGCGAGTCACGCGATTCAACCAGGAGCTGATCCGGCACGCGGTGCTCCGCGAACTGAATCGCGGAGGCCAGATTTTCTTCGTGCACAACCGGGTCCAGGACATCGACGTCGTCGCCCGCAAACTCCGCCAGTGCGTGCCCGAAGCCAGCCTGCGGATCGGGCACGGCCAGATGCACGAGGACGAACTCGAGCAGGTGATGGTCGATTTCATCGCTCACCGCTTCGACCTGCTGCTCGCCACCACGATCGTGGAAAACGGCCTCGACATTCCCAACGCGAACACGATTTTTATCGACGAAGCGGAACGCTACGGCCTGGCCGATCTGCACCAGTTGCGAGGACGCGTGGGCCGCTACAAACATCACGCCTTCTGTTATCTGCTCGTGGACCCGCACAAGCACATTACGCCGAATGCGGCCAAGCGATTGCATGCGATTGAGGAGTACAGCGAAATCGGCGCGGGATTCGCGCTGTCGATGCGCGATCTGGAGATTCGCGGCGCGGGCAACCTGCTCGGCGTTCAGCAGAGCGGACACATTGCCACGGTCGGCTATGAACTCTACTGCCAGCTGCTGGAAACAGCGGTAAGAAAGCTCAAGCACATGCCTCCCCGGCTGAAGGTCGAAGTCGATATCGACTTGCCGGGCGCGGCTTTCCTGCCGGACGACTATGTGCCCGATATCCGCGCCAAGATCGATCTGTACCGCCGGCTGCGGCGTGCCGAGACCTTTGCGGAACTGGACGAATTCCGCGTCGAACTGCGAGACCGGTTCGGCAAGCTGCCGGCGTCCGCGGAACGGCTCGTCCAGCTGGCTGAACTGCAGCTCGACGCGGCCACCTGGCAGATCACGGCAATCCGCCTCGAAGACGAAAGCATGGTCTTCGAGTACGCGGACCGCAATCGGGCCCAGCAATTGTCGCGCCAGCAACCGCGGATGCGGGTCGTGGATGAACGCTGCATCTACCTCCGTCTCAACCCGGCCCACCGGGGACCGGACCAGCTCCTGAAGCTGGCTAAATCGATGTTGCGGCTTCGGTAACGCTTCTCTACAATCCCGCCCCGCGCGGGATAGTGCGCACGGAGTGTATCGCTGCGTACGAAAACCGATGTCGACGCTTGCCGGTTCGTTTCGACTGGACCGGCGAGAGAATTCCCGGGGCCAATCATGTGTTGCCATTATTAATGGGTGCGACCCGAGCGATGCGTCTTGTTCTGCCGAGCAAAACACCGACGACCGCGGCTTTCAGCCAAAATGCCGGCGCACCAGGTGTGCCCCTGCTGTGGATCGCGGCATCCCTGGCAATGGCACTGGCCATGAATGCCTCAGCCCAGATCCCGCTGGGCGGAGCCGGCCCGGCCGCGGATCCGTACTTTTCGACGTCAGCCGGCCAAGCGGCTGCCGCTGCACCGGGCAGCCCGATGCCGAATGTTTCGGGACCGAGCGGCCCTGCGCCCGTTGGCTGGCCTGCCGCAGCAACGCTTCCCGCAGACGCCGGAGCACCCCGAGCCGAAATCGCCTCCCTTCCCTCAGCCACCCGCCCCAGAAAACCGAGCGACGCCTCTCTGTTGTTTCAACCGGCCGAGACCGTTGCGCGCATCGGCGAGGAATGCATCTTCCGCGGCGACCTGGAGGGTGACGCAGAGCTGATCCTCGCTACAGTCGTCGTCAAGATGACTCCCGAGGAACGGGAAAAGAATCGGGCGCAGTTGCTGGAGCAGAAGGAAAAGTTGGTCGAGCAATTGCTGAAGCAGGCCATCGACCGCAAACTCCTGTACCTGGATTTCATACGGAGCCAACCGACCGACAAGTTGAAAGACCTCAAAGCCAACATCGACAAGAAGATCGGCGAGGCCTTCGACGAAGACCTGCTCGCAATGGTCGACAAAATGAAGAAGACCAAGGAAGAGGAATACGGCGAACTCATCCGCCAGGACAACCAGCTCTTCCGCATCGCGCTGTTCATGTCGCAGCAGAACATCCCATCGGTCTACGAACTGGACCGCGCCATGAAGCAACTCGGCACAACGCGGCGTTACCAGCAGCAGGCCTATGCGGAGCGCAAGCTGGGCCAGCAACAGCTCTATCGATCGATCAACACTCAGCCGGAAATCATGCCCGATGAAATGCTGAAGTACTATCGCGAGCATGAACAGCAGTATCTCGTGCCGATGCGAGCCAAGTGGGAACGGCTTTGTGCGCGCTTCGACCGGTTTCCGGACAAGACGGCCTGCGGTGCGGCAATCGCAGCGATGGGGAACGAGGTGATGCTCGGCGGCGCCCCCTTCGCCGCCGTGGCGAAACGAAGCTCTCAAACGACGGATGCGGAAAAAGGCGGCTTCCACGAGTGGACCGACTGGGGCGATCTGGCAGTGTCACGACCGCTGCATGAAGCGATCTTCTCGCTGCCGCTGAATCAGCTGAGCGGAATCATCGAAGACGCCGAGGGGCTGCACATTATTCGCGTGTTGGAACGGGATGAAACACATATGATTCCGTTCACCGAGGCACAGGTCGAAATCAAGAAGACGCTCCAGTCCCAGAAACGGTCGGCGGAAATTACTAAGTACATCGAGAAACTCCACAAGCGGACGCCTGTCTGGCTTGCCAGCGACAACCCGGCCGCCTCACCCAACACTCCGTGATCTGCTTGATCCCGGACGCACCGCGCGTCGCGCAATCGCCCCGTCCGTTATGGAACAGGCACTTCGCCGCAACATCGAATTGAAAGCGCGGTACCACTCGCTCGAGACCGCGCACGCGATCGCTCGCGCACTTCCGTCGGCGCGTCAGCCGGACCAATGTCAGCGCGACACCTATTTCCACTGCCCGCGAGGGCGACTCAAACTGCGCGAGATCCGCGACCTGCGGGCCGAACTGATCTGGTATGCGCGCGAGGACGACGCGGGCCCCAAGGCGAGCGACTACCGGATCGTGGCTATTTCCGATCCGGACGGCCTGAAAGCGGCTCTCAAGGCCGCTTGGGGAATCCGCGGAATCGTCGACAAGCAACGGGCGATCTATCTGCACCGCAACGTGCGCATCCATCTGGACGAAGTGCGGGACCTCGGCACATTCCTGGAATTCGAGGCCGTTCTCTCCGACGGAGAAGGGGCGGATTCGGCTCGGTTTCTCCTAGAACAACTGAAACTGAGCTTTCGGATTGCCGATAAGGATCTGGTACGTGCCTCTTATGGCGAATTGATCGACCAGTTTCCTCGACGGTAGCGGCCATCATCGCAGGTTGACTCGCCGCCTCGAGTTGCAATCGACGTGCGACTTGCCGCGGCGGGGTCCGGCCCGTGCCCGGAATCTTCCCGCAAACTCTGAGTTGGCCGTCCGCCGCAATGCACCGGCACGCGCTTATCTTCCCTGCGCGGATGCTCTTGCGGCTTCGTCTGTAGCAGTTGTACTGCCGAGACCGATAGAAAACCAAAGCGGCGTACTGCGCGCGCACCGCCGACTCACGGAGGACCTACGGGATGGCGAAGTTTTCGAACAAGGTGAACCGGCGCACCGCTTGCGCCGCTCTGGCCGGAGCAGGGCTCAGTTTCCTCCTGCCGGCCAGAACGCTGCTCGGCGAACAATGGACGTGCAAAGTCATTGCGATCGACGGCGAGACGGATGCAAAACGGCCCCCCGTTGTGTCTGCTGTCGCCCTGAACCCGCAGGGAAAGTTCATGGCCATCGCCGGGGATGACCATCGCATCCGGATCCTGGACATTGCGACGGGCAGTGCTTTGAAGCACAGAGCCGCGCACGGCGACTGGGTGCGGTCCCTGTCGTATTCTCCCGACGGCAAAACACTCGCATCGGCAGGCAACGACGGGCGAATCGTGCTCTGGAACGCGGACACGGCGGAAGAAGTCACGGAACTGGCCAGTCTGTCTCACCCGATTTCCACCGTCACTTTCGGCCCGTCCGGGCAATCGCTGGCCGCCACCGGATTCGATGACGAGGTGCGTGTTTTTGACATCGGACAGCGCAAGGAGACTTCGCGACTTCGCTGCCCCAGTCCCGACATGCGGGCTCTGGCCTATTCGCCCGATGAGCGGTACCTGGCAAGCGGCGGCAGAAACGGAGTTGTCCGCGTCTGGGATGTCAAGACAGCCAAAGTTGCGCAGGAATCTCAGTCGCACCGGAGGCGAGTACGAGGGATCGCGTTCTCGCCCGACAGCCGAACGATTGCTTCCTGCGGAGAAGACGGCAGAATCCGCCTGCAGTCGCTGCTCGGTCAGGCGGACATCACCATCGAAAGCCCCGGCACCAAAGTCATGTCGCTTTGTTACTGCGGAGCGCAACATCTGGCCACCGGGGGAAGTGACAACTTGATCCGCATCTGGGACGTCGTCAAGCAATCCAAAGTCTCCGAGTTGTCCGGCCATACCGGATCCGTCGTTACCCTGGCCTTCAGCGGCAGCGTGCTGGTCTCCGCCGGGTACGACACGACGGTGCGGGTCTGGCGCACCGCATCGAATCTGGTTAATGGAAGCGGCGGTCAGGCCGACCGCGTTGGTTCACGATGGGAACCGCGGAACCGCACACCGCAGTAAACAGCATCGCCGAACGGTTAAGGCACTTGGCGGTTGCAGGCCAATTGCCGCAGGGAAGGGCATCATCACAGGAGGTGGACCGTGGGTCTGCTGGCAAAACTCTCTCAACTGGTCCGACGTCGGCGAAATCGCACCGATCGTCCGCACACACTTGCGTCTCTGCGGACCCGGCATTGCCGATTCGAGCCCATGGAACGGCGTCAGTTGATGGCTGCCGATCCGCTTCACGTCGGCGCAGTGTACGTCGAAGAGGACGGCGGCAGCGACCTGCACGGCGATACCTTCTACCTGACCTTCGAGGGCGGCGCCCCCGGCACGAACCTGACCCGAGTCGTGATCGACACCGACCAGAACGCACTCGGACTCGGCGTCGGCGACCTCATCTTTGATACCGTCGCGGGGGGCCTCGGCGCCGACCAGGCCCAGCCGTTTTCGCTGGTTTCCCTCTCGGCCAAGAACCCCGAAGCATCGTTCCAGGTAACCGTCCAGGACGGCGGGACGCAGTTGACGCTCGATCTGAAGAACTTCCAGGCCGGCGACAAGCTGGTCTTCACGATTGACGTTGACGAGATCCAGCAGTTCGACCCGAACGACACGGATCCGGCCCACGTGAACGAAGGTATCGACCCGATCACCTCGGGCGTCGAGTTCCAGGGATCGAAGATCCGCGCCTACTTCTCGGCTCAGCACTACTACGACGTTTCCGGAACCGCCGAATTCCGCAATCGGTACGACAGCCTGCTGGAGGGCAAGGGGCTGGACCTCCCGCCCGACGACCAGGACGGAAAGCGAGACCGTACGGCCGGCACGGCCGCGACGTTGAACCAGCAACCGCTGCCCATTTCAATCGCGGGCATTGTCTACCTCGAATCGGACCTCGACCTGAAGCAGGATGCCGGAGAGCCTGGAATTCCGCAGGTGGAACTCGGCCTGTGGCAGAAGCAGGACGGCGGATACGTATTCACCGGCCTCACCACGAAAACGGCCGCGGACGGGAGCTACGAATTCGGCACGGACCTGAACCTGCTGCCCGGCACCTATCAGATTCGCGAAGTGCAGCCCGACGGGCTGTTCAGCGTCGGTGCGATACCAGGCACGGTCGACGGAACTCCGACAGGCGCGCTGCTGCCCGGCAGTCTGGATGTGCTCACGGAAATCAGCATTCCGCTGGGAAACCAGCACGGCCTGAATTTCAACTTCGCCGAAGCTCAGCCCGCGAGAATCAGCGGCCATGTCTACCACGACCGCAATGACAACGGCGTGCGCGATGCGGGCGAAGAAGGCATCGCAGGCATCTCGGTCCAGATCGTGCCGGTGAACACGATTGCCAGCCAGTCGATCGTGACAGCCACCACAAACAGCGAAGGATACTACGAAGCCGTCGGCCTGTCGCCCGGAATGTACCGCGTCGTCGAACCCGTTCAACCGACCGGGTACTTCGACGGAAAAGACGCGGCGGGAACGGTTGACGGAATCGTGGTCGGCACGGCGGTGAACCCGGGAGACACGATTAACGACGTGTTTCTCGGCGGCGGAAAGGCCGGCGTCAATTACAACTTCGGCGAGATCGGTCCGGCCTCGATTCAGGGCAAAGTCTGCCTGTCGGATGGCAACGGCACCTGCTTTGTCAACGATTCGGCCCACCCGCCAATCGTCGGCGCGCTGATCCTGTTGCTGGACGCAAACGGAAAGACACTGCAGCAAACCACGACGGACTCGCAGGGAAGATACTCGTTCCTCAATCTGATGCCGGGCGAGTATAAGATCAAGGAAGTCACTCCGCAGGAACTCCTTGATGGCCCGGAAAGCGTCGGCACGGTCGGCGGCAAGACGGTCGGAGTCGTCGAGACTGACGACCTGATCTCGCAGATTGTTCTCGGGCCCGGCCAATCCGGCGTGGATTACAACTTCTGCGAATACCCTGCGGCGAGCCTTTCCGGCAACGTTTATCACGACAGCAACAACAACGGAGTACGGGACTCGGGCGAGACGCCGATCGGCGGAGTCGAACTCGTACTCTGGAACGCGGCCGGCCAGCGGATCGCAAGCACCAAGACAGGTAGCGACGGAACCTACCTTTTCTCGCGCCTGCACGGCGGAACGTACACGCTCACCGAAACTCAGCCCACCGGTTGGATCGATGGACTCGATGCGGCGGG
>CAIPEB010000022.1 GCA_903863885.1 uncultured Planctomycetaceae bacterium | reverse complement strand
GAATGCGGAGTCAGTCGGCGGCGAGGCGCCGTCCAAGGAATGCGAAAATTGTCATGCCGTCGTGGCGGCCGGATGTACGGAGTGCCCCGAATGCGGACATCCGTTTCCGGCACGCGAACGAGCCAACCACGAGGCGACGGCGTCCACGGAGGGCGTGCTTTCGGGTGAAGTGACCAACGAAACGTTTGTCGTGCGCGATGTCTATTTCACCGTCCATCGGAAGCGTGGCGCCGACGACAACGCTCCGCGCACGCTGCGTGTCGACTACCGCATCGGCATGAATCGCTGGCAATCCGAATGGGTCTGCGTCGAACACGACGGTTACGCGCGCTGGAAGGCCGAGCAATGGTGGCGGGCCCGTTCCAACGATCCGTTCCCCGATTCAGCGGAGCACGCCGTCGATATCGCCAACGCCGGGGGTCTGGCCGAAACCAAAGCGATCACGGTCCGCAGAGTCGCGGGCGAACCGTACGAGCGCATCGTGGACTGCGAGTTGGGGCCGAAACCTGAAGCGGTGCAATTGGCGGACAGCCGGATCGACGACGATGACATTCCCTTCTGAGCACGGGAGACACCCTCTGTGAGCGCATTCAGCGTCAAAGACTCGGGCGAGCGCCGAGAATTCGCCACCGGCTCCGTTCGCGACCGGGGCGACCTCAAGCCGCGGCCTGACTTCATCTCACCCATCGCCATGCTGGAAGTGGGCGAGCACATGCGCAAGGGGGCGGAGAAGTATGGACCGCATAACTGGCAGTTGGGCCAGCCGTTCAGCGAGATGACCGCATCGCTGTATCGCCATCTGCTGCAGTGGATGCTGGGCAACACGGACGAGAACCACCTGGCGGCCATCGTGTTCAACGCGCAGGCACTGATGCACTATCGCGAGATGATCGCTCGCGGACTGTTGCCGGCGGAACTGGACGACATGCCGAAATACGAAGGCGCGGGATGCCAGCCTGAACCACAACGGTCTCTGCAAAAGGTATCGGAGCGGCAGAATGGGGAGGCCATGGTGTGAGGTCATGTCTGCAGATCGCAAACGACTACCGGAACGCCGGCCTGGCCGTGCTGCCGGCGGACTCGCGGGATAAGCGTCCGGCGGTCCCCGGTTGGAAGGAATATCAGCGCCGGTTGCCGACCGCGGATGAAGTGACCCGCTGGTTTCAAGCCGAGCGTCCGCTGTGTGTGATCTGCGGCCAGGTATCCGGCAACCTGGAAATGATCGACTTCGATTTCGGCGGTGAATTATTCGACCGCTGGTGTAATGCCGTGGTCCGGCGGGACGAATCGCTGCTTCAGCGAGTCGTGATCGAACGTTCGCAGTCCGGCGGCCGGCATGTCGCTTATCGCAGCGCTGAACCGATCAGCAAGAACCTGAAACTCGCGCAGCGCAGACTGATACTGGATGGTCCGGACGACATCACCGTCGGCGGCAAGACCTGCCGGCCTCGCCAGGACTCAAGTGGGAACTGGCACGCCCTGCTGACTCTCATCGAAACCCGCGGCGAGGGCGGTCTGTTCCTGTGCTATCCGACGCCCGGTTACGAACTCATTCAAGGCGACTTCACGCGACTGCCGGTTCTGACTGCTACGGAGCGGGAAACGCTGCTAATGGCAGCCTGGGAATTGAACGAGTACCGACCGAAGGCGATTCCGATTCCGTCCGCAGGGCTTCCGGCATCGTCCTTGCGGCCGGGCGACGACTTCAACCAGCGCGGAGATATTCGCGAAATGCTGCGCCGACATGGCTGGACGCTGGTCAGGAGCGGCGACAACGAATACTGGCGGCGTCCCGGCAAGCCGTCGGGCTGGAGCGCAACGCTCAAGGACAATGTATTCTATGTGCACTCGAAGAACGCGGCGCCGTTTGAAGATGAGATTGCATACGCACCGTTCTCGGTCTTCACGCTGCTCGAGCACCATGGCGACTACGTGGCGGCCGCTTCGGCGCTGCGTCAGTGCGGATTCGGTGACGATGATGCACCCCAGCCAGCCTCGGACGTTAACATCGATGGCCTGATGGCGAGGTTTGCGAACGAACCCGTCAATCGGGAACCGACGGTCGCCGACCCTGGTCCGATCCCGGAGAACTTGTTTCGAGTGCCGGGGTTCGTGTCGAGTGTCATGGACTTCACACTCGCCAACGCCCCTTATCCCAATATCGGTCTGGCCTTCTGCGGCGCCATGGCTCTGCAGTCGTTCCTGGCTGGCCGCAAG
>CAIPEB010000021.1 GCA_903863885.1 uncultured Planctomycetaceae bacterium | reverse complement strand
TGGCCCGCAAGGGCGGTAGGACCGCCGGCCACAGCGGTGCTCCCGCACCGGCGTAAAAACCCGCTCCCGTTGGTCGCTGGATTCGGGCGAAGTAGTGCCCAAACCTGACGTGACCCGCAGGGGCGGTAGGACCGCCGGCCACAGCGGTGCTCCCGCACCGGCGAAAAACCCGCTCCCGTTGGTCGCTGGATTCGGGCTAAGCAGCCCCCAAACCCGATGTGACCCGCAGGGGCGGTAGGACCGCCGGCCACAGCGGTGCTCCCGCACCGGCGAAAAACCCGCTCCCGTTGGTCGCCGACCCGCGCAGGAAAAGCCACGAGCCCGACTTTGCCACAAGAGGTGAACACGAAGCATGTGCGGACGATTCACTCTGCGAACTCCGATGACGCAACTGGTCCGGCAATTCGGCCTGCCGGACACTACGTCACCGCTTAATGCTCGCTACAACATCGCGCCATCTCAAGCCATCGCGGTCGTCCGCACAGACCTGCCGGACCGCGTGCGACGACTTTCGCTGCTGAAGTGGGGGCTTGTTCCCTCATGGGCCAAAGACGAGGCACTCAGCGCGAAGATGATCAACGCCCGTAGCGAAACGCTGGCTGAGAAACCCGCGTTCCGTGCTCCGCTTCGGCGGCACCGATGTCTCATTCCGGCCGACGGATATTACGAATGGCAGAAGGTCGGCTCGCGCAAGCAGCCGTATTACTTTCGCTTGCGGGATCACAGTCCTTTCGCCTTCGCCGGCCTGTGGGATTCCTGGAAGCGACCGAACCCCGACGAACCGCCATTGGAGTCCTGCACAATCATCACGACCGCAGCCAACGAAATCAGCCAGCCCATTCACGACCGCATGCCGGCGATCCTTCGAGAGAGCGAGTACGAACTGTGGCTGAACCCCGATGTTCAGGAGAGCGAGAAGTTGCTCCACATGCTGCGACCGCTGGACGCGTCCCTGATGGTCGCCGAACCGGTCAGTTCGTTTGTCAATCAGGTCCGTAACGACGGCCCGCGCTGCATCGAAGTCGAACGACATCTATTCTGACGCCGTCGCGTACGGCGACTTGGCGTGGCGAAACGAGCCTGCGTCATTTGTGCAGCACGACGCTATCGATGATCGCGTTCAATTCGTCGTGCGATAGCCGGAGTTTTGCCGACGCTGTCGCAAACAACCGCTTCTCGATTTCTGACAGCGATCCGTCCGCACCCATTATCCGGATCAAATCCCCGAGCATTTCGACTCGCTCTTCCCTGCCGACCGGAATCCGCAACTCCGCACGGTTTGAACACGCGTAGTCCAACGCCTGGGCGAACTCCTCCTCCGTGATGCCCCACCGCACGCTGCGATTCAGCAGGAACTTGAACTCTCGGTCCGTCAGGGCTCCGTCGGCCACTGCCATAACCAGCAAATTGGTGAACTGATCGAGGTGTTTCATACCTCGATTCTAGTCTCGCGGGAGTCGCCGCACAAAAGATGCCTGATTGCCGTGCGGTCAGCGGACTGCTGCTCCGACGGGGATCATCTTGATGCAGACCGGCGAGGGCACCTCGACCACCTTGCCCGTCGGCGACAACTTGCCCGTCTCGCGATCAATGCGAAACACCACGATGTTGTTGGTGCCCTGGTTCTCGGCCAGCAGGAAATTGCCCGTCGGGTCCATCGCGAAATTGCGGGGCGTCTTGCCTCGCGTGGACTCGTGGCCCTGCGGCGTCAATTTCCCAGTCTCATGATCCACGGCGTAAATCGCAATACTGTCATGCCCACGGTTCGATCCATAGAGGAATCTCCCCGAGGGATGGACCTGCACATCGGCGGTGGTGCTGTCGCCGTGGAAGTCCGCAGGCAAAGTGCTCGCTTGCTGCAGTTCGCGCAGCGCTCCGTGTTGCGCGTCATAAGCAAACGCCGTCACCGTGGACGCGAGTTCATTAATGACATACGCGAACTTTCCACTGGGGTGAAACGCAAAGTGCCTCGGGCCGGATCCCGGCGGCAGAATGGCCGCAGCGGGAACGTTCGGCTCAAGCGTTCCTTTTTCGCTGTTGAAGCGATAAATCATCACTTTGTCCAGGCCGAGATCGGCCACAAACGCGAATCGCCCTGCGGCATCAAGGTTGACGGAATGAGCATGAGGACTCTCCTGACGGCTCGGATTCGCGCTCGATCCTGTGTGTTGAATGAAGCACGAATGCGGGGCCAGGCGGCCGTTCTCCGCAATCGGCAACACGGCGACGCTGCCCCCTCCGTAATTCGCCAGGAGCACATTGCGTCCCTGCTTGTCAACAGTAACGTGGCACGGTCCGGCCCCGACGGCCGATTCCTTGTTTATCAGCGTCAGTCCCCCGGCCACCGGATCAACCGAGTACGCACAAACACCGCCTCCCGGCTTGCCGCCGAACTTTTCGATCTCTTCAATCGCGTACAACCATCGCTGGTTCGGATGCACCGCCAAAAAGGTCGGGTTCTCGCAACCCTCGCATGCGCCAACCGGCGTCATGTCACCCGAATCCAGTTGCATGCGGAAAATGTAGATCCCCTTGCTGCCGGTCCCTCGCGTGTAGGTGCCAACGTAGACGAACGCCTCTTTGGCCGCTGCAACACCGCCCGGTTGCTGCGCCCGAGCCGCTTCCGGCATCAGCGAACAAACGCCCGCTCCGGCAAAAAGAAGGCAGGCCACGCGAATCCAATTCAGCGGTTTGAGCATCATGATGAGGATCCTTGTTGTCGCTTGGGGATCGGCAATCCCATTTCTTTCAGCAGCCGTTGCAGGTCAATCCACGCTTCTTTCTTCATGTCCGGAGAGCGGAGCAGATACGATGGGTGATACGTCACGATCACTTTCGCGCCGCGGTACGTATGGACGCGTCCCCGCAGTTTTCCCACGGGAGTTGTCGTCTGAAGGAGTGCCTGCGCCGCCACAGTTCCAAGGCAGCAAATGAACTCAGGCTGCAGCACTTCGATCTGCCGTTCAAAGTACCCGCGGCAGTTGGCGACTTCCGCTGAACTGGGCGTCCTGTTTCCTGGCGGCCGACACTTCAGCACGTTGAGAATGTAGACGTCCTCGCGGCGCAAACCCATGCCCAGCGTGATCATGTCGGTCAGCAACTTGCCCGCGCGTCCCACAAAGGGAATCCCCTGAGCATCTTCATCCGCTCCCGGCGCTTCGCCCATGAAACACAGTCGCGGTTGGTCCGGGCCGACGCCGAACACCGTCTGCGTCCGGGTTTCGGCCAGTTCGCGGCAGAGACGGCACGCTACCACCTCCTGCCGGATACTTGCCAGTAACGCGGCAGGAGTCCCGGCCGCCGCAGGTTCCACCTTCACTGTCGCTGTGGATCCGGCCTTTCCGGGCTTCGAGGCATCTTCCTTCTTGGGAGTCGCCGATTTGGTCTTTTTCGCCGAAGTTTCAGGTTTTCTGGCTGCCGTGGCGTCTTCCTTATGGGCTATTGGCTCGGATCCGGCCGGAGTTACAGTACGAGTCGAGATTTCAGCGAGGGCTGCATTCTCGGGCGCCCGCTGGAGCTGCGGCGGTGCGACAACTGCCGGCGACCGTCGGGGCACCTGCCCCACGCCCGCTCGCGAGAGGCTCTCCAAATGCTGCAGCAACAGTCTCTTCACTCGCATCGCCGCTGCATTTTCAGATGGATCCATGATCAGTCCCGCTTCGGGCCGAATAACTGGCAATTAGCACAAATATAAGCTCCCCGACGCGGACTGACGACCGGGTTCATTTGTGCGGAAATTCCCGCGAATCGCGAATGGCCCTCCCAATACCGCGACCGCGGCAAGTATCATAGGGAACGCCATGCCGCGCCGGCTCCGCCGGTCCGGCTGAATACGCAGTCTTTTTCCGCAGTCCCCTGGAAGTGCCATGAGTGTTCCGCAGGTTGCGATCGTAGGAAGGCCCAATGTGGGCAAGTCCAGCATCTTCAACTGGCTGGCCGGACGCCGGTTATCCATCGTGGACGACGTCGCCGGCGTCACTCGGGACCGTGTAACCTACCTGATGCAGTCCGGCGATCGCTTCTTCGAATTAGTCGACACCGGCGGCGTCGGCATCAATGACGTGGACAACCTGACGCAGGAAATCGACGATCAGATCGAAATGGCTCTGGAATCGGCCGATGTGATCCTGTTCGTCGTCGATACGCGCGCCGGCCTCCTGCCGCTCGACGAGGAAGTCGCACGCCGACTCCGCTATATCGACAAGCCGATCATCTGCGTCGCCAATAAGACCGACGACCCGTCGATGGACAATCAGGCGCACGAGTTCTACCGGCTCGGCCGCGGGAAACTGGTGCTCGCCAGCGCGATGCAGAACCGCAATCGCAACGAACTGCTCGAACTGATCCTCGAACGCCTTCCCCCTCCGGAGCCGGAGGGCGTTGAGGAAGCCGCCGAGCCGGTGATGAAGGTCGCGATCGTCGGCCGCCGCAACGTCGGCAAAAGCACCTTCGTCAACACGCTCGCCCAGGCTGAGCGGATGATCGTCAGCGAAGTCCCCGGAACAACGCGAGACAGTGTCGACGTGCGATTCGAAATGGACGGCAAGGTTTTTGTCGCCATCGACACCCCGGGCCTGCGCCGTACGAAGAGCGTCCGAACCGACATCGATTTCTACAGCACCCACCGCGCGCAGCGCAGCGTACGCCGGGCCGATGTGGTGCTGATGCTGTTCGACTGCTCCGAACCAATCAGCAAAGTGGACAAGCAGCTCGTGCAGTATATCGCCGAGAACTACAGGCCCTGTATCTTCGTCGTGAACAAGTGGGATCTCGTGCAGGGCAAGATCCCGACGGAAAAATGGGTCAGCTACCTGCACGATACGTTTCGCACGATGTGGCACGTGCCCATCGCATTCATCACGGGCCAGACCGGCAAGAACGTCAAGGCACTGATCAACCACACGCAGATGCTGTTCAAGCAGTCCCGGCAACGCGTCGGGACGGGGGAACTGAATCGTCTCGTGCGTCGAGCGATGGAAAATTTCCCGCCGCCGCTGTTCCATGGCCAACAGCCCAAGGTCTTCTACGCGACCCAGGTCAGTTCGCAACCGCCGACGCTGATTCTGATCTGCAACAATCCGGCCGCTTTCTCCCCGAACTACCGCCGCTACCTGCTGCGGGTCTTCCGTGACCAGCTGAGTTTTTCCGAGGTGCCGATCAAGCTGTACCTGCACAAGCGGCGGCATGACGACGAACGCGATGATTCGGGCGAATAGGTACGCCGAAAGAAGTCATGGATGAAATCGGCTCGCAGCCCAGGCTGTTGGGCGATTTGAGCTGAGTGAGCCCCGACGCACCCCTGACCAAAGCCGTCAATCGCGTTCAGCTGCCAATCGCGGCGGCTTCCAGCGAAACATGCACCGGGTGGTGACTCGGCCGTGTCTCGGAGCAAGGCTTGGACGAAGGCCCGAGTTGCCGACCGTGCGCCAACGACTTTCGGCCTCAGTCCAGGGCGCAAACGCGGGCTGCGGTGCAATCGGCTTGTTAAGACGCATCGTTTGCCCGTTTCAGCCAGCCGATCAGTCCCTTGTCGATTTTCGACGGTGATTTCGCCAGACATCTTGATCCCGATTGAAGGGCCAAAACGTGGTGATTCAGCCGTCGGACATGCACCTTCGTAATCAGCAGCGATGGTTCTTCCGGCGGAGTGACGCTCAGACGGAATAACCGCGAATCCAGGGCTCACAAGTCTCCGGGCAAACAACCTCAGGAAATTCCGGCTGCGTGGGCAAGAAATAGAGGAAGCCCCGAGAAACTCGGGGCTTCTTCGCGTCTTATGCACGGATTCGTCCGCGCCTTTCAGCGTCACGAATCAGCGGAGTTAAAGTAGAGGGACTTCACGCAGTTCCTCGCGACTCGCCGCATCAGTTGGCCGAGAAGCGATGGACCGTCTTCTGGTGGAAGGTCTCACCCGGCTTCAGAATGGCCGTCGGGAACTTCGGCTGATTGGGCGAATCGGGGTAGTGCTGGGTTTCCAGGCACAGACCGGAATACTGCGGATAGCTGCCGTTGGCCGGCTGGCCATCGAGGAAATTCCCGGAATAGAACTGCAGACCGGGCTGGGTCGTCAGGACTTCCATCACGCGGCCGCTCTTGGGATCGCGCACTCGCGCCGCAAGTGCAAGCGAACCGTCCTGGCTCTTCAGCGAGTAGCAGTGATCGTAACCCACCGGGTCGCTCTTGATCTGCTGGATGCGGGCGCCGATCGCCGTCGGCTTGAGGAAGTCGAACGGAGTGCCCGCAACGTCGGCCAGTTCGCCCGTCGGAATCAAGCCGGCATCCACGGGCAGATACTTGTCAGCCTGGATCGTCATTTCGTGCTCGAGAATCGTTCCGGTTCCGCCCGAGAGATTCCAATACGCATGGTTCGTGAGGTTGACCGGCGTGGCCTTGTCGGCGGTCGCCGTGAACTCGATCACCAGTTCATTGGCGTTGTTGAGCGTGTAGGTGACCGACACGTCGAGATTGCCCGGATAGCCTTCCTCGCCGTCCGGGCTGCTGCGATGGAAACGTACCCCGACCGCATCCGCCGTCTTCACTTCCTCGGCCTGCCACATGACCTTGTCGAATCCGACCTTGCCGCCGTGCAGATGATTCTCTTTGTCGTTTGTCGCCAGCGTGTACTCTTTGCCGTCCAGCGTGAACTTGCCCTTCGCAATGCGATTGCAGTAACGACCGACGGTCGCGCCGAAATACGGATGCCGCTGCAGGTAGCCCTCCAGCGTCGGAAATCCCAGCGTGATGTTCTGCAGCTTGCCATTGCGATCCGGCGTCTCGAGCGCCGTGATGATGGCCCCGTAGTCCATCAGTTTCAGAACCAGACCATTGGCGTTGGTGCACGTGTATTGTGAAACCTCGGCGTTGTCAGCCGTCTTTCCGAAAGGACTTTTCACGATCGACATGGATGGCTTTTTCCCCTGGGTTCTTGCGGATTTGTTGCGTTTCTTCTGCTCGGCGTGCGACGGAATGGCCGCGGACACTACAAGGCACACGCAGAGTGCGGAAACGCACAAGCGAGTTAGCCGAAGAGACTTGGATTGCTTCAAAGACATCAACAGGCTCCTCATTATGATGACGCTTGCGACTGAGTGGACGATTGAGCAACAATCGAGTGAACGTTTGAGAAACGGTCTGATGCTGGCAACGCTTGCCGTCTCGTGCGGAATCGCCAGGTCGGAAAACTCTGAACCGAAACTCTGAGATTGGCAATCGACGCGGTGAGTGCTATCAGCGCCAGGTCGGTCCGGATTCTGTACGATGAAACTCCGGCGCTGCTTAGGAGGCACAGCTAAGGACGGTATTATGTGCACTGCAGTGGGGGGCGTCCACGGCCCCGACTGTCCTCGTGCCCCCATCGCGCGTAATTCGCCGCAAGATACTCCGGGCGGCGGTAACTGATAGTACGCCAGGCGCTCAGGTGGCGTTCGGCAAGGGACCGATTGGATCGGAATCCAGTCGACGGGGGCCTTCGGGGATCAGCGCGAGAAATGCACGTCTGTACATCAGATCACGACGCCGATCCGTATGGCCGCGGCCAGTCCAAGCTCGACTGGCGGACGATCCTTACGACGCACGATCGCTGGCTGCGGACCGTCGTGTTCTGGCGGTTGCGCGACCACCAGGCGGTGGACGACGTCATGCAGGAGGTTGCACTGGCGGCTGTCCGTCAGGCGTCCCCCATCTCCGATGTTACCCGCGTTGCGCCCTGGCTCTATCGTTTGGCTGTGCGGGCTGTGCTGCTGCATCGGCGCAGCCAGGGTCGCCGGCGCCGGATGATGGAACGCTTTGAGTCGCACGGAGCAAACGGAAAGCCTTGCGAACCGGAACCGCTCGACTGGCTGCTGTCGCACGAAAGACAAGCTGCGGTGCGCAAGGCGATGGATCGACTACCGGCGCGCGATGCGGAAATCCTGCTGTTGAAGTACACGGAAAATTGGTCCTATCACCAGATTGCCGCCCATCTCGGCGTGGGGCACAGCGCGGTCGAAGCACGATTGCACCGCGCTCGAGCCCGACTGCGGTCTGAGTTGGGGGCGACAGATATGGTTGAGGTCAGATCATGACCGGGCAATCGGGGCGATTATTGAGTGACGTCCAGTTAGATCGGCTGGTGGACGGCGAACTGGACGAACGTGAGTACCGGGCCATCCTGGCGTCCCTGGACAAGGAACCCGGGGCCTGGAAACGCTGCGCGCTGGCCTTTCTCGAGGCTCAGGCGCTGCGCCGCGAGTTCCAACTTCTGTGCACGCCGGGGCGCGTGCAGCCCGTCCGGCCAGCGCCTGCGCTGCGCAGGTATCGCGTTTGGAGTCACGTTGCGGCCATGGTGCTGACATCAGCCGCGACGCTGCTTGTCGCATTCGGCTGGATGCAACCGAAGCAATCGCTGGACCGAGAAGTGCCTCGTTTTGCGAATAGGCCCGTGCGAAATGAGACGACGGAGCCAGTCGTGATGGAACCGGCGGCGATGAGTCAGGGCGCTCATTCGGCCCCGACGCTTGTTTCGGCCGCGCAGCCGCACTCGTCCCAGATCGCGCCGCTGGGGAACATCAAGTTCATCGAAGGCGGCGACGCCGACTCGCGCCGCGAAATCGAACTGCCGGTTTTTTCGGTGGATCAACAGACAGCGGCAACGCTGCTTGAGTCAGAGGCACCCGTGCCCTGGGAGATAGAAAGAGCCCTGCGGAATCTGGGCTACGAGGTTCGCAGAGACCGCCGCTGGGCGCCGGTCGCCGCCGGCGAGCATGAAGTGTTCGTCCCGCTGGAACAGGTCGAGATCAAACCGATTGCGCACCACGCTTATTGATTAAACGAGGAGGATCGAGCCATGAGAGTCTCAAGATTTCTTGGAGTGCTGGCATTGTCCGCGTGCCTGGGGGCAGGCGGAATGTCAGTGCGTGGTCTTGCGGAAGATGCAGCGCCCAAAGCCGAAGCAGCGCTCAAGGCCGAGGTTGCACCGAAGGCCGAAACGGTGATCAGAGTTGAAGCGGCGCCGCAGGCCGAAGCCGTGTCGAACGTGAAAACCGTCACCATCGTTGAGGCGGCGAAGGAGCCCGGTTCGGCGGAGAAGATGATTAAGGCACGGGTCGTAGTGGCCGCAGGCGGCGGATCACATTGGCTCGGAATTCTGGCGGTTCCCGTGGACGACAGCCTGAAGTCACAGTTGAAGCTGGAAGACCGGATGATTGTCCAGCAGGTGATCCCCGACAGCCCTGCGGCTAAGGCAGGCATCAAGCAGCATGACATTCTGCTGAAGATCGGTGAAACCGAGATTCGCAACATTCAGGATCTGATGCAGACGATTGAAAAGAACCCGGACGTCGAGATGAAGTTGCTGGTGCTGCGTGCCGGCAAAGAGGAGTCGGTTAACATCAAGTCCGAAAAGCGGCCGGAGAATCTCGGGGCCGTTTACTCCACACCCGAACTCGCGAAACTGCAGGAACAGTTGCAGGAAAAGGTCAACGTGTGGGTTCAGGGCAAGGGCGGCGTATGGCGCCCCGACGAATCGCTTCAATTGCGGTTCGTCGGTCCCGGCTTTGTCGGGGAAGGCGGCAAAGCGGTCGACAAGTTTCCGGAAGATCTTTCCGTTTCGGTCACCAAGGAAGGCGACAAGCCGGCCAAGATCGTGGTGCAGAAGAAAGATCAGAAATGGGAGATCAAGGAAGACGAACTCGACAAGTTGCCCGCCGAAGTGCGTCCGTTCGTCGATCGCATGCTCGGCCGCGGGGCAACATTCCAGAGTCTGACGACGAGTCGTGTGCTCATTCCGCCGCTGCAGGGTGTGGAGAGTGCTACGGTTTACCCGCAACCGGTTCCCGTTCCAGTCCCAGGCGTTAATCCCGAACAGGTTCGCAAGACCATCGAATTGCATCGCGAAATACACGGCGTCGATGCGGTCGGAGAACTTCGCAAACAACTTGACGACCTGCGCAAGGAAGTCGAGCAGTTGAAAGCCAAGCCGGCCGAGACTTCGCCCGAAAAGAAGCCGTGAGGCCGTACGAATCCGCTTGTGCCAAGTGCGTCCCGGTCCTCGGCCCGTTTGCCGGGGACCGGTCGTTTCTTGCCGGCAAAGAGGAGGCTTAGGCAGAGCGAAAGAATAACCTATACAATTCGCCGGTTGCTTGTGAGCGAGCGAGGCGAAAAAAATCAGTGTGATCGGCCAGGCCTGGAAGTTCGTCGTCGATGAGTTGCAGTGTCCTATCTGACTTTTCCAATGGAAACGGCGATCACATCCTTACCTGCTGTTTTGCGTGCCACTGGCTGTGCCAGTGTAAGCGGTCATGCCATCGGACACTCACGGCTTGCCTGACCAAAACGGCCTGAATTTGGTCATCTCCATCCAACAACCGGTCCAGTCACCGGAGCCGGATATCCCGTGTGCTGACTTATTCAGCAGGTGTTGCATTGTTCGAGAGTCCTGCCGGCATTGCCTCTCCGTCCTATGGACTTTGCTCTTCGTTGCGGGCCCTCTCAGGTCCGGATGTTGGAGGTCGTTGGCAAGGACCGTGTCCACTGGCACAGCCAGGGCCACACAAACGAATTCGTCAACTTGTTCTTTCGCTCGGCCTTAGCCCCAGGGCGTTACCCCTTCGCATCGCTCGTCAGTCGATCCCCACTCGGTGGCACGGGGGGCGATTTTGCGCGGGTGAATTGCGAGTCGGCGTTGGTGGCAATTCGACGCCGTGGGTTGAAACCCGCGTCTGCCGTCATGGCGTCGCTCCACGACTCCGGACTATTTCGTACGAGGCACGGAGATCACGGAGGGCGGATGTGTCGTCCCATCATGCGTGCTGAATGTGGGGGCCGACTGCGGCAAATCGCCGGATCACAGCAGGCTTTCCAGGAGCAGTCGCATCTTCCGCAGTTCGACCATGTGATCGACATCCGGCATTTCGCGGATGTTGACGGACAGGGCACGGTGGTAGTTGACCTTCTGGAGCAGCGTGACCAACCGCCCGTATTCGACCTCTCCCTGGCCCACCCGCACCTGGAGGTGGCCCTTTTTCGAGTCCCGCAGGTGTACGTGGTAGACGTACTTCATCAGCTTGTCGACGTTTTTGTTGCTGTGCGGGCCGCAGATGTAGTGCGTGGGATCGAGCGTGAGGCCGAGGCCTTTCACGTTGTCGCACAGTACCACAACCGTATCGGGATCTTCGGACAGTCGCCCGATCTGGCTCTTGATGCCAACGCGAATACCTTCAAGTTGAGCGATCTGCACGAGTCGGCGAAGCTTTTCGACTTCTTCGTTGAATGGCGTGCCTAATTCGCCCGAAGGAATCGCCAGCGTGACGACCTTGGTCGCTTTGGCCAGCTTGCAGATGGCCGTGAACTGCCGGTAATACTCTTCCCCGGTTGCGTCAATTTCAACGCTGAAGGCAACGACGTCCATGCGCTCGGTGTCGCGACACACGGCGACCGCCTTGTCCAAGTCCGCGGCAATAACCGACGGCTTGAGGTGCTGGCCCTGCTCGTGGATGGCGATTTCGACGTTCGTGTACTCCAAATCGCTGATCTTGGTCAAAGCTTCCTTGAGAGGAAGGTGGTAATAACACTCGGTGGATGCCGCCACTAACACCGCAATGACTCCTTCTACGGTAACTTACGCGCTTCCGACAGCGGGTAGCTTAGCGATTGCGTCCATTCCGTGGCAACACCATTGCCCGCGGTTGCCAACCTGTATTACGCGGGTCTGCTCCGAAGTGAACGTGCCGCACGTGGAACCCGCAGTCCGCTACATTTGCTGATGATGCGACCGAACTGGAGGTCAGCCTTGGGAAATCGCGCCGGAGAATCGTCCTTCGGAAAGGACCTCGACTACATCCGGCCCCGGTGATCGGCACCTCGGCGAATCAGGCCGCTGTCACTTCTTGGGTACGGCGTCGCCTTGAGGCTCGCTGTCCTTCCGGGGGCCGCTTTCTTGGCCCGGGACGGTATCTCCTGGCGGTCCGAGCTCTTTTTCGGGGCCAAACCCCTGCGGTGGCCCGAAGTCCTTCGGTGGACCCATATCTTTCGGCGGTTCGAACCCGGGGGGACCGTTCATGTCGGGCGGGGGCATCGGCGGCTTGCTCGGATCTGGGGGGCCCTGAGGTCCTGTGCGGCCCATCCAGGGCCATCCGGGCCAGCCTTCGCCCGGGCCGCCGAAACCTCGGAAATTGCGCCGCCCATTGTCGCCTTCGCGACCGCGGAAATTGTCGGTGTAGTACATGCGGCGCAGATGATTGAGCATCTGCTCGCGCGGCAGATTCTCCAGCCAGTCGCGCGTACTCTTGTCAACGCGCTCCGCCATGAATCGTCTCAGTTGCTCGTCGCTCACCCGCTGGAAACGGCGGCTGATCGTTGCCGCGAACACCCAGTACTTTACCGCGTTCAGCCTGTCGTTGTTGCTGGCTGCCTCTTCGAGCGTCTTGCGAGCTTCAGGCGATAGCTGGCCCGAGAGGGTCGCAATGTCCTTGTCGGTGATCTCGACAATGTCGAATGACCGCAGGTTTGCTTCCTTCAAGGTGTCGCGGCGGTATCGCACGATCTCAAACAACGCATCCACAGGGTCCGGCTTCCTGGCGAATTCGTCGAGGACTTCGGGCGGTAGCTTGCTTCCCAGCGACTTCATGTTGCGAACGACCAGTTCGCCGAACCACTGCTTGATGACCTCGTAATCTTTGGGGCTCAGCTTTCGATAAACGAGTTCCTGGAATCGCTGGCGCTCCTGCATCTCGAGGATCTTCTTGATCCGCTGCAACCGTTCCTGCGGCGCCAGTCCGGCCAGTTCGGCTCGCTGGTCGATCGGCAGGGATTTGAGCCACTCTCCGTAGCGGACCATGATCCGCTGGAGTTTTTCCGCGTCCGTTTCCTGGCGGATATCGCGGTACAGTTGCCGGAGCCGGTCCTGCTCTTCCTTGGAAAGACGATCGAACCGTTCCTTCTTGACGCGGAGTTCTTCTTTTTCCGTCTCGCTCATCGCCTCGATTTGCGCAAGTCGACGCTGCGGTGAGTCGCTGTCGAGCGCCGCGGAACCGCGGGACAGCATGCCGCAGCAGACCAGGGCCAGCAGCACTCTACAGTCCATCGTCGGTCTCCGCAGTGAACAGGTTCTCACGCGCCAGCGAGCGAAGAAATTCGACATCCTCCACGTTGCGATAGGCATCCAGGTGCTCGAGGATCGGCAGATCCTTGACAAGCTGGCGATTGGGAGCGGACAGGAAGAATCGCGTGATCATGAAACCGCCCGCGACGACGAGCAGCCAGGTTGCCACGGCAGCGCCCCACGCGATTTGCCGCCGCCGGCGCTGCTGCCGTTCAGCCTGATTGACATCATCCGATGCGGTGACGGCCACCATCTCGATCGTTGTTCGGGTAAAGGACGCACTCACTTCCGGTCGAGGTATTTCCTCCAGCAGATCCCAG
>CAIPEB010000020.1 GCA_903863885.1 uncultured Planctomycetaceae bacterium | reverse complement strand
TGATGAGCGATGTTGAGGTGTGGGGAGGAATCTCTCGCCAAGGCGCAAAGGCGCCAAGATGTAGGTGTAGGCAGTTGTGCGTTTCCGTTTAGTTTCTGTTCCAATCCTTTGCGACTTTGCGTGTTTGCGAGAGCCCTTTCTTTGAGTCGAACGGGCGCTCGTGTCACGAGTTGATGAGCGATGTTGAGGTGTGGGAGGAATCTCGCGCCAAGGCGCCAAGGGGTAGGTGTAGGCTGTTGTGCGTATCCGTTTTGTTTCTGTTCCAATCCTTTGCGACTTTGCGTCTTTGCGAGGGCCTTTCTTCCAGTCGACCGGACGCTCGGGCCAGGAGTCGATGAGCGATGTTGAGGTATGGGAGGAATCTCTCGCCAAGGCGCAAAGGCGCCAAGAGGTAGGTGTAGGCAGTTGTGCGTTTCCGTTTTGTCTTGTATCCAGCCCTTTGCGTCTTTGCGAGAGCCTTTCTTCCAGTCGACCGGACGCTCGGCCCAGGAGTTGATGAGCGATGTTGAGGTGTGGGAGGAATCTCGCGCCAAGGCGCCAAGGCGCCAAGAGGTAGGTGTAGGCTGTTGTGCGTTTTGTTTTGTTTCTATTCCATTCCTTTGCGTCTTTGCGAGAGCCCCTTTTCCAAGTCGAACGGACACTCGGACCCGGCGATCCGATGGCGTCGGCCTCTGGAAAGACGCCACGGAGCTTTCCCGGCAAAAAAGCGAAATCGCGTTTTCAACGGGCTGCGCGGTAAATTACATTAATTGCGAGTCGCGGAGTGCGAAAAGGCTCGGTCCCACTTGGCTCACCGTTTTGAGAACCATTCCTGCATCGAGAAAGACATCGACATGAGACTCGACTGGAAGCTCGCCGGCCAGGGTATTGGTCTGCTCGCGATGGGCATTGCCGTTCTGGCGATCGGTGGCAGTTCGACGGCGGCGGAGAAACTGCAATACAACCGCGATGTGCGTCCGATCCTGGCGGACACCTGTTTTCGCTGTCACGGTCCGGACGGCGCGGCCCGCAAGGCGGACTTGCGAGTGGACCAGCGCGAGGCGGCCATTCAGTCGCATGCGATCGTGCCGGGCAAGCCGGACGAAAGCGAGTTGATCCGGAGGATCTTTTCGGCCGATGCGGACGAGTTGATGCCGCCGCCGAGTTCGCACAAGGTGCTGACCGATGAGCAGAAGCAACTGCTGCGGCAGTGGATTGCGGAGGGGGCCGAGTATCAGCAGCACTGGTCATTTATCGCGCCGGTGCGTCCGCCTCTGCCGGACGTTCCGAACGATGCGTGGAAGGGGAATCCGATCGATCGGTTCGTCTGGACCCGCATGCACGCCGCGGGACTCGAACCTGCTCCGCCGGCCGATCGCAGGACGCTGGCTCGCCGCGTCAGTCTGGATCTCACGGGACTGCCACCGGATACGAAGCGAGTCGAAGAGTTCGTGAATGACGCATCGGCGGATGCGTACGAGAAGTTCGTCCAGAAGCTGCTGGATTCGCCGCAATGGGGCGAGCATCGCGCACGCTATTGGCTGGACTATGCCCGTTATGCGGACACTCACGGGGTCCATTTCGACAACTACCGCGAAATGTGGTCCTATCGCGACTGGCTCATCGACGCATTCAACCGGAACCTGTCGTTCGATCAGTTCACTCGCATCAGTCTCGCGGGCGACCTGTTGCCCAACGCCACGCGTGAAGACCGAATCGGGTCGGGGTTCAACCGCTGCAACATGACAACGAACGAAGGGGGCATCATCGACGAAGAGTACGTGGTGCTCTACGCACGCGACAGGACGGAATCCGTGGCGCGCGTCTGGCTCGGTTTGACCGCGAACTGTTCGGTCTGTCACGACCACAAGTTCGACCCGCTGCCGCAGCGGGAGTTCTACGAGATGTCGGCCTTCTTCAACAACACGACTCAAGGCGCGCGCGACGGGAACATCAAGGACACGCCGCCGGTCATCGTGGTGCCGCTCAAAGCCGACCAGACTCGCTGGGATGCGCTGCAGGGCGAACTTCCCGCGGCGCGCGGGCAGGTGGACGCGCGGAGACGCGACGCGCGCGCCGAGTTCGATGCGTGGGTCGCCAAGGCGTCGCCGGACGAGTTCCGTGCGGAGATTCCCGGCGAAGGTCTGGCGTTGCGGGCGCCGCTGGACGAGGGTACCGGCAACAAGCTGCATGTCGAGGTTGGCGGGCAGCCGAGGGAAATCGAAGCCAAGTCGATGGTTGCGTGGCAGCCGGGCTATCTGACTCCCAGTGCGGTGTCGCTTAACGGCGGCAGCGTTCTGGAAGTCGCCGATGCGGCCGACTTCGAGAAAGACCAGGCCTTTTCGGTCGGAGCCTGGGTGCGACTGGCCGGCAACGACAGTCTTGGCGCGATCGCAGCGCGGATGGACAACCGCAACGCATATCGCGGATGGGATTTCTGGATGGAAGGCCGGCGGATCGGCACTCACATTGTCAGCAAGTGGGCCGACGACGCACTCAAGGTTGTGTCCGCTACCCAGGTCGCGCCTGATCGATGGACGCACGTGACCGTCACCTATGACGGATCGGCCAAAGCGGCCGGGGTTCAGGTCTATTTCGACGGCCAGGCGCAGAAGACGAATGTCCAGGCCGATACGCTGAAAGGCAGTATTCATACGGACGTGGCGTGGAAGATCGGCCAGCGCGAAAGCTCGGAACCGATTTCGGGCGCCGCGGTCCAGGATCTGCGAATTTACCGGCGCGCACTGTCGGCCGCCGAGGTCGAGTCGCTGGCCAGATCGAGCCGGCACGCGGCATTGCTGGCCAAGCCGGCGGACAAGCGAACGGCGGAAGAGACCACGGAGCTTTACGATTGGTGGCTGCGCCACCGCGATGCGAGTTTCAAGTCGCTGGTCGAGAACGTGAGCCGTCTGGAGCGCGAGGAGCAGGACATTCGGGCACGCGGCACGATTGCGCACGTGATGGAGGAACGCAAGGAGCCGGCGACCGCATTCGTACTGTTCCGCGGCGAATACGACAAGCGGCGCGATCAGGTGACTCCCGATACATTTCGCTCGCTTCCGCCTTTTCCGGCCGATGCGCCTCGCAATCGTCTCGGGCTGGCCAATTGGCTGCTCATGCCCGAGCATCCGTTGACTGCGCGAGTCACGGTCAATCGGTTCTGGCAGGAGGTGTTCGGGACGGGCATCGTGCGGACGACGGGCGATTTCGGCATCGCAGGAGAATTGCCTGCGAATCCGGAGTTGCTCGACTGGCTGGCTGTGGAGTTTCGCGAATCGGGATGGGATGTGAAGCGGCTGTTCCGGCTGATGGTCACTTCGGCGGCGTATTGCCAGTCGCCGTCCGTGACGCCCGCGAAGCTGGAATCCGATCCGGAAAACCGCCTGATTTCCCGCGGTCCGCGGTTCCGCATGGATGCCGAGATGGTTCGCGATTACGCGCTGGCGGCCAGCGGTTTGCTGGTCTCCCGCATTGGCGGACCGAGCGTCAAGCCGTACCAGCCTCCGGGAGTCTGGGAAGCGATCGCGATGAACGTCAGCAACACGCGCAGCTATGAGCGGGGCAGCGGCGAGGATCTTTACCGCCGCAGCCTCTATACGTTCTGGAAACGCATGGCGCCGCCGGCATCGCTCGACACTTTCAATGCGCCCAGTCGCGAGTTCTGCGTGGTGCGCCGCGAGCGCACCAACACGCCGCTGCAGGCGCTGGTCACGCTGAACGACGAGCAGTTCGTGGAAGCCGCGCGGCATCTGGCCGAGCGGGCATTGAAGGAGGGGGGCAGCGCCGTCGACGGCCGGATCCAGTACATCGCGCGAAATCTGCTGTTGCGGGACTTGCGAGAGGACGAACTGGCTGTGGCTCGGCGTTCGGCCGACGATCTGCTGAAGTTCTACGCCTCGCGCGGCGAAGATGCGGGCAAGCTGGTGTCGTACGGCGCATCGAAGCCGGACGTCGCGCTGCCGAAGGAAGAGTTGGCGGCCTGGACGATGCTGGCCAACGAATTGATGAACCTTGACGAGGTGCTCAGCAAGTGACACGCCGCGCTGTTTCCGGCGCGCGTCGGGATATACGCAAAGGAATTGAGCCATGCTGACATTTGACGAACTCGGGCGCAACATGACGCGCCGTTACTTTTTCAAGCGGGGTTCGCATTTCCTCGGCACCGCCGCGCTGGCGACTCTGGCCGGACCGGAAATTTTCGCGGCGGATGCGCCGGAAGTAGCGAAGCCGGCGTTGCCGGGCCGCTCGCATTTCCCGGCCAAGGCAAAGCAGGTCATCTATCTGCACATGGTTGGCGGCCCTTCGCAACTCGACCTGTACGACTACAAACCGGCGATGAACGACTTCTACGACAAGGATCTGCCGGACTCGGTGCGCCAGGGCCAGCGGCTGACCACAATGACTTCGGGCCAGGCACGGTTCCCGATCGCGCCGTCGAAGTACAAGTTCGCCCGGCAGGGCAAGTGCGGCATGTGGGTCTGCGAACTGCTGCCGTGGACGTCGAAGATGGTTGACGACATGTGCTTCATCCGGAGCATGTACACCGAGGCGATCAACCACGAGCCGGCGATCAGCTACATGCAGACGGGCAATCAGATCACCGGACGGCCGTGCCTCGGCGCGTGGACGTCTTACGGTCTCGGTTCGCTGAACGAAAACCTGCCGACGTTCGTGGTGCTGGTGGCTCAGCCGACGAACACGGAGCAGGTGCAGGCGATTTCGGCGCGGCTCTGGTCGGCCGGGTACCTGCCGGGCGAGCACGCGGGCGTGAGCTTCCGCTCCAGCGGCGATCCGATCCTGTTCATCAACAACCCGCCCGGCGTGCCTTCCGAGATCCGCCGCAAGACGCTCGACGGACTGCGGGAACTCAACGAGATCAACTACAAGCAGGTCGGGGATCCGGAGACCCGCACTCGCATCAAACAATACGAACTGGCGTACCGCATGCAGAGCAGCGTGCCCGAGCTTGTCGACATCAACTCCGAGCCTGCTTCGACGTTTGAACTGTACGGCGAAGAAGCCCGCAAGCCGGGCACATTCGCCAACACGGCGCTGCAGGCGCGACGATTGGTTGAGCGCGGGGTTCGCTTCGTGCAGATCTACCACAACAACTGGGACACGCATGCCAACGTGGCGGGGCGGCTTCCCGATCAGTGCCGCGATGTGGATCGCGCCTGTTACGGGCTGATCCAGGATCTGAAGCAGCGCGGCATGCTCAACGAGACGCTGGTGATCTGGGGCGGCGAGTTCGGGCGCACGATCTATTCGCAGGGCGGGCTTTCGCACGAGAACTACGGGCGGGACCATCATCCGCGGTGCTTCACGATGTGGATGGCCGGCGGCGGAGCCAAGGGCGGCACGATTTACGGCGAGACGGACGATTTCTCGTACAACATCGTCGCTGACCCGGTTCACATCCGCGACTTCCACGCGACGGTGCTGCACCTGCTCGGCTTCGATCACGAGCGGCTTACGTATAAGTTCCTGGGCCTCGATCAGCGGCTTACGGGCGTCGAACCGGCTCGCGTCGTCAAGGAGCTGCTTGCCTGAGCCGCGGTTGCCGATCTCAGGACAGGTCCGAGGCGCGGAAGCGATCGACCAGTACGGCCGCGACGATGATCGCGCCTTTGACGACGAGCTGATAGTAGGACGGGATCATCAGCAGGTTCATGCCGTTGTTGATGGCGCCGATCAGCAGTGCGCCGATCAACGTGCCCCAGACGCTGCCTCGCCCTCCCATCAGGCTCGTGCCGCCGATCACCACGGAGGCGATCACGTCGAGTTCGTAGCCCGTGCCCGCGACGGACTCCGCGGCGTTCAGCCTGGAAGTGAGCACCAGCGCGCCGAGTGCGGACGTTGTCCCGCAGATCACGTAAGCGGCACACTGATACGGGTCGACCGACACACCGGCCAGTCGCGTGGCGACCGCGTTGCTTCCGATCGCATAGGTATAGCGTCCCATGACGGTGCGTCGCAGCACGAAGGCGGCCACGCCGGTGACGGCCAGCAGCAGGATGACGGGAACGGGAATCCGCAGGATTTCTCCGGAGCCGATCCAGCGGAATGCCTGACTGAATCCGCTGATCGGCTGGCCGTCCGTATAGATGTGCGCGAATCCGCGCAGCATGCTCATCGATCCGAGCGTGACTACGAAAGGTGTTACTCTGCCCTTGGTGATCACCACGCCGTTGGCTGCGCCGACGGCGGCGCCGAGCAGCAGCGTTGCGGTTACGACGACGGGAAGCGGGACGCCGGATCGCTCGAGGCTGGCGCAGAAGACTCCAGTCAGCGCCAGCAGCGAGCCGACCGACAGGTCGATGCCGCCGCTGAGAATCACGAACGTCATGCCGACTGCCATGATGCCGTGCACCGAGGTTTGCCGCACGAGGTTCAGCAGATTGCGCGACGTGAGAAACGACGGGGAGAGTATGGACAACGCGACGATGACCGCCGCGAATCCCAGCAGGATGCCGTACTGCCGCAGGATGGCTTGAAGCTGCTTCATGACACGCGAGGCGCGGGTTGCTATTTCTGCTCGGCCTGATCGAGGTGCTTGGAGTCGATGACGACCGGCTGGATGTAGACTTCGGCTTTCTCCGGCTTCTTCCCATCGCGCAGGAACGCGACGAGCAGTTGCAGCGCGGTGCGGGCCTGTTTGCCTGGAAACTGTTCGATGGTGGCGTCGAGCCGGCCTTCCTTCAGATACCGCAGCGCGTCCGGGATGGCGTCGTAGCCGAGCGTCACGACCCGCCCGGGTTCGATCTTCTTTGCCTGCATCGCCTCGAGAGCGCCGAGCATCATCTCGTCGTTGGCTGCGTACACGGCTTGAAAGTCCTCGTGGACCTGAAGCAGGTTCTCCATGACGGACTGGCCCTTGGCACGCATGAAATCGGCGGGTTGCGAGGCGACGATCTTCATGGGTGTCTTGGCGATTTCTTCCTCGAAGCCCTTCTTGCGGTCGATGGCGGGCGAAGCGCCGGGAGTGCCTTCCAATTGCAGGATGTTCCCCTTTCCGCCGAGTCGCTCGATGATGTACCGCGCGGCGACGCGGCCGCCCTCGACGTTGTCGGCTCCGACGTGCACGAGGACTTCGCCGCCGCTCACCTTGCGGTCCAGCGTCGCCACCGGGATGCCGGCCTGATTCAGCGCTTCGATCGCCGGCACGAGTGCGTCGGCGCCGATGGGAGATATCAGTACGCCGTCCACGCCGCGGGCGATGAAGTCCTCGACGATCGACATCTGGCGCGCAGCCACGTCTTCCGCATCGGCCGCGACCACTTCCACGCCCAGCTTCCCGGCTTCGTCCATGACATTATTCTTGAGATGGATGAAGAACGGGTGCGTCAGGGAGGGAACGGCCAGTCCGATCATCGGGCGGTCGTTCTTCTCTTTCTGCGGCTGGCAGCCGGCCGGGAGAACCGCCAGTGCCGCAATCAGAGCGGCCAGGGTGCAGCAAGTCGGTCGGAGACGAATCATGTTTGACTTTCCTCGATCATCATCGGCATGCAGGCATTCACGGCATTCGGTGTAGCCCCCGCGGGAGTTCCTAGTTTGTCCGCACGCAGCGATCGCCGCAAGCGATCTCGCAGGTCCGGCATCGGCGTATAGAATGGCAAGGTCTCGCTCGATCATTTGGGATAGACATATTTGCACGGCGGCCGCTAGTCTGCAACGGAGTCGGCGTGACGGCAACCGGCAGTCGGCAGTGGAGGTAATGCAACTGTCTTGGGTGGCACGGATGGCTTGTCCATCCGTTGTCGCCTATGTACATAAGGCGAACATGCATCATCCTCGACGGCAGTGCACGACCTTGAATGTGTGGAAATGACTCGCAAGGGGCGTCCGATAAGGACGTAAAATGATCGGACACACGGCAGGTTCGAACAAGGGGTGGACAAGCCACCCGTGCCGCCCAGAAGGGCAGTCGGATCGTTTGATGACTTGCTCCGGACTCCAGACTCCTTATGACCTCAACGGACATACAACACCTGACGCTGCAGGAATTGGACGAGTCGCTTCGGGCGGCTGATCCGGCCGCGCTGCTCCTGTCGCCGCGATTGCTGCGGCGGGTGATCCGCATGGACCGGCGGATTCCGATCGGGTTCAGCGTGCCCCACGAGACGAACTACGTGATTCTCCGCGAGCGGCTGCTGGATCTGGTGAGCCGTTTCGAGATGGAGCTGGACTCGCAGCGTGATTTGCCTGACGCGCTTCTGCTGCTCAAACGCCCGGACGACGAGTCGCTCGAGCATCGGGCCGCGTCGGACGTGTTGTTCGATTACTGGCGGCTGCTGTTTCATGCCCGCGTGCATCGGGAATTGCAGCGTCGGATCGTATCGGGGCGGTTGACCGAGGATGACGTGCTGGACCGTCTGAGGCGACTCGGGTCGGCCGAGTACTCCGAGATCCGGGGCGTTTTGCAACGCGACAATCTGCTGCTCAATCCGCGAACGGACCTCTCGACCTACGTCGAATTCGCCGCCGAGTTTCTGGAGCTGAGTTACTTTGCGCCCGACGAGCTTCCGTGGCATTTTCCGGCGATTCGCGATCTGGAGCGGGTGGCTCAGATCCTGTATCTCGACGTGGACCATCTGGCGATCTATGAGGGAACGCGATTGGCGGGGGCGGAACGCCCGGCCGCGCCTCCCGAGGATGAGTCGGCCGAGCACGAGGCAGCGGAACCGATCGAGATCGATCCATTGCGACCATCGCACCCGGCCTATTGGCGGCTGATTGCCCGCGCCGAGCGGGCGGGCACGGTCGGCAACGCGGTGAAAGGGGCCATTCTGCGGAACAAGGCGGCGAGGCTGGCGTTGCCGAACCATGTCGGGCGGATGAAGTCGCTGGCCCAGGCCGAGCTGAAGCGGCTCGTCCGGCGGCTGCAGCATGCGATCGGACTTTCCGATGAAGCCGCGAAGCTTTGGATTGCGGCGTTGATTCCGGTGCTTGAGCACGCCGATCGCGGGTTTCGCACCGTGGAATCGCGATTGCTTTACGATCTGCAGAAGGTCTGCATCGAACATGAGCGGGGCGTCTTTGCGCTGGACATCATGGGCTGGGTGCGGGCGTGGGGGCGAGTTCCGCTGCGGCGGCCGCTGCCGTTTCTGCGCGAGGCTCTGGTCGCCAAGCATCTGCAGGGCGCGGCCCGCAAGGTGCTTGCCTCGAGCCTGACGGGTGCGGCGCGCGACCGACTGTCCGAGTTGATCGAGACGGCCGTTTCGAACAGCCAGATGGAATTGCGGGAGCACCTGCGGCCTGTGATCACGCGCGTGATGTCGGGAGAAGGACTGCTGCCGGTCAATTTGCCGGAGCGTATCGCGTTTCGCAAGATCGTCGAGGAGTTGCTGGATCGCATTGCCCGGCATGGCTACCTGAGTTTCGGCGATATCCGTGACCGGTTGTCCCAGAACAATCTGAAGCTGCCTGATCTGACGCGGCTTCGCGAGCTGATTACGGGCGACTTGCTGTTGCGGATCGACCGGCGATTGGAGGCGGCCCTGGACGGCATCTACCACCATGGGCCCGTTTATCTGCGGATGTCGCATCGTTTGAGCGCGATGGCTTTCGGCACGCGATTCGGACGTTTCCTCACTCGCTATCTGGCACTGCCGTTCGGGGGCGCGTTTCTGATTCTGGAAGGCGTGCGGCACATCGCGACTCTTTTCGGTCACGGTTCGGACGCGAAGGCGGCGGGCAGCGCGGCAACGGCGGTGCCGTCGACAATCCTGACGCCGGAGGCGAACGCGTCCCCCGATGTGCTCGGCCTCGTGCAGCTGCTGGTGCTCGGCGTGTTCCTGCTGATGTTGCTGGAGAACCAGCCGTTTCGCGAGCGATGCCTGGCCGGATTGCGCGCGGTGAGGCAGTTCATGCGGCGGCTGTTCTACGACTTCCCCATGGCGACGCTTCGGCTTCCGTGGGTGCGGCGGTTGTTGGACAGTCCGCTGTACACGGCATCGATCAACTTCCTGCTCAAGCCGCTTTTCATCACGACTTGCCTGCTGTATCCGATCGGATGGGGGGGCGAAGGAGTCGGCTGGAGCACCTCCGTGTCGGCCTTTCTTGTCGTCAACCTCATGCTGAACTCGCCGATCGGGCGGTACGCGGACGAATGGGTGACGGATCAGGTGGTGCGCGGGTTGCGCGGATTGCACCTGCACGTGTTCACGGCGGGGTTGCGGCTGATCATCGATCTGTTTCAGTTCCTGCTCCAGACCGTGGAGCAGGTCCTGTACACGGTGGACGAGTGGCTGCTGTTCCGAACGGGCGAGAACCGTTGGGCCCTTGCGGCGAAGATCGTGTTGTCTCCCCTGTGGGCGACGATCAACTATGTGATTCGTATCTATGTCACGTTGCTGATCGAGCCGCAGGTCAACCCGATCAAGCACTTTCCCGTGGTCACGGTATCGCACAAGATCATGTTGCCGTTCAGCATCCAGTTGACCCGGCTGCTGGCGGCGCCGCTGATGCCGCTGGGCGGGTTTCTGGCCAATACGATCGCCGGGACGACGGTGTTTCTGCTTCCGGGCGTGTTCGGATTTCTGGTGTGGGAACTCAAGGAAAACTGGCGGCTGTACGCGGCGAATCGGCCGAGGAATCTGAAGCCCGTTCCGATCGGGGATCACGGCGAGACGATGCTGCGGCTGCTGCGGCTCGGATTCCATTCCGGCACGATTCCCCGCATTTTCGCCAGACTTCGCGCCGCGCAGTATCCGTCCGCCCTGTCGGCCGGTTCGAAAGCGGCCAACAAGCAGAGAGAAAAACTGAACCACGTCGAAAAGTCATTGTGGAGTTTTGTGGACCGCACGCTCGTGCCGTTGTTGAACGAGTGCGATGAGTGGCGGGGCGCGCGGCTGGAAATCGGCCGGATCCGTCTGGCCTCGAACCAGGTGAGTCTGGAACTGTGCCGCGGCGATCTGCCACACCAGCCGCTTTGCCTGTTGCTCCAGGAGCGGGGCGGGTGGCTGGTCGCCTCCACGGCGGCTCGCGGGTGGCTGGATTCGCTGCCGCGCGAGCAACGCACGGCTTTCCAAAACGCCCTGAACGGTCTTTTCAAGGCGGCGGGCGTCGACATGGTCTGGGAGCGGGTTGCGGAGCGGCTGGGGGGCAACCTCTTCTGGTATGACATCATCGGGGACGGGATTCTCGTCTGGCGGGACGGGCGATACGCGTTCGGGGGGCTCTACAAGCTCCGGGACACGGGGGCCACGGCAGCCTTGACGACCCCGCTGCGGTTCGTCAATGAGCCTTCCGAGCTGACCTGCGACGAGATCATGTTCAGTCGCGTTCCGATCGCCTGGGATGACTGGGTGCGGATGTGGTCGCCCGGGGACGCATCCGATCGGGCTCCGGCCGGCTCCGGGCCGTGATCCGCCACGGCCGCCCGAATACCCCGCTGGAGCCGAATAACGATCCGGTCGGAGATATCGCTGCGGGTTTGCTCTTAGTTAGAATGGAACTGAGCCGCGGACAGTCAAGCGGCACCGATCCATTGATGGGGTTCCCGGCGGTCTCGGCGCAGACAGGCCGCGCGGAGGGAGGGCCTGCATGTCGAAGCTGTTCACGGGCAGCAACCGGCGGACGCGTCTCGTCGTTCTGGGGACGATTGCACTGTTGGGTGCGGCATCGTCGCTCGCCGGCTATTGGTTGCTGTCTGCGCGCGAGAGGCACGTCGTCATTGCGCAGTTCGAGGCGGACGCCGGCCAGCACATCCGCACGTTGGAGGCCCGGTTTCGCACGGACGTCACGGCGGTCTACGGGCTGTCGGCTTTTATCAACGAAGCCAAACCCGGGACGCTGAAGAATTTTCGCACGGTCTTTCGCGGCCGGGTCCGGGAAGACCGCGACATCGACGCAGTGATGTGGATTCCGCGGGTCCCGGCCAAATCGCGGGCCGCACACGAAGCCACCGGAGTGGAAGAGGGGTTGACGGGTTATCGCATCACGGAACTCGGCCCGGATGAGGCGGTCCGCGATCGAGCGGCCACCAAGGAAGATCTGTTTCCCGTCCAGTATCTCGAGCCGCTGGACCAGAGCGCATTCTGGCTGGGGATGGATCTGTCCACTGTGCCGTCAGTCAAGTTGGCGATGGCGCAGGCGGTGGACAGCGGGCAGCTCACCGTCTCCGCTCCCATCTACATGCACGGCCGGGTGTCGGTGGTGGCTCTCCGGCCGGTGCTGGAAGCTCTCGATCTGCAGGATACGGCTGCGGCGCGCCGGCAGAAACTGGTCGGTTACCTGGCTGTTCTGATTCCGGTGGACCAGATGATGGACATCGCGTTGCGGCCCCTTTCCGGTGATATCGACGTGGTCCTGTACGATGTGGGCAGCGGCAGCCAGCTCAACTTCGTCTGCAGTTTCGATTCGAAGCAGCAGAAGACGATGATTGCGCGCGGGATGATCCCCACGGAACCGGAAGGCACGGACATCAGCGTGCGAAGTGCGCTGGACGTACCGGGGCGCATCTGGACCACGCAATGCTTCCCTAATTCCAGGTATTTTCTTCGCCGCCAGGCCCCGACTTCCTGGGTTGCACTGGTGCTGGGGCTGCTGGTCACCGCGGTCGTGACGGCATACGTGCAGGCCGTCATGTACCAGACGGTCCGCGTCGAGCGGCTGGTCGTGCAGCGGACGAGCGAATTGCAGGAAGCCAACGCGTCGCTCGAGCGGGAGATTCGCGATCGGCGGCTCGCACAGGACGCGCTGCGCGAGAGCGAGCACCGGTTCCGTGCGCTCGTTGAGAACAGCAGCGACTGGATCTGGGAGACGGATCGAGCCGGGTTCTTTCGTTATGTGAGCCCGCGGGTGGAGGAGTTGCTCGGGTACAGCGTCGACGAACTTGTCGCACGGCGCAGCACGGACTTGATTGTCCCGCACGAGCGGAGCGACGCGCAGGCGTTGTTCGAACAGGCCGCCGAACGGTGCGAGCCGCTGGTGGGTGTCGAGAGCGTGTTTCTCCATCGAAACGGGCGGCAGGTCTTCGTCGAGACCAACGCGGCGCCGATTCTCGACGCCGCGGGGCAAGTGATCGGCTATCGGGGCATCACCCGCGATATGACGGCCCGCCGCCAGGCGGAAGCCGAGTTGGCGTACGAGCGATTCCTGCTGAATACACTGCTGCAGTATTCGACCGACTTCATCTATTTCAAGGACGCGGAGAGCCGGTTCATCCGAATCAGCCATTCGCTGTCGAAGTACTTCAATCTGCGGGATTCTTCCCAGGCGATCGGCATGTCCGATCTCGATATTTTCGGGGACGAGAACGCACGCCAATACCTGGCGGACGAGCAGGAAGTCATGCGGTCCGGCCGGCCTGTGGTGAACAAGGAAGAAGAACAGATCTCTCCGGCCGGCGACAAGCGTTGGTTGTTGACGAGCAAAATGTGCCTGCGCAATGCCTCCGGGGATGTCGTGGGTACGTTCGGCATTTCCCGCGACATCACGTTGCGGAAGCAGGCCGAGGAGACACTGCGATTGGCGAAGGAGGCTGCGGAGGCCGCCAACCGCGCGAAGAGCGATTTCCTGGCGAACATGAGCCACGAAATCCGCACGCCGATGAATGCCATCATCGGCATGACCGAACTGCTGCTGGACACGGAAATGTCGCCGTCGCAGCGCGACTACGTGCGGATGGTCCTGCAGTCCGGCGAGTCGCTGTTGTCGATCCTGAACGACATCCTCGATTTCGCCAAGATCGAGGCGGGCAAGCTGGTTCTACAGGCCTCGGTCTTCGATCTGCAGGAGACGCTGGGCGACACGATGAAGTCTCTCGCCTTCCGGGCCCATTCCCGCAAGCTCGAACTGCTCACCCATTTCGACATCAACGTGCCGCGCCGCCTTGTCGGCGACGCCGGGAGGTTGCGGCAGGTCGTCATCAATCTCGTGGGAAACGCGATCAAGTTCACGGAAATCGGCGAAGTCCAGCTGCGGGTCGGCTACGATCCGCAGCCGGAGGGAAGGCCGATGTTGACGATCGCGGTTTCTGACACGGGGATCGGCATAGCGCCCGCGAAACAGGCGACGATCTTCGAGGCCTTTGAGCAGGCCGATACTTCCATGACTCGCCGTTACGGCGGCACGGGGCTGGGGCTGGCCATCTGTTCGCAGCTCGTCACGTTGATGGAAGGGAAAATCTGGGTGGAAAGCGAGGTGGGAAAGGGGAGCACTTTCTACTTGCGGATTCCCGTGCAGGTCGCGGACGAACAGGAGATACCGCAGGGGACGCCGCAATTCGACGGCGTCCGGGTGCTTGTCGTTGACGACAATGCGACTCACCGCGAGATCCTGCAGGAGTTGCTCGCCGATTGGCGGTTCAAGGTGTCCGTGGCCGACAGCGCCGAACACGCGTGGCAGTCGCTCGTCGAGGCGGCTGAGTCTGGCGAGCGTTTCGAGCTTGTGCTGGCCGATGCCGGCATGCCCGGTCGCGACGGGTTCTCGCTGGCTTCGCGGATCCGCGAGCAGGACAAGCTGAGTACGGTCGTGATCATGATGCTCAGTTCCGGCGATCGATCGGGTGAAATTGCTCGCTGCGAATCGCTGGGAGTAAAGTCCTACGTGCTCAAGCCCGTCAAGCCCTCGGAACTGGAAGACGCGCTGGCCATGGCTCTCGGCGCGCTGCCCCAGGCGGAGTCGCTCGAGGAGCCTGCCTCCGGCGAGAAGTCCCGCCCGCTCCGCATTCTGCTGGCGGAAGACAGCCCCGTGAACCAGAAGCTGGCGATCTTCCTGCTGGAAAACGAAGGGCATACCGTCACGGTGGCCAACGACGGCAAGGAAGCGGTTGCGGCGCTGGAATCCCACCCGTTCGACCTCGTTCTGATGGACGTGCAAATGCCGGAGATGGACGGCTTCGAGGCCGTGGCGATTATCCGGGCCCAGGAGCGTTCGCTCGGGACTCACACTCCCATCATCGCCATGACGGCACATGCGATGAAAGGCGATCGCGAGCGGTGCCTGGAAGCGGGCATGGACGACTATGTTCCCAAGCCCGTCCGCGCGCATGAACTGTTCGAGACCATCGATCAGGTGCTGGCGACGGTCAAGAACCATCGAAAGGAAGCGGCGAGCTGAGCCACTCGAGCCGCTGCGTCCGATTCGCCAGGAGAATCAAAAACGGCCGGAAGAACCTGCTGGCTGCGCAGAAAGCCCCGCGTCATTCCCGTCGCTGAAAGACGACTTGGAATTCCTGGCCGAGGGCGGCCTGATAATAGACGCCGACCATCTCGTCGGTTTCGGGAAGGTAATTCAGGCGGTACGTGCAGCCGGGGTATTTGACGTCCCGCAGTTCGACGAACAGTTTGAGTTGTTCACCTTCTTTCGTGGCGCGGGCCTGGGAGACGTTGATGAACATCCCGTTGAAGTAAGTCGCTTTGACGGTTCCGTCCGCCGCTACGTCGCGGACGGTGAGTTCGTAGGCTTCTTCGGGCCGTTGCCAGCGTCCTTTCAGGCTGGCAAACTCCAGTGGCCGGGGCGTGGGCTTCTTCGGCTCGGCATTGCTCTCCTCTTTGGCCGGCGCAGGCTCGGGTGTCGGCACGTCGGGATCCAAAGTCACTTGGTCCCGCTGCTGCCAGGACGGATGCCCGACCAGGTCCTGGTTACTGCGCCGAACCAGGAAGATCGCGACCAGCGTGACTGCGACGAGCGCGACCATGATGGCGAAAGTTGTGCGATGTCCTCTCGAGGAGGGTACGCTTTGGTCCGACGCAGCGTCGGGGGCCCGGTTGGACTTTTTGCGGCTCATGCGTGGCTTGCTTCCCGGACGGTCGAGGGTGGATGAAAGTATCGCAGTTTTCTGCAAAACAGACTGTTGCACTGCCGGCTTTGGGGACTACAGTCGTTCAGGACTGCGGTCCGGCATTCTCGCTTTTGGCCGTCCCGCTTGCCAGTACGGATCGGAGGCGGTCCGGCCTTGCGGCAGCACATTTTGGAGGCCGGAGAGTCTGAGGGAGTTGGAGAATCCGAGCATCAGCCGCTTGCCGGCCGGTCCTGGCAAGAGCAAGCACTTAGCTGCTAAAATCGTTGCCTTGCCGCCGGTTGGCCGGTTCCGGCTCAGGCCGCGGCCAGTCATTTCCTATCCGTTGATTCGAGAGTTCAAATAAAACGCGAGAGAACAGCACGATGGGTTCCGAGAAGTTTTCCATGAGCGGACTTGGAAGCAAGGCGTTGCATGCGGGACAGCAGCCGGATCCGGCAACCGGTTCGCGGGCCATGCCGATCCACCAGACCACGAGCTACTGTTTCCGCGACACGCAGCACGCGTCCGATCTGTTCGCCCTGAAGGAAATGGGGTGGATCTACACCCGACTGATGAACCCCACGACGGACGTCTTCGAGCAGCGCATGGCGGCTCTCGAGGGCGGGATCGGCGCGCTGGCCGTGTCGAGCGGTCAGCAGGCGATCACGGTCGCGTTGCTGAATCTCGCTCACAGCGGTCAGCACATCGTGAGCGCCGAAGCGCTTTATGGCGGCACGATAACGCTTCTCGGGCAGACCTTCCGCCGCCTCGGAATCAACGTGACGTTTGTTGACGCGACCAACCCGCAGAATATCGAGCGGGCGATTCGTCCGGACACTCGCGCGGTGTACATCGAGTCGCTGGCCAACCCCAAGAATGACGTGCTGGACTATCGGGCCATCGCGGACGTCGCCCACAAGCATCGCGTGCCGGTCGTCTGCGACAACACGGTCCTGACGCCGATGCTGTTCCGTCCGTTCGAACACGGCATCGACATCTCGGTCTACAGCGCGACGAAGTTCATCGGCGGCCACGGCACGAGCCTGGGCGGATGCATCATCGACAGCGGCAAGTTTGACTGGACGAAGGATCCCGAGAAGTGGCCGCAGTTCACGCAGCCTGACGCGTCGTATCACGGCGCCGTGTTCCACCAGGCCGTGGGGCAACTGTGCTACATCATCACCTGCCGCACTCATTGGCTGCGCGACCTCGGCGGCGCACTGAGTCCGTTCAACGCGTTCCTGTTCCTGCAGGGCCTCGAGACGCTGCACCTGCGCATGCCGCGGCACTGTGAAAATGCCCTGGCCGTCGCGCAGTTCCTGGAGGCTCACCCGAAGGTGCGCTGGGTCAATTACCCGGGACTGGCGTCGCATCCGTACCATCAGCTGGCGCAGCGTTACCTGCCCAGCGGCGCCGGCGCGATCCTCGGTTTCGGCCTCGAAGGCGGGCGCGAAGCAGGGCGGCGATTCATCGAGTCCGTGAAGATGTGTTCGCATCTTGCGAACGTCGGCGATGCGAAGACGCTGGTCATCCATCCGGCGAGCACCACGCACAGCCAGCAGACGGCGGAAGAGCTGCGGGCCGCGGGCGTCGGCGAAGACTATATCCGCATGAGCGTCGGTCTCGAAGATTTCGCGGATATCCGCGCGGACCTCGATCAGGCGATCGCCGCATCGCAGCGCCAGTAACCGGCCGGAGAGCAACCGATCTCATGGACAAGAACGCAGAACAGAGCAAGCAGGTTTTCGATAGCAGCGACAGCGGTCGCAACTCGCGGCCGCTGCCCTTCGCCCAGCACGTGACGTTCGACGGACCGTTCCACCTGGAATGCGGCGGACGCCTACCGTCGGTGACCGTCGCCTATGAGACTTTCGGCAAACTGAATGCGCAGGCCGACAACGCGGTTCTGATCTGCCATGCCATTTCGGGCGACTCGCATGTCGCTCGACACCACGAAGACGACGATCCCGGTTGGTGGGATATTGCGGTCGGGCCGGGCAAGTCGATTGATACCGATCGCTATTTCGTGATCTGTCCCAACGTGCTGGGCGGATGCCGCGGCACGACGGGACCGATCAGTATCAATCCCGAGACGGGACAGCCTTACGGTCCGGACTTTCCGCTGATCACGATCGACGACATCGTGAATCTGCAGCGGCGGCTGGTCGATCACCTGGGAATCGTCAAGCTGCGGGCCGTCGTCGGCGGTTCGCTCGGCGGCCAGATGGCGCTCGATTGGGCCACCCGCTATCCCGACCGCATGGCCGGGACGGCGGCGATCGCAACCAGTCCGCGGCTGACCAGTCAGGCTCTGGCGTTTGATGTCGTGGGACGCAACGCCATCCTGCAGGATCCCGACTATCTGGGCGGGCGTTATTACGGCCAATGGCCTGGCCCGCGAGTCGGACTGGCCATCGCCCGCATGCTCGGACACATTACTTATCTCTCGCGCGAAGCCATGATGCAGAAGTTCGATTCCGATCGGCTGCGCCCGCGCGAGGTCGCGACCCAGTTCGAAACGAAGTTCTCGGTCGGTTCCTATCTGGCGTATCAGGGAGATCGCTTCGGCGAGCGGTTCGATGCCAACAGCTACGTGACGCTCTCGATGGCGATGGACCTGTTCGATCTGGGCGGCACGCCGGAGACACTGCAGCAGTCGCTGCAGGTCACGCAGTGCGACTGGCTGGTCGTCAGCTATACGAGCGACTGGCTGTTCCCGCCGTTTCAGTCGCAGATGATCGTGGATGCGCTGCTTGCCTGCAACAAGCGAGTCAGCTACTGCAACGTCGAAAGTTCATGCGGGCACGACGCGTTTCTGCTGCCCGACGAACTGGCTTCCTACGGCACTCTGATTTCGGGGTTCCTCGCGAATCTCGACGGTGTTTCGCAGGAGAATCCGCTGCCGGATTCCACGCCCAAACCGACGAGCATCTTCCACGATCCTCATCGGCTCGACTACAGTTCGATCGCCGAACTCATACCCGAAGGCTCCAGTGTGCTCGACCTCGGATGCGGCAACGGCGGTCTGCTTTCACTCCTGCGAGATCGCGGACAGGGGCGGTTGGTCGGCATCGAACTGGACGAGCAGTGCGTCGTCAATTGCGTGCGATGCGGACTGAATGTGGTCCAGGCGGACTTGAACGAGGGGCTCTCTTCGTATGCCGACGGCCAATTCGACCTGGTGGTGCTCTCGCAGACGCTGCAGACGGTGATCGACGTCAAGACCGTGATCAGCGAGATGCTGCGGGTCGGGCGCCGGGCGATCGTCAGCTTCCCCAACCTCGGCTATTACAAGCTGCGGTCGGAACTTGCCGAGCATGGCCGGGCGCCGCTGGTCGCGCTGGGCGGAGGGACTCGCTGGTACGACACCCACAACGTGCGATTCCTGACGCTGGCGGACTTCGACGAATTCTGCCGCGAGCAGGGCATCACGATCCACAAGCACGTCTGCCTCGACACGGAGACCAACCGGCGCATCACGGATGATCCGAACCGCAACGCCGACCTCGCGATCGTCGTCATCAGCCGGTGAGAGCCGACCGTCGGCGGATTACCGCAGCGATTCGAGCGGTTTGAGCCGCATGGCCGAAAGAGACGGGATCAGACCGCCGAGCAGGCCCATGGCGATGGCCAGCAGGAAGCCGACGCCGAGGATCCGGGCGTCGATGATCAGTCGCAGCACGACGGACTTGCCCCCGCCCGGGCCGGCGTTCACGATGCTCGTCGCGGAGAGTCCGTTGGCGAGATATCCGAGGGCGCAACCTGCGAGTCCTCCGACCAGCGCGATGATCAGCGATTCGAGCAGGAACGACACGAGAATCTGGCGCCGCCGGTATCCCAGCAGCCGCAGCACGCCGATGTCGCGGATACGCTGGCTGATGGCCGCGAACATCGTGTTCATCACCCCGAACGCGCCGCCGATCGCCATCACCGCGGTCACGAACGCGATGGCGTAAAGGAACTGCTTGTTGGTGTTGGAGAGGCTCTCGTAGTAGTCGGTTTCGACCTGGGCCAGTACCGACGACTTGCGGTATTGCGTGGTGAAGAATTCCTTGAGCTTTCGCGCGCTTTCCGCGTCGGCCGTCCTGCACACGAGCGACGTGTATGTGTCCTTGCCGAACATGCCGCCCATCAAAGACCGCTTGGCCCACACTTCGGAGTTAAAGGTGGATCCCCCGGAATTCAGTACGCCCGCGACAACCCAGGTGCGTCCGCCGAGCGGAAAAGTATCGCCTACATCGAGCCGATCCGGGCGGCGCCAACTGGCTGCGGTGGCCGGATCGCGATCGCGGCCCAGTTCTCCGGCAACTCCCTCGCCGAGCACGGCTTCGACCAGTTCCCGCTGCCTGGGATCGCCGGCGTCGGCCGCTTCCCGCACGCCCGCCGACGAAAACCACTGGCCACCCGGCAGCATCTCCAACCCGTGGACCCGCGCCGACAATTCCGGATCATCGAGCCCGCGGACCTGGACGAACCGGCGTCCCGGCCTTCCGGCCCGGGCGTTGCGGAGCGGCTGATTCACGACGAAGTAGGTTTCGCGACTGGCCATCGGTCGGTCGCCGTCGCGGAGGATTCCCGGCTGACGCTCGAGGTCTCCCACGTCGGTCGGCAGCAGATTGCTTACGACTTCATCCGTTGCGCGGTCCGAGAGCACGATGACGTTGCCCGGTTGGCCGGAATGCAGCGTGAGTTGGTACATGCCGTTGACGAAGCCGAGCATGACCGTGAGCAGGCCGATCACGACCGTGAATGCCAGGGCGGTCATGGCGGTCGTCTTCCATCGCACGGCCACGTTGCGTGCGTTGTAGCGCAGCGGCACCTTCGTGACGGCAAGCAGCATCATCACCAAGGCGGTGGCTGCGATGACAAGTTTCAATACCATGTTGCTATCCGAATCTCCGGCCGCGAGCAGTCTGTGCCGCGACCGGCGCCGTCAGGCCACCTTCGAGAAAACATCCGCCACTTTGACCCGGCAGGCCGACCACGCGGGCAGGAAACTCCCGGCCAGCGACGCAGCGGCGCCCACGCAGAACCCCCACACCATCGCATCGGAGGGAATAAAGAACGCATCGAAAAACGCAATCGGAAACTTCAGTCCCTGCATCCACCAGTTCACGGCGGCGTAGGTCGCCACGGCGCTGGCCAGTCCGGAAAGCGAGCCCAGCAGCACCGACTCGCCGAGCACCAGCGTGAGGATCTGCCACGGCCGGAAGCCCAGCACTTTGAGCACTGCCAGTTCCAGTCGCCGCTCGCGAATGCTGATGCTGATCGCGTTGGCGATGATCAGGCTGAGCGTTGCCACGCATGCCGGAGCGAGCAGCCAGCGCATGCCCCAGATCAGATCGCGGAACGCATCGAGAAACGAAGCGATTCCCGAAGCGGCCGTCTCGCATTTCACGGCAGGGCTGTTGAACGAGGGCGAGGACTCGATCTGTTCGGCCACGCGGTTGAACGCGTCGGTGTCGGCAAGCTTGAGCCAGACAAGGTTCAGACTGTGCTCGGCCAGCGGGTGTTTTCGACCGTTGTTTCTGCGGGCGTACGCATCGAGTTCATTGAGGTAGTAATCGCTGTTGAATGCGGCCAGGCCGTCGTAACGCCCCGGCGGAAACGCGCCGACGATCTCGAATTCGAGATCGATACCCATGTAGGTGCTGATCCCGAACAGCTTGAAGCGGTCTCCGATTCGCTTGTTCAGCGCCGTCAGATGATTGCGTCCGACGATCACCCCCTGACGCGTGGCCGCGAGTTTTTCCACGTCCTTGCGCAACTGCTCCTCCTGGTCCGGCGGAAGCGACTCGAGGCCGTCGAGCATCGTGGGGATCTTCCGCGGGTCGCTGGCGATGGCATAGATCAGGCTCTCTCGCGAGATCTTCTCGGGATCCACGGTGCCGCCGTAGAACTGCCAGTTCATCGAGTCCAGCGGCCGCACGTCCTGCGGAGATCGCGCGGCGCCTTCGGCCAGCGTGGCGGCGTAGGAGAACGGCAGTCGACTGGGGATCGACCATCGCTCGGTTACGATTGCCTTGAGGTTCCGCGTCTTTTCCTCGGTCGCCGCCTGCAGGAACGCGAGGATCGACCAGACCAGTGTGACCACGAACACGAGCACGACGGTGCCCAGCGAGGTCAGGATCGACCGCAGCAGGTTACGGCGCAGGTTCCGGAAAATGAGGATGCCGAGCTTCATGCCAACGCCGCCTTATTCCGCACGGTCCGCCACGCCGCTTTCCACCAGCACGCCCTTGTCGAGGTGCAGCACGCGATCGGTGCGCCGTGCCGCCCGCGGATCGTGGGTCACGAGCAGGATCGTCTTCTCCAGCGATTCGCGCAGTTCGCCCAGCAGATCGAGGATCTCCTCCGCCGAGCGCGCATCCAGGTCGCCGGTCGGTTCGTCGGCGACGAGAATCGCGGGATCGGTGACGATCGCCCGTGCGATGCCGACCCGCTGCTGCTGGCCGCCCGACAGTTGGCCGGGCCGATGGTGCAGGCGATCCGAAAGCCCGACCAGTTCCAGGGCCGTCTTCACCTGCTCGCGCCGCTGCCGCGCGGAAAGCGGAAGCAGCAGCAAGGGAAGTTCCACGTTTTCGTAGGCCGTCATGACCGGCAGCAGGTGATAGAACTGAAAGACGAACCCGACATTGCGGGTCCGCCACCGCGCCAGTTGGCTCTCCGACATGCCCGAAATCATCTGGTCGGCCACCCAGATTTCGCCCTCGCTCGGCGTGTCCAGTCCGGCGATCAGATTGAGCAGCGTGGTTTTGCCGGAGCCGCTGGGGCCCATCAGACCGAGGAATTCCCGATCGGGGACTTCGAGAGTCAGGCCCTTCAGCACGTCGAGCCGTTCACTCCCTCGCCGGAAATACTTGTGGACATCGTGAACCCGGACAACCGGTTCACGTTTCGCAGGGGTTGGCATGGGACTGATCATGGATTCCTGGATTGAGGTTTGGCCGGGGCGGGAGACGCTTCGGGCTGGCGGCCCTCGGGAGACTTTGCTCCGACCGAGTCCGCTTTTCGCAGGAAGGAAACCACCGCACCCATTTCCGGTTTGAGGTATACGCCTTCCTCGGCCGCCGGAATGTCGACCTTGACGCGGATCGGCACGGCGCCCTTCGCGCGGTCGGCGATCGGCATCACACGCGACACGCGTCCCGAATAGACTCGCTCGGGATATGCGTCCGCTCGGACACGGCATTCCTGGCCGGTGAAAATGCGGGAGATATCGCGTTCCTGGATCGTCAGTTCGACCTCCATGTCGGACAGGTCGGCCATATCGCAGATGCTGTACGAACCATTGAAGGCGATCGAGTTGACGATGTTTCCCTCTTCCGAGTTCTTCTTGAGAATGGTGCCGGAAATCGGGGCGCGAATCACGGTGTTGTCGAGTTTCCAGCGGGCCTTGGTGACGTCCGCCTCGGATTGCTGAACGTCGGCCGCCGCTGCCTGAATCCGCTCCTCGCGGGCGCCGATCTGCAGCAGTTTCAGAGCGAAACGCAGCCTTTCCACCCGTCTCTCCAAAGCCCGCATCTGGCTCTGCGCGCTTTCGAATTCTTCCTGCGAAATGGCCCGGCTCTTCCAGAGGGTCGTATTGCGCTGCAAGTCCTTCGTCGCCTTGTCGAGTTGTTCCTGTGCTTCGCCAAGCTCGGCCTGCGCCTGCTCGACTTCCTCCTTGCGGAACCCCCGCCTTAACTCCTCGTAGCGCTGCCGCGATACTTCGAGCGCTGCCTCGGCACGCTTGAGATCGGCCTGATATTCGGTCTTCTCGAGTTCGGCCAGCACAGCTCCCTTCTCAAATCGTTTTCCCTCCACGACGTTCAGCTTTTCAATCATCCCGCTGACCTTGGGGCTGACCAGCACTTGTTTGGCCGGAATGAGGTAGCCTTTGGCCTCGAGTGCCAGCCCGCGGTCTTCGGTGCGATTCACGGCCGGCACGGTATCCGGTCCACGAGGCGACGGAGAGTTCGCGGCGGGAGCGCTCGCCGCGTCGCCGGGGGGCGCAGAGCGGGGATTGGCCGGAGCGGCAGCCGAAACCGTGTTTCGGTTCGGATCGTCGTCGTGTTGCAGAAATTGCCTGTAGCCCGCGTAGGCACCGCAGGCGATCGCGCCGATCGCTGCCAGCCATGCGAGCTTCGACAGGCCGGCCGCCCCCGGCGTCGCCTCCTTCGGAAGCCGCAGCGAACGGACCCGTTCTTTCAGGTTCGAGTCCGACTTTGTTCGGGGGCGCCCGGTATCCACTGTGCTGCTCACACTTTGACTTTCCGGCATGGACGGGCTTTTCAGCAAGGACGATCCGACAAGAATCTCAAAGCCGGCCCGCGGGCCGATAGTTCCATCGTAACGAGTCGGATCTCGCCGCACAGTGACATTATGAGTGACCGGTTCGAAAAAGCCAGGCAATCGGCCCCCTGTCGAGCCGCGCCAAGTTGTCCGCGCGCGGCTTGCAGTCGGCAGAGACGCCACGATCATGCCAAAGCTCCGGGCCGGTAGCCACAGGCAGGGCTTCCCATCGGCGTTCGCCGGTCCGCTTCCGGCGCTTGCGGATCCGGGCGGTATGGGGTCTTTTGCAGTGAAATCCCGCCGTGAATCGGTTATGGTCGAAGGCTGCGGAATCCGTTCCCCGATTCTTCCGTCGGCCCATCCTCTGCGGACTATTCCGAATCCGACAATACGAGCGTTCCCATGTCCAGGCATTCGTCAATCGTTCTCGCGGTGTCGCTGATCCTGTGCGGGTTTTCCGCGCTGCTGCCGCCCCGCGCTCCGGCACAGATTGCCTACGAAGACGAACCGATCAGTTACATGAACGGCTCGCTGCAGAACCCGGTTGCGGATCTGCAGCAGAAGCTCGCATCGGGTTCGACGCATCTCGAACGCGATCCGCGCGTGGGATATCTTGCTTCGCTGCTCAGGACTCTCGGCGTGGAAGTCGAATCGCAGATGCTCGTTTTCTCGAAGACTAGCTTTCAGCTCCGGCTGATTTCGCCGAGTTCGCCGCGCGCTGTGTATTTCAATGACGATACGTATGTCGGGTATGTGCCCGGGGGAGAGGTGCTGGAGATTTCAGTCGCCGACCCGCAGCGCGGTGCAGTGTTCTTTTCACTGGACCAGTCGTCCGGAAAGATCACGCGCCACACGCACGAGTGTCTGCAGTGCCATGCATCGTCAGTGACACAGAACGTGCCCGGCCATGTCGTGCGGTCGGTGTTTCCCGACCGCGAGGGGCATCCCGTCCTGAGGGCCGGCAGTTTCGTGACGACGCCCGAAAGTCCGTTCAGCGAGCGGTGGGGCGGCTGGTACGTGACGGGCACGCACGGCCAACAGCGGCATATGGGCAACGTTACGATCGATCGGGGCGGCGACGAATCGTCCCTCGATCGCAACGCCGGCGCGAACCTGACCGACTTGAGCAAGCGATTGGAACTGAAGAATTACCTGGCGGCGCACAGCGATCTGGTCGCGCTGATGGTACTTGAACACCAGACTCACGTGCACAATCTCATCACGGCCGCGAACTACCAGGCGCAACGTGCCCTCTACGACGAAGACGTGATGAACAAGATGCTCGGACGGACCGGCCCGGAGCATTCCCCGTCTACGCTGCGGCGCATTGCGAATTCGGCCGAGAAACTGGTCGAAGGACTGCTGCTGTGCCGCGAGACCGCATTGGAGTCGCCGGTCCGGGGTACCAGCGGGTTTGCCGCGAATTTCGCCGGACGCGGCCCGCGCGACACTCGCGGCCGATCGCTGCGGGAACTCGATCTGCAGCGGCGCCTGTTCCGCTATCCCTGCAGCTACCTTGTTTATTCCCAGTCGTTTCTGGGACTGCCGCCGGTCATGAAGGAGCGGGTGCTCGGCCGCATCAAGGACATCGTGAACTCGCCTCCCGCAACCGATGCGTTTGCACACCTGTCGGCGGACGACCGTGCGGCCATCCGCGAGATCCTGACCGACACGCACCCCGAATTTGCCACAGCGGTTGCCAGCCCGAAAGGCTGAATTGCACGGTCGAATCGCGAACACGGGCCGATTGGGCGAGTGAGGCGTTTGCCTTTCGCGTCGTTGCATCGCCATGGGCACGGTACCCAATCCGGCCCTTGGGGGCCTGGGATCAAAGCCGTTCCCAGAACCATGCATCGTCCTCTAGAATCCAAGGATCATTTGGCATTTTGCGGGTTGAGGACATCATGACGAACCGTGCAATCGAACTGGCATTAAGCAAGGATTCCCTCGACAAGACCGATATCGTTGCGATCCTGTCCGCAACCGACCGCCAGGACCTGCATGCCATCCGTGACCGCGCGAGCGAAGTGTTGAAGCAGTATTGCGGCGATGAAGTCTATTTCCGCGGCCTCGTCGAATTCTCGAACGAATGCGTGAACAACTGCATCTACTGCGGCATTCGGCTCGGCAATCCCAACGTCCAGCGCTACCTCCTCAGCGAAGACGACATCGTTGCTTCGGCCCTCTGGTGCGCCGACAAGGGATATGGTTCCGTCGTACTGCAGTCAGGCGAGCGGCACGACAGGCAATTTGTCGAGCTTGTCGAGCGGTCGGTCCGGCGAATAAAGAACGAGAGTCGGTCCGAGAGGCTGCCCAGCGGCCTGGGCATAACGTTGTGTGTCGGGGAGCAGAAACGGGAGGATTACGAGCGGTTCTTTGCGGCCGGCGCGCATCGCTACCTGCTGCGCATCGAGTCCAGTTCCCCGGAACTTTACGCGCGCATCCATCCGGCCAATCAGAAGTGGGACGATCGGCTCGCGTGCCTGCGATGGCTGCGAGAGATCGGATTTCAAGTCGGCACGGGAGTGATGATCGGACTGCCGACGCAGACCCTGCAGCATCTTGCCGATGACATTCTCTTCTTTCGGGAAATCGACGTCGACATGATCGGCATGGGGCCTTACATACCTCACAACGAAACTCCGCTGGCCGCGGATCACGCGGAGTACGGTTGGCAGACTGAGGATGCCTATCGCACGGCACTGCTCATGATTGCGGCGGCTCGCATCGCGCTGAAAGACATCAATATTGCGGCGACGACCGCGCTGCAGGCGCTCCGTCCGCTGGGCCGCGAAGAGGGGTTGAACTTCGGTGCCAACGTGGTCATGCCTCAGCTCACGCCGATGGACGTGCGCAGGAATTACCTGCTTTACGAGGGCAAGCCGTGTCTGGACGAGTCCGCCGAGCAGTGCCTCGATTGCCTGGAGACGAGGATTCGATCCATCGGCCGCAGGGTCGGTTGCGATGCGTGGGGCGATTCTCGCCATGCGCTGGCCCGCGGAGCCCGCGCGGACACCACCGCGAGATCCTGAGTTCTAGGGCGTAATCGCGATCAGTCCCCATAAGCCGAGCTGAGGAATTTCGACCGCGTCGCCGTCCCACTTCAGCGGCACCGGTTCGCGGCCCGCTTCGAGATACACGCACTGCGCGCTGTCGCCGATTTCTAACGCACTCCGGTCGAACCGGACCTTCAGTCTGCTCGCCGGCTTTGCATCGTCGCGGTCCGGATCGTAATCGCGGTTGAGCAAATGGACCGCGAATTTGCCCGAATTCTGCCGGGCGAAAATCCAAACCCCGGCGTCGGACGCCGTGCGGATCGGCGGTTGGATTCTGCGCACTGCCTCGTCGACGGATGTGCAGATGCGGCTGCGATCCACGCTGCCGTCCAGCGTCTGCTGGTCTGCTGCGAGCAGGTCATCTCGATCGGTCACCAGCAGGAGCCGCATGGACTTCAGCTGATCGGCGACCAGCGGGTGGTCGATGATCTCGTCGCCGGCGACGAACAGTCGGTAGGAGATGTTCGCTGCGCTCAATTGATCGCAAAGCTCGAGCCAGCGCTCCGTGTGTTTCACGAACGAGCGGTGCGGCAGCACGACTCCGAGGTCGGCTCGCGACTCGAAACCGTCGAACCATTGGGCGTTGTGCCGCACAAACTGGTAGAGCGGGGCGAACCGCTCGCGCGGGCCGTCGTACCAGTGGGTGCCTTTTTCGGCCGTATAGCACCATTGGTGGTGCGGGGCCATGAAGCAATTCCCCGCAGCGTACGACATGGCAATCCAGCCGCGCACGAGGCCCGGGAGGTTCTTCTCTTTGATGAACGCCCAGTCCTGGCCGCTGGCGGTCGCAGCGTAGGGTCGGTCCAGCGCATCGGCGAGACGGTAGGCCACCAGCGGCCTTGCGCTCCATTTTCGAGCCGGGGCTGCATGGTCGGTTTCCGCACTGAACAGATCCAGGCACTTGTAGTCCGACAACTGCAGCGGCCAGAGCAGGCCCGCGTTCGCGGCCACGGGCACGGGATGCCCGGCGGTCGATGCCGCCAGTTCCCGCAGTTCCTGCATGAATGCCGCCGCGGCGCGGCACTGGTATGCCGTCCACCTGGACCAGAGCGGATGGCCTGTCGGCTTGCGGATTTCGTTCTCGGTAGCGGCACGCATCCACTCTTTCACAGCCTGGCTAAAGTCAAACTGGTCGGGCGACGAGACGCCTGCACGCTTCAATTCGTCTTCAGTAAGCGTCTTCAGGTAGCCGCGAAATCCTGCGACGCACCGGTCGCAGAAACAGATCCCCAGCCACAATCCGCCCGAAGTGCCCAGATGGTCGTCGACGTGCAGGCCGTCCGCGCCGGCCCGCATCGTCTCGATGACACGCTCGCGCAGATACTGCCGGAAAACGGGTTGGGCGGTACAGCACCACCAGTACGGAATCCCTTCATGTTTGTGATCGGTCAGCCAGGGCACCTTGACCGGTTCGCCGTTTATGTCGCGGCAAAGGGCCTGCTCGTACGTATCGCGGAACCGTTCGTGGAACTGTGCGAACTCGGTCACCATGCCGACGCTGCTGAAGAGCCTGATGCCCTTGGCGGCTTGACGCGAAGCCGGCGTCGGCTTGCCTCCCCAGGCGAGCACTGTGGCGCCGTACTCGGCGTAAGTCTGCTCATCGGTCTGATACATCATTACGACATCGGACTGCTTCAGCGCCCGGCCCTCGTCGCTTGCCGGGGAAACAGCAACCCAACCGCAGGTCAGCAGAAAGAATGTGGTTCTCATGGGGCCGATTATATCCGCAGCGAACGCCTTGGTCTGGTCGGCGCCGCAGGGCACGAAATTGTCGCTTCAACTGGCCCCGGAGGCGGACTTCTCGTGCGACTGGCTCGTTGAAAAATGGAGAAAAATGGCTTTCAAAGGGAGGGACATGCCCTCAAAACTTGATATTCAAAATTTAGTTTGACACCGGATGGAAGGTGGCCGTAGAATCGTGCCTTGTTCTTTTCGACTTAATTTTTCTTTTGGTTTTTGGAGGTCGTCCATGAAAATTCGCAGGCTTGCGTTCACACTGGTGGAATTGTTGGTGGTTATTGCCATCATCGGAATTCTAGTAGCACTGCTCCTGCCGGCCGTTCAGGCGGCGCGCGAAGCAGCGCGTCGTATGCAATGCAGCAACAACATGAAGCAGATTGGCTTGGCATTGCACAACTACCACGACATCTACAAGGCGTTCCCGAGCACGTACTGCGGTGTCTCGGACCCGGTCAACGGCGGCTGGAGCTACAACACATTCCGCGGCTCGGAGAAGGTCCGTCTGCTGCCGTTCATCGAACAGCAGTCGGTGTACGATGCGATCAACTTTGGGTTCAACACCGACGACCAGAGGTTTCCGAACAACACGCTGATTCGCGAAACGGTGTTAGCCGGATTTCGCTGCCCGAGTTCGGGTGAAGACCCGAAGACGCCCTGGGGGCCGGCTGCCGACAACTACGGTGGCTCCGGTGGCCCGACCCCGGAAAGCTGGAGCGGAAGTCCGAGTTGCCCGTGCGATGCGAATCGTTTCTATCAGCCCTACATGAGCCATTCCGCTCTGCAGAACTACTGGAATGGACAGCCGGCAGGTCCGTTCACCCGCAACCCGAACGGCAACGGCAGCACGTTCTTTTTCTGCACGATGGCGAAGGTCACTGACGGGTTGACCAACACGATCTTCTTCGGCGAGCGCCTGACGATGTGCTCGGATCACGCCCACAACGGCTGGATGATTGCCAACAACGGCGAAGGCATGCTGACCACGTTGATCCCGATCAACTACGACAGCTGCCACCCGCAGAATTTCAATTACGCCGCGGTCGGATTGACCGAATGCAATCGTCAATGCACTTGGAACACGGAGTTCGGTTTCCGCTCGAAACATCCCGGCGGTTCGATGTTCGTGATGGGCGACGGTTCCGTCCAGTTCCTCAGCCAGACCATCGACATGTGGACCTATCAGTGGCTCGGTGCCAGAGCCGACCGGCAAACCGTACAAATCCCGTAACCAGGAGTTGATGTTCCATGTTGTCAGCACGAAGCGTGTGTTGGAGTTGTGTTTGTTTGCTGTCGGTATTCGCCGTGATCACGGCGGTTGGCTGTGGCGGCGCCAGTTTTGTACCCGTAACCGGTACGGTGACGCTTGATGGCAAACCGCTGGCTGGAGCCGCGGTGAACTTTACACCCGCCACGGCCGGCCAAGGCCAAGTGGCGCAGGGTCAGACGGATGAGTCCGGGAAGTTCACGCTATCGTCGGTCGGCGGCCTGGGTGCAGTTCCCGGCAGCTACAAGATCGGCGTGAGCAAGTTGGAAGGGGCCGGGGCCGGCAGTACGCTGAAGGGCGATTCGGCCAAGGCCGCGGCGGGGGCTGCCCCCACCGGAACCACGCTGTCGGGTCCGGGCGGCGGTCCGATGGCCGGGCCTCCCGCTCAACCGAAGTCGGCTGTTCCGGCGAAGTATGTGAATCCGGATCAGTCCGGACTCACGGCCGAAGTGAAATCGGGGATGGCTCCGATCACCCTCGAACTCAAATCGAGCTGATGCCCGGTTTGGAACTCCCGATCTGAAAAGCAAGTGAAATCCGCAACGACCGCCTGCATCCGTGCAGCGCGGTCGTTGTTGTTGGTACACTTGTAATTCAGGCATTTCCGTCGCACTTCCAGCACGCGATCGCACGGTCGCATTGTCCGCGGTCTCGGCTCCGAGCCGTCGCAGGCCATGAAGAAAAAACGAAACCGAGCATTCGAGCGTCCCGCCGGATCGACGGAACCGACCGGCGCTGCAGCGAGGTTCCGCTTTCGCACGGTTTTTCTGCTGACGGTCGCGGTGGTGGCCGTCGCAGGGGCGGTCATGTTTTTGCGGCCGAGGGCGTCGCGCGAGAACATGCCTGCCGACGATGGCGAATCGCAATCGACGGCCGACTATTTCGCGGCAAAGAGGGAAGCAGCAACGTCGCCTGACGAGAAGGCGGCGATCGCAACGATCGGCGAAGCGATCTCGCTGGCTGGCGAGCTGGTGAAGCAGAGTCCGGACGATCCGCGCGGGTGCCATGCCATGGCGCTGGCGCAGTACGGCCTGAGCCGCATGAAGAGCGCCGAGTCATGGTGGCGGCGAGCCCTTGAAGTGGATCCGCGTTTCGTCGAGGCTTATCGCTGGCTGGCGTATGTCGCGATGGATCGAGGCGAATATGGCCAGGCAGCGGAGTTGTACAAGAAAGCCCTATCGCTTGATCCGACCCATGCCGATGCGATGCTCGGTCTGGCCGAGGCACTCAGGAACGAAGGAGATTTCAAGGCGGCCTCCGCGACTCTGCGGCGGATGGAACTGCCGATGGAGGCCCAGTCCGCGCCGGCCTTTCTGCTGCAGGGGCAGATCGACCTGGAGTTGCGGGAGTACGCTGCTGCCAAAGAGAGTTTTGCCGCCGCGGTGAAACTCCTGCCCAATGCGCCGCAGCCTCATTACGGTCTCGCCACGGCGTGTTCGCGGCTGGGGGAAAAGGACCTGGCGGCGACTCACCTGCAGAAGTTCAAGGAATGCTCGCAGGCGGAAAAAGAGATGCGGGGGGAAACGGCGGGCAGCGCGGCCGACGTGCAATCACTGCAGCAGAAAGCCGCGTATTCGCTGGTGGTGGTGGGCAATGCCTATGCCGCCGCCGGCCGCTTGGAAGAGGCGGAGAAGATCTGGCAGCAGGCCGCCAAGGCGGATCCTCGCGACCGTGCCTCGCGCGACCAACTTGCCAGGCTCTATCAGCAAGCGGGCCGTCCGGCAGACGCCATCGGGATGCTCGAAGAGTTGGCCAAGCTCGATCCGCAGGCCGTGAGGCGGCACCTCGCACTGGCGCAGGCGGCGATGGGGCTGAAACGGTTCGGGCTGGCTGAGTCCGAGATGCGGGAGGCAGTTCGGCTCCGACCCGACCAGTCGGCCGGTTGGGTGGGGCTGGCCCTGGTCCTTGCGCAATCCGGCGGAAACCCCGAAGAAGCGGTGACGGCCGCGCAAAAAGCGGTTGATTTGGAATCATCCGCAGCCAACTATTACCTCCTGAGCGTCGCGCTGGCCGGCTCCGGCAAGCGGCAGCCTGCCATCGCGGCGATCGAGCAGGCCCTGAAATTGGAAAGCGGCAACGAGAAGTTCCGTGAACAGTACGATCGTTTGCGTCGAGGCAACTGAATGAAGATCGGCGACGTGAGGCGAGTCTCCGTCACGGAGCGAACGGATCGAGCGGCCACGCCGGGTTGTTCACTGGCGAAATGGCTCGCCGTGCCGCTTGCGGCTTGCAGTCTCTGTCTGGCCGCGGGATGTCGCCCCGCGCAGCCGACATCGTCGGTGCCGTCCGGTTCGCCGTCCGCGACCTCTCGCTTCCTGCTGCAGGATGCAACGCGGGATTCGGGGATCGCTTACCGCCACACGGATGGAAGCAGCGGTCAGCGGTACATTGTCGAGTCGGTCAGCTCGGGGCTGGCGACTTTCGACTTCGACGGCGATCGGAGAATCGATATCTACTTCCCGAACGGAAACCCGTTGCGGGGAACGAAGGGGGAGACGACGGCGACGCAATCGCTTTGTCGGAATGAAGGCGACTTTCGTTTTCGCGACGTCAGTCGCCAGGCCGGAATCGACGTAGCCTGTTACGGCTTGGGAGTGACGGCCGGCGATTATGATGCGGATGGTTTTCAGGATCTGTACCTGAGCAACTACGGCGCGAACGTGCTGTATCGCAACAACGGCGACGGAACGTTCAGCAACACGACCGCGCAGGCCGGAGTCGGCCGCGGGGATCTCGCCGGCGCCGGAGTGAGCATGCTCGATGTGGACAAGGACGGCGATCTCGATCTGTACGTCTCGAACTATGTCGATTTTACCTATGAAAACCACGTCGCCCGATCGATTGACGGCGTGCCGTCGTATGCCGGGCCTCGCAATTACCGTCCCGTCCCGGATAACCTGTTCCGCAACAACGGCGACGGGACCTTCACCGATATCAGCCGCGAGTCGGGGATCGGCCTGGTTGCCGGCACGGGCATGGGAATCGTGAGCGCCGACTATGACAACGATGACGATACGGACGTATTCGTCTGCAATGATTCGTTCCGCAATTTCTTTTTTCGTAACGACGGCACGGGGCGATTCGAGGAGGTCGCCGCCGTGATTGGTTCCGCATACAACTATCTCGGCGACGAGAACGCCAGCATGGGGGTCGATTGCGCGGACTACAACCACGATGGCCGGCTTGATTTCTATATGACCGACTACGGAGGAGAACTGCCGATCCTGTATGAAAACGCGGGCGACGGATTTCTCAACGATGTGACGCGCCGCGCCAGGGCCGGTGCCGGACTGCTTCCGCACGTCAAGTGGGGCTGCGGTTTTGCGGATTTCGACAATGACGGGAATGACGACATCTATGTGGCCTGCGGGCACCTCGACGACAACGTGGGACTGCGGACCGATGCGACCGCTTATCGGGTTCCGAATGTCCTGCTGGCCGGCGACAGAGACGGCACGTTTCACGACGTTTCAGCCGAGGCGGGAGACGGGATGCGGGCAACTTACAGCAGTCGAGGCGCTGCGTTTGACGATCTGGACAACGATGGCACCGTAGACGCCGTTGTGCTCAATTCCCGCGAAGCCCCCACGGTTCTTCGCAACGCGGCCTCGAACGGCAATCATTGGATCGAAATCGTGCTCCACGGAACGTCGATGAATCGCGACGGAGTCGGCGCCCACGTCCGGGTCACGGCCCTCGGTGTGTCTCAGCTGAAGGAAGTGCACAGCGGGCGCGGTTATCAGGGCCACTTCGGCACTCGCCTGCATTTCGGACTGGGGACCGCAACACGCCTGGACCGCCTGGAAGTCCGCTGGTTGGGCGGTTCGACCGAATCGTTCGAGAACATTCCCGTCGATCGCCTCGTTCCGGTCGTGCAGGGACAGGGTATTCAGTAATCTCACACCGCCAGCGCGCGGAGAATTCAGGCATGGGGCTGACGCAGCAGCAGGGTGCACTCGGCAATTCGGTTCCCGGAATCCTGCGGGCGATTGCCGCATTCGCATGGGCGATGTGGGCCGTTGCCCCTGGACTCGGCGCGGAAAAATGCCCGATCCGATTGCATGAAGTGACAAAAGAGACCGGAGTGTCGTTCCGGCACACCGACGGCAGCAGCGGCCGGCGGTTCATTGTCGAAACCGTCACTGCCGGCCTGGCCGTATTCGATTACGACGGCGACGGCCTGGCGGATATTTATTACGTCAACGGCGCACCGCTTCCGGGTTGCACGGATCCGAGCAAACCGAAGAACGCCCTGTATCGCAACGAGGGCAACTGGAAATTCCGGGACGTCACCGAAGAGTCGGGTGTCGGGGACGCCGGCTTCGGGATGGGAGTTACGGTCGCTGATTATGACAACGACGGCGATGCGGATCTTTATGTCAGCAATTTCGGCCCGAACGTCCTGTATCGCAACAACGGCGACGGCACGTTCCGTAATGCGACGTCCGAGGCAGGTGTGGCGGCCGGCGACACGGTCGGCGCGGGAGTCGCGTTTCTCGACATCGACAAGGACGGTGACCTCGATCTGTACGCGGCCAATTACGTGCAGTTCACGTTCGAGACCAATGTCGATCGAACCGTGGACGGTTTCCCTGAATATGCGGGGCCGAAGGACTATCCTCACGAACCCGATCTCCTGTTTCGCAACGAGGGCAACGGGAAATTCACCGACATCAGCCGCGAGTCGGGTATTGCATCGGTCGCCAGTTCGGGCATGGGCATGGTCTGCGCCGACTTTGATCGAGACGGCGACACGGACATCTTTGTGCTCAACGACGTCGCGGGCAATTCGTTGTGGGTGAATGACGGCTCCGGGCGGTTCCAGAACGAAGCCGTGGAACGGGGGTTTGCCTTCAACATGAACGGTCACGAACTGGGAGCCATGGGAGTCGATTGCGGCGACTACGACAACGACGGATGGCTGGACTTTTTCATGACCTCGTACTCGGGCGAACTGCCCGTTCTGTTTCACAACCTGGGCGACGGATTCCTTGAGGACGCCACTCTGGTCTCCGGCGCGGGCGCCGGCTCGCTTCAGCACGTGAACTGGGGGAACGGCTTCATTGACTTTGACCATGACGGGCTGAGCGACCTGTTCATCGCCAACGGGCACCTGCAGGACAACATCGACCAGTATTCCGATACGTACACCTACAAAGCGCGTAATCTCGTGCTGCGGAACATTGGCGGAGGCCGGTTCAGCAATGTTTCGGAACAGGCGGGCGACGGATTGCTGCCGAAACACAGCGGCCGAGGAGCTGTCTTCGGGGACCTGGATCTCGATGGCGACGAGGATGTCGTGATCCTCAATTCGCGAGAGGCGTCCACGCTCCTCCGCAACGACAGCGATCCGCGGAACCACTGGGTGCGTATTGAACTGCGAGGACTTCAAGCCAGCCGGGATGCGGTGGGAGCGCAGGTCACGGTGGTGGCGGGAGATCTCTCGCAGGTCAGGGAAGTGCATAGCGGCCGGGGCTACCAGAGCCATTGGGGGTCACAACTCGACTTCGGACTGGGCAGCCACGACCGCATCGACCGCGTCGAAGTTCGCTGGCTCGGAGGTGCGGTGCAGACGATCGCCAATTTGGGAATCGACCGTCGCTGGGTGATCTTCGAGGGGCGTCCCGACGCAGTGCCGTTAGAGAGGCCGACGGGAAAACCGCAGGATTAGCGGACGGAAAAGTGGCGGCAGAGCGGACTGAAACAGAAACTGCAGGATTTCGAGCCGTATGACCAAAGACCCCGCGAATTCCAAGCGGCGACGCGCCGTGCGCGAATCCGACACCGAGATCTCGCGCCCCCGGTTACTGGGGTTGCTGGCGCTCCTGGCCGTTCTGGGGGCGATCTTCCCGTTTGCCTACTCGCGGCTGAACCGCTGGCGCGAACGGGAGGAACTCGCGTCGCGCCAGATGCGGGGCGAAGCGCCCGTCGATGCGGCCGCTCCGGCTGCCAACGCCAAAGAACTGCCGGCCGCGCAGCTTGATGTACCCGATACGTTTGCGGATCTGCCCGCCTCGCGAGCGGAAGTCACAAAATTCCTGAAGGAAGAAGCAATCGCCACCGCCAAGAAGGTCGTGGCTGATTTCCCGACCGAGTTCCGTCCGAACGGGCTTCTGGCGATCACCTACAACCGTTTCGGTGATGCCGATGAAGCGGAGCAGTGCTGGCAGCAGTGTCTGACCGCCAACTCGCGCTATGCGGAGGCCTATTCGGGACTGGCCGCCATCGCGAAGAGTCGCGGGGATAATGAAAAGGCGGTGCAGTACTACCGCAAATCGCTGGAGATCGATCCGTCGCTGCCCAACGTCCGCGCTGAACTTGCCGAGGCGCTGATGAGCCTGAACCGCATGCCGGAGGCGGCTGAATTGCTTGAGCAGGAGCGAAGAACCGCGCCGACTTCGCTGGAGGCCGCGTACCAGTTGGGACAGGCCTATTCGCAGTTGAAAGAGTACGATAAGGCAATAAAGGGCTACGAGGCCGCGATTGCCATCGATCCGAACTACGCCAATGCCTACTACGGGCTTGCCAATGTCTGTCGACGCGCGGGCAAGACGGCTCAGGCTGCCGAGGCGATGAAGAAATTCAAGGAGTTCAAGGAGACCGACATTCGAGCGCAGCGCGACCAGAGCCGGAAATTCGACGACGAAGGGGAAGTTCGCAAGTCCGCGGCGTTCGTGCACGCTGTCGCGGGCGGGATCTATGCCGAAGCCGGAAGGATCCGGAAAGCCGATTCACATTGGCAGCGCGCGATCGCCATCCGGCCGAATGACACTGCCGCCCGCATGCAGATGGTGCTGTTTCATCAGCGGCACAATCGCATCGCGGATGTCATCCGCGTGCTTGAGGAGCTCCGCGCCATCGAACCCAATGACTCCGGGCATTGCCTCAATTTGGCTGGCGCTCATCTTCAGTTGAACGATCTGAGGTCCGCCGAGAGCGATTATCGATCGGCGCTGGCTATTGATCCTCGGAGTGCAGTTGCGTGCGCGTCGCTGGCCGGCATCTTCCTGCGCACCGGCGAGAATCTCGCGGAAGCACGTCAGATGGCCCAAAAGGCCTTGGAATTAGAGCCGACGAGCCAGAACTGCGTACTGCTGGCCGCGATCTGTCAGCGCAGCGGCGACCTGCCCGGCGCGCTCGAGGCCATCGCGCGGGCCCGGTCCCTCGAACCGAACAACCCGAATTTCCGGGCCATCGAGTCCCAGATGCAGGCCGCACTGGAAAAATCGCGAAAACCCTGATCGCACCGCGAAAGAGAGCAAATGGATAACTCGCCGAGTCCGCAGTCATCGCACCACTCGTTGCTTGCGCCGCTAATGAACTATCTCGGCGAGCTTCGGTTTTCGAAGCTTTTTCTGCTGATGCTGGCCCTGTTCTGCGTAGATCTGGTGGTGCCTGACTTGATCCCCTTTGTCGACGAGTTGCTGCTGGGATTGGCCACGCTGGTGCTGGGAGCCTGGCGGCGAAAGAAGAAATCCGCAGCGAACGAATGAGTCAGGGCTGCGAGGCTGTCAACTGCGAACTGCTTGCCGCCTCGGGCCATTCGGTTGTCAACAGGACCAGCGTCGTCAAGTCGTCCACCTTCGCGACCACGCGATACGCAATGCTCGCCTTCTTGTCCATCGCGTCGAGCAGGTCGCGCAGCCTGGTCGCCATGGCGTCGCGGTTCTCCAGATCCGTCACGATCTGGCGGCCGTTGTTGATCGCCTGCTGCATGCGGTTGACGGTATCTCGAACCTGCTGATTGGGCCTCGGCCGGCTGGCCTGGAGTTTGGCAAGATTGCTTTCGAGCGTCTCAAGTTCTTTCTTCGCCTTTGCCAGCGTCGTATCCGAGTTGCGAAATGTCGACTCGACCTGCTGGAATGTCAGCGGTTGCGGTTTCCCGTTGGGAACTTGAAACACGGGTTCCACCGACAGCGACAGGCGGTTCATCGTTGTCTTGTTCAGTTTCAACTCGATGCTCGCTTCGGGCACACCCTTGAACTGCAGCACCAGCGGCTTGCCGATCGGGGCGGATCGAATGCCTCCTCCGTCGGGTTTTACCTCGGGCATGTCCCGCAGCGGTTCGGCCTGCAGTTCCAGCCCGTTGAGTTTCGGCAGCGCCGCCAGATCCAGGGCCTTGTTTGCCTTGTTATCGTGCAGATTGAGGACCAACTCCGCCGATTTCACGGGCTTTCTCAGCGCGACCATAACGGTCTTGCCCTGCTGCCTGAATTTGAGCAGGCAATTGGCCAACTGCTGCGCGGCGGGTGTGTCATCGGGAGCAACCGTCCTGCGGAAGACGAACCGTCCCCCGGTTCGCTCGCATGACATTTCAGCAAGAGTTACGACGCGGGAGTCCGGCTCGTTGTTACCACCGGGTACGAACGCGATCTTCCACAGCATGCCGGTGCCCGACGGTTCGCGATTGATTTTGTACGACGCAGCGGTTGCGACGTCGGCAAATCGATCCACGATGTCGAGTTCGAGCTGCTCGAGCGGCGCTCGCCATGCGGAAACCAGCGTCAGAGGACTGTTGGCATCCGCCGGCAATTCGATCAATGCGGGGAGTTCCAGCAAGGGCTCTCCCGTTGCTTCGGTTGAGGGGGTTGGCTTGGGTTCGAGAACCGGATTGGCACCGTCCATCGGCCGGGGATTCTCGGGCGGTTCCGGCGAAGCCTGCTTGGGTTGGGTGGCCGGCTGCGTTTCGATGAAGGGAGACTCGGCCTTGGCTCGCTCGGGTCCGGTACGCGCAGGTCCGGATTTCCCCTGAGTAGGCGGCTCTTCGTTCGACGAATCGGACTTGACCGGCGGCGGCGAGTCGTTGGGGGAGTGTTCGCGTTGCTGGTTCTTGAGTTGAGCGATGCTCTGCGGCTGAGAAACCGATCCGCCTTGGGAGTTTGTCCTCGGAAGGGACTGCAACAGACAGACCGCGGTGATCGCGCACAATCCGATCAGGACGCCGATCGCCGCGTATTGATATGACCGCTTGGACCGGTGCGTCGCTGGTCGAAGTCCGGCACGTATCGGCGGCGGAACGGATGGGGGCGGAGCATCTGCGGGGGGTTCTGCGGCACGGGATCGGGGCGGCGGTCCGCTCGCGGCCGCAGCGTCCGTTGGCGGCTTGCGCAGTTGGCTGTCGTATTCGGCCTTTTTTGCCGGGTCGAGCAGCGTGATTCGTGCCCGCGCAACCTGGTTCAGCAACTCCTGGGCAATCTTGCCTCGCGGGCCGGTCGAGATCTGCCGCAGGTGGATCATCTGCCGCTCGGCCGCATTGTCGATGGCCGTGGCATTGCTCTCGAACAGATCCAGCCCGAGAAGGCGATAGTGGTTGGGCGGCTGATCCTTTGGGGGAATGCCGAGCCAGAGATAATACGGATCGAACGAATCAGACATGCATCGCCGCCCCACGCGGGCGAAACAAGTTCGGGAAAATGCGGCGTCCCGCAGTCGGCACGCCGCCGTCGGATGTCAACCTCGCCTGCAAGTCTGACTTTAGCGCGAATCCCGCACGCCCGCAATGGTCGAACATGCGATTCCGGTCGGCTTTCCGGATCGGAAGGGTCGCTGCCGGCCGCAAATTCTGATCATTGCGTTCCGGGCGCAGGCCCGAGGATCGCCTTGTACGATGCTCGACCACCGGCGTATCTCTCCACGCGGTTCATTCTGTTCGGGTGGCAGGCCGGCAATTGCCTTGCTCCGGACTCCAGACTTGTGCCTGGTGGACAAGTCCACAGGGCCGCATTCGCGATCGAAAGCTTGCGTCACCGTTCGCGCAGCGCATAATGTCCGGTTGTAAATTCGGTCAGTGTCTTCCCGGTTCGTGCTGGTGGTTCGCTGTTTGCCGCGACCTCGAGCAGAGTGCCGTGAACCGATCGGGAACTTCCGTGGGCGTCGTAGCAGGAGATTGGTCGTGAAGTATTGCGCGGGTCTCGTGGCGTTGCTGATGGCCGCTTCATTTTCCTTCGCAGCGGAAACCTCGACGGAAAAGGGCTGGATCAGCCTGTTCGACGGCAAAACGCTCGATGGTTGGAAGGCCGGGGGCAACCCGAAATCGTTTTACGTCGAGGACGGCAAATTGGTGGCGAATGCCGTTGGCGGCAATGCGCACCTGTTCTACGTCGGCGACGTTCTGAAGCACGATTTCAAGAACTTCACGGTCAAGGCCGACGTGATGACGACCCCTGGATCGAATTCGGGCCTCTACATCCACACGCAGTACCAGGCATCCGACTGGCCGAAAAAGGGCTATGAAATCCAGATCAACGTTTCCCACGGCGATCCGAAAAAAAGCGGCGGGCTCTACGGGATCAAGGACTGCCTCGATCCGCCGGCCAAGGACAACGAATGGTACATGCAGGAAGTCACGGTGCAGGGAAAACGCATCACCTCGAAGATCAACGGCAAGCTGATTTTCGATTACACCGAACCCGACGATTGGAAGAATCCCGATCGCAGGCTCTCGAGCGGGACGTTCGCCATTCAGGCACACGACCCCAAGAGCAAGGTCTACATCAAGAACATCCAGGTCAAGCCGCTCGACGATTGACGCCTGCCGGCGCCGCAGGTCACAGTTTCTTTACGACATAGACCATCGTGTCGTCGACGATCCACTCGGTCGACCAGGTCTTGCCGTCGTCGCCGTTGACGACGTTGAAGAACGCCGAGCGGAAGTTCTCCGCGCGGTAGCCTTGCGCCATGTGCGACGCGATGCGATCCCGGGGCGTCAGGTCCTCGATGCCGGGGCGTGCATAGAAATGCACCCTACCGTCCGGAGTCACCGAGATGCCCATCGTCCACCAGCCAGTAACCTCGACCTGCTTGGCCGTGTAGTCGTTGTCTTTTTCGTTGCCGCGGATGCGTATTGAGGCCGTATCGTAGTCGCGACCGCTTTGTTCCTTGGCCTCGAAGTCGATAAACATCCCGGGATAGAAAATCTCGGACTTGAGCGACTCGGTGGCGAACAGGCCGCGTGAAACCTCGCGGACCGTGGTGTCCAGCGCGCAGCGGAATGCGAAATGGCATCCGGTGCGGTTCTCCCACTTGTCCACCGGCGGCAGGAATACGCGGGCCACGACGCTGGGCGTCCGATCCACGGGGATCGCGCCGTGCAGGTTGTACATCACGTCCAGGACGAAATCGTCCTGCTGCTGGCGATAGCTCGGCTTGTACGGGACTCCCGTGTACAGAGATCGCAGGAGCAGCGAGCCCTCGCTGCCCGGTAACCCGCCTTCGGGAGTCGGGACCCGTTTAATGTAGTCCGGATGGCCTCGCTTGATCCCCTCGTACCAGCGGCCATTCTCCGACTCGCCTGTCGGCTTGTTGGCGACGTCGTTCAGGTTCTGGCTGCTCTTGGGCCAGTTGTGATTCCACTCCCAGTCGGCATCCTCGAAGTCGTCCCCCAACTCCTCGATGCGAATGCCCGTTCCCGGCACAACCGGACGCACGGCTGTCTCGGCCGCCGAAATTGATGCCAGACCGGCTGTCATCAGAATCGCGCCAGGTATCGCATAGAGCAGGTAGAGATGTTTCCTCATGGAACGCTCTCGTTTTCAAGGAGTGAAGGGGTGCGCCGGTGCTGGTTTGCACGATGCACGCGCGAGCTGAGTCGGCTCAATGGTGCGACGCAGCCCGGACGGCAAGCGTGAAATCGCCGACACAAGTGGTGCTTTCGGATTCATCGGCATCTTCCCTACCAAAGTCCACACCGGTCGATCCGCGACGTTAGACTCGCCGGCGCTTACGAAGACCGATAGCCTCAAAACTTGTCTGGCATCGAAACGCGTGAGCTTGGATAATCTGGAATGTGTCCCGATCACCCGAAATCCCGGTTGCATTGCAGGTGTAACGCAGGACGACTCTGCGTCGCGTGAATACTCTGAGTTGCTAGCACTCGACATGCACGTCCTGATCATCACGCCTCCGCGCCCGAGTCGCCACAGCGGCAACAACGTTACGGCGTTCCGCTGGCGTCGCATGCTCAAGGAACTTGGGCACAAGGTCGAAGTGCAATCCGAGTACACCAACGAGCCATGTGATGTGCTGGTCGTGCTGCATGCACGTCGCAACGCGGCAGTCATACGCCGATACAGGCATCAGCATCCGGCATCGCCGATGATCGTTGTGCTGACAGGAACGGACCTGTATCGGGATCTCGAGAGGAGTCGTTCGGCGCGAGCTTCGCTGGAGTTCGCATCTCGGCTGCTATTGTTGCAGTTGGACGGATTGGCGCGCCTCCCCCGACGCCTGGCCCACAAGTCGCGCGTGATTTATCAGTCGGCCGTCCCCCCCGCTCGCCGGCCCGATCCATTGAAGCAGTGCTTCGAGGTTTGCGTCATCGGGCATCTGCGTGCGGAAAAAGACCCGCTTCGTGCAGCAATGGCTGCTCGCCGCCTGCCCGCCTCATCCCGGATTCGCGTTGTGCACCTCGGCATGGCAATGGAACCGACTTGGCAGACGCGTGCTCAGCGGGAGATGAAGGTCAATCCGCGGTACCAGTGGCTGGGCGAAATGTCGCGCGGTCGCACGCAGCAGCGGCTCGCCCGATCACGCCTGCTTGTCATGAGTTCGCGGATCGAAGGCGGAGCGAACGCGGTTTCGGAAGCTCTCGCGGCGGACGTCCCGGTCCTGGCCTCCCGCATCTCGGGCAACGTGGGAATGTTGGGGGCGGATTATCCCGGATACTTTCCCGTCGGCGACACTGGCGCGCTGGCTGAGTTGCTGGTGCGGGCCGAGACGGAGCCGATCTTCTATCAGTCGTTGTGCGACCATTGCCGCGAGCGGGCCAAACTGGTCGATCCCGCCCGCGAAAGACGCGACTGGGATAACCTGCTCGGTGAGTTTCTCTGGGAAGCCTGCGGCTCGACCTGACGGGGCTGGCCGACGGGATACCGGATGCCGGATACCAGATGCCGGTTTTGTGTTGCTCCAGACTCCAGACTCCAGACTCCCGACTCCCTCATCCCAACGGCAGTTTGTGGGGCGCCGACGGTTCTTCGCGAACGTACAGAGGGACGGCAAATCCGGGCAGGTGACGGCGCATCTGAGCCACAAGTTCGCGGCCTGTTGATTCGGGCACTGTCATGTGGGCCGCGCCGGCAACTCGGTCCATCTGGTGCAGGTAATAAGGCATCACGCGGAGATCGATCAGTCGTTCCGACAATTCGACGAGCGTTGCCAGATCGTCGTTGATTCCGCGCAGCAGCACGGACTGGTTCAGCACGGGGATGCCGCCTTGAATCAGCGCGGCGATCGCATCGGCCACGTCGCGATCCAGTTCGCGCGGGTGGTTGGCATGCACGACGACCAGCGGGGTGAGCCGAGAATCCCGCAACATTCGAACCAGATCCGGCGTGACCCGTTCGGGGATCATAACGGGCAGACGCGTGTGGATTCGCAGGCGACGGACGCTGGGGATGGCGGCAATTTGTTCGGCCAGTTGAGCCAGCTGGGCATCGGTCAGCATCAGAGGATCACCGCCGCTCAGGATGACTTCGTGGACTGTGGGATCGCTGGCGATCTGGTCCAGCGCGGGCTGCCATTGGGCCAGCGAATGCGGAGCCTCCGAATACGGAAAGTGCCGTCGAAAGCAGTAGCGGCAGTGGACGGCGCAAGCCCCCGTTGTGACAAGAAGGGCCCGCCCGCTATATTTCTGCAGCAAGCCTGGAGCAGTCGAGGCCTGCCGGTCTCCCACGGGGTCCCGGGTGTAGCCCGCTACGTCCGCCAGTTCGTCGGGCAGCGGCAAGACCTGCCGGAGTAGGGGGTCGGCCGGGTCGCCGAGCCGCATTTTGGCGACAAATGCCTGCGGGACAAACAGCCGAAACGAACGACCGGCTTCGACCGCCGCCTCCCTGAGGGCGACGGGCAGATGCAGGCGATCGCAGAGTTCAGCAGCGTCGCGGATGGCGGTCCGGACCGCATCCTGCCAGCGAGGCAGAGCGGCGCGGACAGAATCTGAGGAAGAAGTTACAATTGCCATCGGTTGCGACGATCGTGCTGCCGGGTAACAGGTACGGTCGGGCCTCGGAGTGTGCGGGGAAGTCCAAAAAACGACTGGGGACGATAGCCGGCCAGCGAATTGGCAGGCACAGACCGCAGACCGGATTGGAACAGTCAGCAGAGTCGAACAATGACTCTGTCGGGTAGCATAATGGTCATGGGTTGGGAAGCGTAGTAGGGAACTTGACGTGGGCACATACAAGACAAGTGACTTTCGCAAAGGCCTGAAGGTTCAGATCGAGGGCGAGCCGTATTTGATGATTGAAATGAACTTCGTCAAACCCGGCAAAGGCAACGCTCTTTACAAATGCAAGCTGCGGAACCTGATCCGCGGGACCGTGCTCGATCGCACCTACAAAGGGGGCGACTCGCTCGAATCGGCCGATGTCGAGGAAATCGCTTCGCAGTATCTCTACCGGCAGGGCGACACGTTCGTTTTCATGGACAACGCGACGTACGATCAGTACGAATTGAGTGCCGAGCAGGTTGGCGACTCCTGGAAGTATCTTAAGGAAGGCCTGCCATGCTCGATGGTTCTCTACAACGGTCAGCCGATCATCATGTCACCGCCCAACCATGTCGAGTTGAAGGTGGTGGAATGCGAGCCCGGAGCCAAGGGCGATACGGCTACGAATGTGACCAAGTCCGTGAAGGTCGAGACGGGTGCAGAGTTCTTGGGCCCGGCGTTCCTCAAGGAAGGAAACGTCATCAAGATCGACACGCGTACCGGCGCTTATGTCGAACGCGTAAGCAACTAGTGGACAAAGACCCCGCCGATTTTCAGCCGACGGCAGCCCTGTCGGTGCTTGCGCTGCGCCATGCGCTGCGCAAACGCCTGCGTTCGTTCTTCGACGACCGCGGGTTCATTGAGGTGGACACGCCGCTGCTTTCGCACGACGCGGTGGTTGATCTGAACATCGATCCGCTGCGTGTCACGGTCTTTTCCGATCCGACTCAACCGGATGTCGGGCAGACGCTATGGCTGCAGACGTCACCCGAGTTCGCGATGAAGCGTCTGCTGGCCGCCGGAGCCGAGCGGATCTACCAGATCACGCACGCTTTTCGCGGCGGGGAACAAGGGGATCGGCACAACCCTGAGTTCACCATGGTCGAGTGGTATCGTGTAGGCGACGGCCTGCGCGAGGGCATGGAGCTTCTCGGCGAACTGGCCTGCGAGATGTTGGATGTGCCGGCCGTCGATCAATGCACCTACCGCGAAGCGTTTGTCCGGCACGTGGGTGTCGATCCCCATCGGGCATCCGCCGGCGAGCTGCGTCGAGCAGCTCTCGCAAGTGGAATCGATGTGCCGCGGAGCATGGCCGACTCGTCGCGCGACGAGTGGTTGAATCTTCTGCTTGCTGAGCTTGTGGAGCCGCAACTCGGCACGCAGCGCCCGCTGATCCTCTTCGACTATCCGGCGAGCCAGGCCGCGCTGGCCCGCGTGCGCGAAGACGACCCGCCAGTGGCCGAACGGTTTGAGTTGTATTACCGCGGCGTTGAATTGGCCAACGGCTACCACGAATTGCTCGACTCGCAGTTGTTGGAAAAGCGGAACCGCGAAGCCAACGCCCAGCGGGCTGCCTGCGGCAAGTATTGCCTGCCCGAGGAGAGCCGGTTGCTCGACGCAATGCGCCACGGGCTGCCGCGATGCGCGGGCGTCGCCCTCGGCTTCGATCGACTGCTCATGGCCCTAATCGGTTCCCGGTACATTCACGAAGTCATGCCTTTTCCGATCGACCGTGCATAGAGGCGGGAGTCTGGGGTCCGAGGGACGGCTGGAGTAACGAGTCTTCATCCGTGTGAATCCGTGGCCTCCTGCCGGCATTGAGCCTCAAGCAATCGATGTTGTCGATCAATGCCGTCCGTGCCAGAATGTCGGGCCTGAGGATTTAATCACTCACCGAATTACGGGGATTCGCTGAATTACGGGCAAGCGGGGCCGATGACATGTCCGATTTGATAAAGATGGCGGTCTATATCGGTTGTCTTGCCGCCTTTATCCTCGTGCTGGCACAGGTGTTCGGCTTCTTGCGGCGCCGTAGCTGAAACGGGAGGAGACTTCCATGCGGAAATGCCTGGTCGAAATCGCACGTACGGCCAATGGATATCTGGTTCGTGTGGAAGGTCACGCCACGCTGAAGCAAAGTCCGGCGCTGTCGAGATTTGTCGCTCAGGCGCTGGCTGATTGCCCGCAAACAACGATCGCGATCGACGTCCGACCCTGTCTGTATATGGACAGCACATTCCTCGGATGTTTGCTCACGTCCCAGCGGACTTTGATCAAGTCGGGGGCGCAGTTCACGGTTATTGTGGACGAGGACGCCCGGCAACGGCTGCTGGCTAAGACCCGGCTGGATTCCGTGTTGCGACTGGTACCGTCGGCGCCGGATTCCATCGGCGCCTTCGTGACGCTGACGGCTCAACAGCCTGCCGAGATTGAATTCGGCCAGCACATCGTCGATTCCCACCTGGCGCTGGCCGAACTTCCCGGAACCCACTCGCACGTGTTCCGCGATATCGCGGACCAGTTGACCCGCGAACTTCAGGCCCGGCGCCCCGGCTGCATCTGACGTCGTCTAGCCGCCCACGGGGATGTGTCGCTTCGTTGCTCCCTCGCCCCGGGCAACGTCCGTTTCGCCACGATTGCTGCGTGTGATGTTGTGCGCGCTCACCATGTGTTGATTTGCAGCAACACGGCAACTTCCCAAAAGAAAACCAAAAAAACGCGCAAAGTGTTAATTTCCAATGGTTTGGGAGGAAATCGCCGGTCAGGTTGCTGGTTTGGCACTGCGGCTGCTTAAAGGTTGATCCCATCAGGACGCCTGTGATCGACAAGGGCACGCATCGCAACCAGGAACCGCAACATGGCCAAAATCACCACGAAGACCGCTGGCAGCCGGACCGAACCCCAACGACGAGGGCGTGCTTGGAAGAAAGGCGAAGGGTTCGCCTCGGACGACATGACCGGCCATGACGATGTGAGCGGCCACGGGTTTCCGGAAGACGACGAGACTCCGCATGAGCGAACGGAGGAGCGGTTTGACGACGAGTTCGAGCACGACGAAGAGCAGGAAGTCGAGGTGGCCGATACGCTGGACAGCGGAACGGATGATCCGGTCCGCATGTACCTGATGCAGATGGGCCAGATTCCATTGCTGTCGCGGCCGGAGGAAATCAACTCGGCCAAACGCATCGAGCGGACTCGCCGCCGTTATCGTCACAGCATGCTCGGCACCGACTACGTGCTGGAAGGCGCGGTCAGTGCTCTGGAAAAAGTCCGCGACGGCGAATTGCGGCTGGATCGCACGATCGAGGTATCGGTCACCAACACGACCGAGAAGCGGAACATCATGCGTCGGCTGGGGCCGAACCTGCGGACGTTGCGCCATCTGCTGGCTCTGAATCGCCACGACTTCTTTGTCGCGATCAACGGTCGGCAGCCGGTGCGGGCTCGCCGGGCTGCATGGCGGCGGTTGGTAATTCGTCGCAACAAGGCCGTGCGTCTGGTGGAAGAACTGAATCTGCGGACCAACCGTCTCCAGCCGCTGTTCGACAAGCTGATCGAGATTTCCGATCGGATGGCGCTGCTGAAGCGGCAGATCGCGGAAGCCAGGCTGTTGGGCTCGGTGGCGGGCCGTGGAGTAACCGAGTTGTGTGCGGAACTCCGCTACCTGATGCGGATCACGTTCGAGAGTCCGGCCACGTTGTCTCGCCGCACGTCTCGGACGCACGAGTACCGGTACGAGTATGACGCGGCCAAACGCGACTTGTCGGCCGGCAACCTGCGGCTCGTAGTGTCGATCGCCAAGAAGTACCGCAATCGCGGCCTGAGCTTTCTGGATCTGATCCAGGAGGGCAACACCGGCCTGATGCGTGCGGTGGACAAGTTCGAGTATGCCCGCGGCTACAAGTTCTCGACGTATGCGACGTGGTGGATTCGCCAGGCGATCACGCGGGCGATTGCCGACCAGAGCCGAACGATCCGGGTGCCGGTGCACATGATCGACACGATGAGCAAGGTCCGGACGGTGACTCGCGATCTGGTGCAGGAACTGGGACGCGAGCCCACGCCGGAAGAAACTGCCAGCCGCGCTCGGCTGTCGCTCGACGACACCCGCTGCATCATGAAGATGTCGCGCCAGCCGCTTTCGCTGGATCAGCCGGTCGGCGATCACGACGACAGCTATTTCGGCGAGTTCGTCGAGGATCACCGCGAGGACGATCCGCTCTACGACACCAACAAGGAAGCGCTGAAGAGCCGGATTGAAGACGCGATGCAGAGCTTGAACTATCGCGAACGCGAGATCATCCGCCTGCGATACGGCCTGGCCGACGGGTATTCGTACACTCTCGAAGAAGTTGGCAAGATCTTCTCGGTCACCCGCGAGCGGGTTCGCCAGATCGAATCGAAAGCGGTCCGGAAACTCCAGCAGCCTTACCGCTGCCGCAGCCTGGCCAGTTTTCTGGATGGAGTTGAGGTGCCGATGACCGACGCTCCCGCCGATGCGACCTGATTGCCGAAGAAACGCAGGGGGCGTCCCACCGTGGAGCCCCCAGTCTTTTGTCCTCCTCACCGGTGCCGCTTCAGCCCATCGCGGCGGTCGTTCTCCTCAACCGCCCCGCGGCACTTGTTTCGGGCTTTCTCCTCTACAGATCCTGCGCAGGACTCCATCTCCTCCGAGTCCTGCGCAGGACCAAGCCCATGTTCGGCTTTCGCACTGCGCAAGGACGCTCTTCGCATGTTAGGTACGACGGAAGAGACGGTCTGCGTCTCAACCGTGTTCATCCGTGGCTTCCCCCGCCCCGCATTGAATCGACCTTGCGGACGACTCAGATTCCGCCGGCGATGGCCTCGAACACGGCCTTGGTTGCCTGGGATTTGTTCAGCACGTAGAAGTGCAGTCCCGGCACACCCGCTGCCAGCAGTTCGCGGACCTGCCGGATCGCGAACTCGACGCCGACCTGGAACTGCCAGCTCTCGTCGTCGCGCCGGCCCAGTTCGTCGAGAAACGACTGCGGCAGTCTGGCCCCGCAGAGCGACGTGATGCGGCGTATCTGTGCGAGGTTGGTAACGGGCAGCAGTCCGGGCACGATGGGCACTCGGATTCCCATTTCGAAACAGCGGTCGCGAAAGCGGAAGAAGTCCTCGTTGTTGTAAAAGAGCTGCGTCAGCACCACGTCGGCACCGGCTTGGATCTTCTGTTTGAGATGCCGCAGATCCTCCTCCAGGCTGGGCGCCTCGCGGTGCTTTTCCGGATAGCCTGCGACGGCAATTCCGAAGCTCGGGAACTCGCGCTGAATCAGTTCCACCAGGTCCTTGGCATGGCTCAACCCGCCGTCGGCTGTCTGGAATTCCTCGGATCCCTGAGGCGGATCACCGCGAAGCGCGACGATGTAGTCGATGCCGCGCAGTCGGGCTTCTTCGAGGTATCGCCGCAGTTGGTCCACGGTTGAACCGACGCAAGTCAGGTGCGAGGCGACCGGCACATGGTGCTTCTGTCTCACCCGGTCCACGACTTCCAGCGTCTTTCCGCGTGTTGTTCCACCGGCGCCGTAAGTGCAGGTCAGAAAGCTGGGCCGAAGCTCCATTAACTGGCCGACGGTCCGGAACAGCGAACGTTCGCCTTCGGGTGTTTTGGGAGGAAACAGCTCGAATGACAGACCCAGGCGGTCCATTCCGTAAAACGATTTCGGTGGCATGCTGAGAGGTTCTCGTTACTGTTCTGTTCTGTCGTCCGCCTTTGCCTTGCGTTCTGGTTGCAGGGCTGCAATTCTTGATCAGCGCGAACCGGGAATCGTCGGTGTCACAAGGCCAGTGGTTCGCTGCCGAACTGTCGCTCTTCGCGTGTCAGTTCGTACATGTCGTGGATCAGCTGGATGTCGCACGGGCGCTGCTGCACATTGCGGCGGCGGAAAGTCCGTTCCTGCGCTGCAATCATGACTTCCGGAGGCAATTCCGTCACCTGGCCGAACAGTCTCGCGTAGTTCACGAAACTGGGGACGTTGGAGGTGATGAATCCGTAAAGCATGCTGCAGACGCCCACGATCTTGCCGGTGAAGATGCCCGTGTTGATCGCCGTCTTGGAGTAGTCGCCCATCATGCAGCCGAGGAACTGCATGCCGGTCGCGACTCGCTGGTCCGGGTACTCCATGTTGACCTTGCCGTAGGTGTTTTTGAGATCGCTGTTGCAGGTCCCCGCGCCCAGGTTGACCCAGCTGCCCAGGTAGCTGTGGCCGAGGAATCCATGGTGTTGTTTGTTGGTGAACGGTTCCACGACCGATGCTTCGACTTCGCCGCCGATCTTGGTCGTATGCCCCAGCGATACGGCGTCCTTGATCGAGGCGTGCTCGATCAATTTGGCCCCTGCGCCGATCAGCGCTGGACCCCGGAAAAAGCAGAACGGCCCGATAGTCGCCCGGGCATCGAGCACGATCGGCCCCGCCTTGGTGTCGGTGACGCAATGCGGACCGAGCGACACGCCCGGCGCGGCGAAGACGCCATCCTCGATCTCGCGATATTCGCCGCGTCGGATGCGGTGCTCGAGGTTCTCGCGCAGGATCTCCATGTTGTGGCGGACGACGTCGTGCGGGTACTCAAACAGCGGCAGTGAGGCTTCCCGGGCGGGCAATGTCTTCAACCGATCGACCAGGTTTTCCACGTTCCGCAGCGAAATAGGCGGCTGCGATGTTTCGTCGCGAGTCAACATGGCCGCCGCGAGCCGCCCCCCCGAAACCACAGAACATGCTCGCCCGGCCTGGGCGATGGCCTCCAGCTGACGAAAGGCCGCGACGGATGGCACCACCGCCGCATTGACCACCAGCACGTCGACGCTGCCGTCCAACTGCTCGGCCGATTCCACCTGGTAATCGGCATGCTGTAGCTCGCGCAGGTGAGCGCGAACGGAACCCCTGATCGTCCCGCCCAACAGACGCAGCCAGTCGATCAGCCGGTAGCCTCCGCACGAAATTGCGTAGGCTGGTCGAGCCAGCGCGATCGGCTGGAGCAGATGGGTCTGTTCGTCTTCAAGGATGAGGATCAGCATGTGAGTGCATTCCTTTCCAGGGCGGCCTGCGCCGCCGGATCCCGTTGAGCGAGAGTATCTTGGAACGGGTTTATCCGGTCAATTGTACGTCGAACGCGAGGCCTCATCTCGCGGCTCGCGGCCGTCGGATACGGGATATTCTCGGAAGAACCGGTGGATCCGTCAAAATCGGATTTCATGATGGGGGATTCTCGCGGAAGTGACTGCCGCACGATCCGTCGCAGGCTGCCCGTTTTCGCCTCTCCGCATTGGAAAGCGGAATGATCCGGCAGCCGCGCGTCTCTGGTATACTGGTTTCGTTGCCCGTGCTGATACGTGGAGAGCCGCTGCGGCATGTCACTCGCCATCTGTTGTCATCAGTTGTTCAAGACTTACGCATCCAAGCCGCCGGTCGAAGCCGTACGAGGCATCGATCTGGAGGTCGGTCAGGGCGAGTGTTTTGGCGTGCTCGGACCCAACGGCGCGGGGAAGACGACCACGATCGAGATTCTCGAAGGGCTGCTTGCCCCTACCAGCGGCGATGTGCAGCTGCTGGGCATGCGATGGCAGGACCACCCCGACGCGATTCGGCAGAAGATCGGCATCTCGCTCCAGGAAACGCAGTTCTCGGACAAGCTGACGGTGCTTGAAACGCTGACCCTGTTCCGCAGCTTCTACAAGCACGGAATTGATCCGCGTGCCGCGATCGCGCAAGTGTCGCTCGAGGAGAAGGCGGATACGTGGGTGAAACGCCTGTCGGGCGGCCAGCGCCAGAGGCTGGCGGTGGCGACCGCGCTGGTCGGCGACCCGGAACTGCTCTTCCTCGACGAACCTACCACCGGTCTGGATCCGCAGTCGCGCCGCCAGTTGTGGGACGTCGTGCGGGATTTCCGGCGGCAGGGACGCACTGTCCTGCTGACCACGCACTACATGGAGGAGGCCGAGCGTCTCTGCGACAAGATTGCGATCGTGGACCACGGCAAGGTCATCGCGATGGGCACTCCTCGCGGTCTGATCGCGGGGCTGGGCGGCGACCACGTTGTGGAATTCACGCTCGAAGCAACCGCCGCAGCGCCGCCTCCGCTCGACCTTTGGCGGGGTCTGCCTTCCGTGACGAGCTGCCTGTGCGAAGAGGGCTGGTATCGGCTGTCGGTCGTCCAGCCTCACATCGTCATTCCCGCGGTTCTCGATCAACTGGAGCGGTTGGGGCTGCGATTGGCCAGTCTCAGCACGCGTCACGCGAGTCTCGACGATGTCTTTGTTCGGCTCACGGGACACGCCCTGGAATCGCGCGAGGAGCGGGAAGTATGAGCCAGAGCCTCGAACCGGTCAGAACTCCCCGTTCGCACCCTCTCGTGCAGCTGATTCTGGCGCGGCTACGCGAATTCTGCCGCGAGCCGTCGGCGATCTTCTGGGTCTACGTCTTTCCGCTGATCATGGTCGTTACGCTCGGCGTTGCTTTCCGCAACCAGTCGGCCGAGAAATACGAAGTTGCGGTGGTGTCGAGCAAACGGGCCGACGAAGTCCGCGCGGCGCTCGCTGACGATGCCCGGTTCAAGTCGCGGATCACAGATCAGGAAGAGTCCCGGCAGTTGCTGCGCGTCGGCAAGGTCGACGTGGTCATTCGCGTCCCCGATTCCGCCTTGGGCGAGTGCGAGTATTCGTACGATCCGTCGCGGCCGGGCAGCGTGCTGGCGCGGGATGCGGCCGATGATCTGCTGCAGCGGCGCGCCGGCCGGCGCGATGCGTTTCCGGCAACCAACCGTGAAGTCTCCGAGCCTGGGGGCCGCTACATTGATTTCCTCGTGCCGGGACTGCTCGGCATGGGGTTGATGGGCGGCGGAATGTGGGGCGTGGGCTTTGCCATCGTGGACATGCGGATGCGAAAGCTGCTGAAACGATATCTTGCCACGCCGATGCGTCGCGGGCATTTCCTCGCCGGGATCATGCTCAGCCGACTCGCCTTCACCTTGCCGGAGGTGCTCGTCCTGCTGGTATGCGCAAGGCTGTGGTTCGGCGTCGAAATTCACGGCAGTCTCGTCACGACCTGCCTGCTGATCATGCTGGGCGCATTCCAGTTCGCCGGCATCGGACTGCTGGTCGCCAGCCGCGCCGAGACGCTCGAGACCGTCTCCGGTCTGATGAACCTTGTGATGCTGCCGATGTGGATCGCATCGGGCATCTTCTTTTCGGTCGAGCGGTTCCCGCCGCTGGTCCAGCCCGCGATCCAGTGCCTGCCGTTGACGCCGCTGATCGAAGCGCTGCGGCGAGTGATTCTCGAAGGTGCCGGCCTCGGGTCGATCGGCCTGCAACTGGCCACGATCGTCGCCTGGGGGACGGTCACCTTCGTGCTGGCTCTGCGCTGGTTTCGCTGGAATTGAACCCGTCGGCTCAGATCTTGACAGTGTGTCGCTCGCGGGCCGACTCGGTCTGCCGGTGGCACATCACGACTGCGTCGCGGGCAAGGTCGCCGGATAGGATCGCCGACGGCTGGCCGTTCTGGACGCACCGCACGACTTCGGCGATTTCGCCCTCGAAGCCCCGCACGGGATCGCCGTCGCCCAGTTGGGGACGGATCACCTGGCCGTCGGCCGCCAGTACTTTGAGCGGCATCACTTCGGGGCCGTCCTTGAATCCGGCGAACTCGAAATGCAGCGTGGCCCGCTCGAGATGAATTTCGAAACCGTGCGTGAATTCGCGGCCCTGCTGATTGATCACGCCGCTGGTCGCCCGCACGACGATCGAGGGATCGTCATAGTGGAACAGCGTGTCGAAGTAGTCCACCACCTCGCCCCGGATCCGGCCCTGCGTGGTGACCCCGGCCGGCATGCCGAAGAGCAGCCGGATGAAGTGCGCATCGTGCACGTGCAGGTCGAGCATCGGTCCGCCGACACGCTTCGGATCGTAAAAGTCCTTCAGCCACATCGGATCCGAAATGACCCGCTTGAAATTGCCGCCGAGCAGCCTGCCGTACTCGCCGCTCGCAATCACCTGCCTCGCATACGCGAACTCCGGGAAGAACGGCAGCACGTGCCCGATGAACAACTGCCTGCCCGCAGCGCGGCTGGCCTCGACCATCCGGTCGCACTCGCCGGTCGTCAGCGACATGGGCTTTTCACAGAAGACATGCTTGCCTCCGCGCAGGCCGGCCACGGCCGCGTCGGCGTGCAGGAACGGGGGCAGGCAGATGTCAATCAGGTCCAGTTCCGGCCACGCAGCCATCTCCTCCAGATCGGTGAACGTCCGGATTTCGGAGACGTCGATCTTCTCGCCCTGCGGGCCGAAGTTGCCCTTGATGTCCGTCCAGTCTCCCGCCAGCCGATGCGGGATCTTGTCGCAGATCGCGGCGATCTTCACGCCCGGCACCTTGCGGTAGGCCAGGTAATGTATCCAACCCATGAACCCCGTGCCGACGATTCCTACCTTCAACATGACAGATGCTCCGCTTGAAATGGCTCAGTTCACGCTGCGACTGGATACGAGTTTCTCGAAACGTGCGTACGCCTCGTCCCACGGCTTGGGCTGCTGCGGTTCGTACACGCTGACCGGGAAGCTCTCGCCGATCACTTCGCGGGCCTGGGCGATCGACGCCACTTCACCCTCCGCTACGGCCTGCATCATCACGTTGCCGATGGCGGTCGCTTCGACCGGTCCGGCCACCACGCGTCGATTGCACGCGTCGGCCGCCATCTGGCACAGCAACCGGTTCTGAGTGCCGCCGCCGACAATGTGGATCACCTGCGTGCGGGCGCCGGTCAGCGTTTCGATCATGCCGAGGACCATTCGGTAACGCAGCGCCAGGCTCTCCAGCGCACAACGCACCACGGCGCCCTCGTCGGCCGGCGCCGGCTGGCCCGTGCCGGAGCAGTAACTCCGGATGGCTTCCGGCATGTCGCGCGGGGCGAGAAAGTCGGCCGCGTCGGGATCGATCAGCGACACGAGCGGCTTCGATGCCTGGGCACGCTGGACCATGTCGTCCCAGCTCATCTTGTTGCCTGCCTGCGTCCAGACCCTGCGGCACTCCTGCAGTACCCAGAGGCCGGCGATGTTTTTCAACAGACGGGTCGTGCCGCCCACGCCGCCTTCATTCGTAAAGTTGAACGAGCTGCACTGTTTGTTGACAACGGGCGAGGGCGTCTCGGCGCCCATCAGCGACCATGTGCCGCTGCTGATGTAGCACCAGTCCGGCTTGTCGCTGGGCAGGCTCCTGGCCGGAACGGCCATTACCGCGCTGGCCGTATCGTGGCTGCCCGGCAGCACCACTTCCACATTCTTCAATCCCGTTTCCTCGGCCACCGCGGCCCGCAGTGCGCCGAGCCGCGTTCCCGGTTGCACGATCTCGCCCAGGATCCGCGTCGGCAGATCGAATCGCTCAAAGAGCTTCGTCGACCAGGACTTCGTCACCGGGTTGTAGAACTGCGTCGTCGAAGCGTCCGTGAACTCGTTGCACTTCACGCCGGTCAGCAGCCAGTGGAACAGGTCGGGAATCATCAGCATCGAATGCGCCGCATCGAGCAAGGGCGAGTTCTGCAGCCGCATGGCAATCAGCTGATACAGCGTGTTCAGCTCCATGAACTGCAGGCCGGTCTCCTGGAAGATTTCCTCGCGGCTCACAATCGAAAACGCGCGATCCATCATGCCGACCGTGCGGCGATCCCGATAGTGATACGGATTGCCCAGCAGTTCGTCGTTGCTGGCCAGCAGGCCGAAGTCGACACCCCAGGTGTCCACGCCGACGCTGGCGATCCGATCTCCGTAACGGGCCGCGGCCGCACGCAGCCCCTGCAGAATGTGGTTCCACTGAGCCAGCAGGTCCCAGTGCAGCCGATCGTTGGCCAGGATGCCGCCGTTTTCAAAACGGTACACGTCCTCCAACGTCAAACGCCTGCCATCCAACAAGCCTGCCACGACCCGGCCGCTCGATGCGCCCAGATCCACCGCCAGGAAAACCTTCGCGCTGTCCGACATAAATCATGCTTCCGTAGGCATGGGTGATTGAGAACTTCTGACGGGCATCCTGACGTGGCGCAAGTGGCGAGTCAAGTAGGATCGCAGCGGTCCCGCCGCTGATTGCCCTCGCACCCCGTCCCTGGTAGATTCGCCGGCATGAGCCACACCCATCCCGATACCCGAGTGCGTCGGATTCTCGAGGACGCCGGCACGCTGGCCTTTGCCGGAATCTACGACACGCTGACGGCCAAGATCGCCCAGCGAGTCGGCTTTGCCATGGCCTTCGTCTCGGGCTATTCAGTCGCCGCGACCGCCATCGGCGAACCGGATCTCGGGCTGCTCACGCAGACGGAAATGGTCGACCGGGCAAGACGCATCTGCGCAAGCGTGCACATACCCGTCGTGGTCGATGCCGATACCGGCTACGGAAACCCGCTGAATGTGTACCGCACGGTCCAGGAACTGATCGCCGCCGGTGCCGCCGGCTGCTTCCTCGAAGATCAGGTCTGGCCCAAACGTTGCGGCCATATGCGAGGCAAGAAAGTCATCGAGCGGCAGGACTACATCCAGAAGATTCACGCGGCCGTCGATGCCCGCGCCGGCCGCGACTTTTTCATCGTCGCCCGAACCGATGCGCTGGCCGTGCTCGGCATGGACGAAGCGATCGCCCGGGTCAGCGCGGCCCGCGCCGCCGGCGCGGATGCCAGTTTCGTCGAAGCGCCGGCCTCGCTCGACGACCTGTCCGAGATCGGTCGCCGCTCGCACGGCCCGAATGTGGCCAACATGATCGAGGGCGGAAGAACACCCGTCCTGCCGCTGGCGGAATTGGCCCGGCTCAACTTCCACATGGTCCTCTATCCGCTGGCCGGACTGTTCGCCTCCGCCCGCATACTCGAACGCATCTACCAAAAGGTGCTGCGCGACGGCACCACCCTCGGCGAAAATGACTCGCTCATGTCGTTCGCCGAATTCAACGAACTGATCGGCGTCGAATCCAAGTACGCCCTGGCCGAGAAGTACGGCATCGACTAGATCCGGTTCCCGCCCCGAAACAGCCGCCCCTTCTGCCCGTCGGCCACCGATTTTCCAGACTCCGGCCCGCCAATCTCCCGACTGCCGGGGCAGGAATCCCCCCTGAAGGAGGTTTCTGCGCCGCTTTGCGCTGAAGATCCAGGCCCCAGCGAGCCGAAATAATTGATAGTTGACTTAGATGATTAACATTTGTAACATTGGTGCGACGGCGGAAGGCTTGGGATTTGGCTGTTGCGACAAAGTCGTACTGGGTCGACAAGGTCGTACGGGGTGGCACCCGGCGGGTGGATGGACGAAGCGAATATCCTATTGGAATGGTCCTGCAAGATGGCCGGGCCAATTGAGAAGTGAAATATGACCCGAGCTGCGATATCCGGGAGGGACCAGTTGCTGTCGGTTTCGCGACCGTCTCTGCGAGTGGTGTTTCCTCCCGAAATGACATCCAAAGAAGAAGAAGCCGTGGACGATTCATCTCCGCTCGAACTGACGGACGAGTTGTTGGCCGAGTTGCGGGCGCGCAGCCAGGAGTTTGAAACGGCCACTCCTCAGGAGATCCTGAAGTGGACGGTTGACCGTTTTGCTCCGCGATTCACGATGGCGACGGCGTTCGGGCCGGAGGGCATGGTGTTGATTCACATGCTCGCCGAGGTTGGTCCGGCGACTCCGATCTTCAATTTGGACACCGGATACCAGTTTCCGGAGACGTTGGAATTGGGTGAGCGGGTTCGTGAGCGGTACGGGATAGAGATCCAGTGGAAGCGGCCCGAGTTGACCGTCGAGCAATACGAGGCGCAGCATGGCGGACCGTTGTACAAGACGCATCCCGACCAGTGCTGCCATGACCGGAAAATCCGCGTGCTTACCGAATCGATTCGAGGGATGCACGCTTGGGCCAGCGCGATTCGCCGCGACCAGAGTCCCGACCGAGCAAAGGCTTCGATTGTCGGCTGGGACAAGAAGTTCGGCCTTGTGAAGGTCAGTCCGCTGGCCAATTGGACGAAGAATCAGGTCTGGAAGATGATCACGGACCATTCCATCCCCTATAATCCCCTGCACGATCGGGGCTATCCGAGCATCGGGTGCTGGCCATGCACCCGGGCGGTATTGTTCGGCGAGGATGATCGCGCGGGCCGCTGGAGCGGCTTTGCCAAGACCGAGTGCGGCCTTCACACATGAACATATCCGCCAAGACGGAATATGCGTGCATCGCAGTGCTGGAACTGGCCGTTCATGCCGGTTCGGAAAAGCCCGTGCGCATTCGGGACATCGCCCAGGCCAACGGGATTCCTGCGAGGTTCCTGGTTCAGATTCTGTTGCAGTTGAAAGGGGCCGGCATCGTCACGAGCACGCGCGGTTCGGCCGGCGGCTATCAACTGGCACGCGATCCGGCGGAACTGTCGCTGGGCGAAGTCATGGCGATCATCGAGGGTCAGACGCACGAATTGACCACGAATGTATCGCGCGAGACGATTGCCTCGCGTACTCTGCTTCGCGCTTGGCAGGAGGTCGCAGCGGTCCAGCGCGACATGCTGCATTCGACGACCTTTGCCGAACTGATATCGCGTGTGCGCGGCCAGACCGAAGCGATGTACTACATCTGATTGGCAGCCGGTGGCCGGCCGACAGTAGCCGGTAATCGGTAGCGTAGCCAGTAAGTGTTCAAAAACGGTATGCCCGCGCTCGCTTTGCGAGTTTGAAACAGCCTACCAATTGCTGGACTCGCGCCGCGACGGCATGAAGGTAGACGTGGGTTTCAACCCACGGCGGGCTGCCCGACATCCGGCATCCGCTCACTGCCAGCTCAGCACGACCTTTCCTGACTGGCCGCTGAACATGGCGTCGAAGCCCTTCTGGAAATCGGTGTAATGGTAGCGGTGCGTGATGATGGGCTGGAGGTTCAGTCCGCTCTGGAGCATCACGGTCATCTTGTACCACGTCTCGTACATTTCGCGGCCGTAGATTCCCTTGATGGTCAGCATGTTGAAGATCACCAGGTTCCAGTCGATGGCCATTTCCTTCTCGGGGATGCCGAGCATGGCGATCTTGCCCCCGTGGCACATGTTGGCGAGCATATCGCGGAACGCGGCCGCGTTGCCCGACATTTCGAGTCCGACATCGAAGCCCTCGGCCATGCCGAGTTCTTTCTGGGCGTCGGCCAGTGTCTGGGTGCGCACGTCAACGGTCAGCGTCGCGCCGAGTCGTTTGGCCAGTTCGAGACGGTAGGGATTGACGTCGGTCACGACAACGTATCGAGCGCCCGCGTGCCGTACGACTGCGGCGGCCATCGCCCCGATCGGACCGGCGCCGGTGATGAGCACGTCCTCGCCGAGCACGGGAAACGAGAGTGCGGTGTGCACCGCATTGCCGAACGGGTCGAAGATCGAGGCCACGTCGCGATCGATGGACGAATGGTGGTGCCAGACGTTGGTCATGGGCAGCGCAAGGTATTCGGCGAAGGCGCCGGGGCGATTCACGCCGATGCCCTTGGTGTCCTTGCAGAGGTGGCGTCGGCCGGCCAGGCAGTTGCGGCATCGGCCGCAGACGACGTGGCCTTCTCCGCTGACGATATCGCCCGGAAAGAAGTCGGAGACGTTGGAGCCGACCTCGATAATCTCGCCGACGAATTCATGTCCGACGACCATCGGCACCGGGATAGTGCGTTTCGCCCAGTCGTCCCACTTGTAGATGTGCAGGTCGGTGCCGCAGATTCCGGTTCGATCGACCTTGATCAGCACATCGTTGATGCCGACCTTCGGCATGGGCACGTCCTCAAGCCACAGTCCGGGTTCCGCTTTGCTTTTGCACAGTGCCTTCATCGGCATCTCCGTTTCGTCGGTCCTGAGAATCCAGCGAAGTGAATAGACCTGCCGCCGGCGAAATCGCCGGCATTCATCCGTGCGTGTCCCGGGCCATTCCGGGTGCCACGGGTGGCTGGTCCACCCGTGTGTTACGCCGCTGTTCCCGCGTTGCAGGGACTCCCCAGTTTAGACGTCCTCGTCTGCGGCGCAAAGGAAGCGCACGTTCATCGCTTCACGTTTCCTCGCCGCTCGGTGCTCTTGATTTTCCCCGTGGCAGCGCGCATGCTCCAGATCACAACCGGCCCAGGAAAACCAGCGCCGCGCCGGCACGCCCGCGGAGGCTGCAGGCTGCGGTCAAGAATGGAGATTGCCATGTTACGTCGCACGTGTCTGGCTGTTTTGTTGGTCCTTTCGCTGACCGCGATGATCCGTGCCGAGAATGCGCCTGCCGGCGAAAAGAAGCCGGACTCCGAGCAGGGCTTTGTGCCGATTTTCGACGGCAAGTCGCTGGACGGCTGGATGGGCCTGGATGGAGATAAGAGCAGCTACTATGTGAAAGACAATCAGCTGATCTGCACGGCGACGGGCGCCAATCACATCTTTACCGAGAAGGAATACGCGAACTTCGTGCTGCGGCTGGATATCAAGATGGATCCGGGAGGCAACAACGGCATCGGTATCCGCGCGCAGCCGAGCAAGGAGCCCCACCTGTACGGCATGGAGATCCAGGTGCTCGAAGACGATTACTATGCCGACGGCGACCCGATCCAGCTTAAGGACTATCAGCATCACGGCTCGATCTACGGAGTCGTTCCCGCCAAGACGGGGCATCTCAAGCCGGCGGGCCAGTGGAACGAGGAAGAGATCGTCTGCGACGGGCGGCACGTGAAGGTCACGCTGAACGGGGCGGTGATTGTCGACGCGGACCTCGACAAGGCCCAGCCGATCGACGGGCACGAGCATCCCGGGCTGAAGTATGAAAAAGGGCACATCGGCCTGCACGCGCACGGCAATTACGGCGCGGAAGTCTTCTTCCGCAATCTGCGGGTGAAGGAACTGAAGTAGCCGTCGTCGCCCGCATCGAACCAACGGGCTTCGCCGCTCAGGTCAGCCCGGACAGCGGGCCGTCCTTGGACAGTTCGCGGTTTCCGAAGGTCTCGATCGGATGTCCCATGGCGTGAGCCATTGCAATCAGCAGCCGGTTGTGCGGCACGTTGTCGTATTTTTCCGCGCGGCCCATGCGGAAGCCCAGGCCGTTGCCGACGAGGACGAACGGAATGTTGTCGAGGGTGTGCGAGTTACCCTTGCCGAGTTCATTCGTCCAGACGATGGTCGTGTTGTCGAGCAGCGTGCCGGATCCGCTCGGGTCGGGCGTCTCCTGGAGTCGCTTGGCGAGGTAGGCCAGCTGTTCGCAGTACCAGCGATTGATCTTGACCAGTTTCTCCTGCGATTCGGTCTGGCTGTCAGGGTGGTGGGACAGTTCGTGGTGGCCTTCCTCGATGCCAAGCCACCGCATGTGGGCGTTGCCCACGGAGTTGGTGATCTGCAGCGTGGCAACCCGGGCGAAGTCGGCCACGAACGAGTGAACCAGCAGATCGATCTGCATCTGGCTCAGCTTCGGGAGGTTGTCGTTGTTGTTTTTCACGCCGGCTTCGATCTCGGGCGGGCGCGCGGGTTGGGGCGTCTGCGCGTCGCGCTGCAGATCCTGCTCCATGGCGCGTACGAACGTCTCGTGTTCCTCGAGAACCCGCCGGTCCTCGGCGCTGATCTTGCCCCGCACCTTCTCGAGATCGGACCGGACCTCGTCGAGCACGCTGCGGAGGCTCTCGCCGTCCTGGGCCTGGCCGTAGAGTTTGGCGAGCATCTGGTAAGGATCCATCTCGGGCGCGACCGGCTTGTTCGGTCCGGCGTAGACGAGCCGCGTCCACGGATCGGCCCGGTCCGGAACGCCGATCCCGAATTCGAGCGAACCGAAGCGAGTCTGCTTGTCGGGCCGGCTCTGGAGGAATCGCGCAATTTCCTGGTCGATGGAAAGCCCGCTCGCCCATCCGGCCGGCGTGTGGGATCCGCCCTGCACGTTGCCCGGAAACAGTTCGATCCCGGTCAGCAGGCAGCCCATGCCGCGCATGTGGTTGTCGCCGTCGCCCCGCACCTTGTTCGAGATGCCCTGCAGCATCAGCATGCGCGACCGGTACGGCGCGAGCGGCGTGAGGATGTCCTTCAGCTTGAAGGCCTCCCCTGTTTCATCGGGCCAGAAATTCGGAGGCACGATGCCGTTGGGGCTGAACATGATCACGAGCCGCTGCTTGCGGGGAGCGGCCTCTGCCAAGGCGATGCTGGGCAGGTTCAGCACGAAGGGAATCGCCGCGGCCGAGATGCCGAGGTCTCGCAGGAATTCGCGGCGTGATTTCGCGGTGTTCATGAGGAGTTCTCTTTCGAGTGCTTGTGCAATGCCGACACGGTCAGGATGTCAACGAGCAGCGGCGGGATCTGGAACTGGGACTGCGTGAAGCGATCGGTGAACTGATCGAGCCGGTCAACGCCGTACGCATTGACGGGCTGTGCGACCATGTATTGGAACAGCTGCTGGACGAACGCGCGGTGCACCTCGGGGCTGTTGGCGAGATACTCGGCCAGTTGCCTCGCATTCTCGAAGCGGGTTTCCTCTCCGGCCAGAGTGCGATAAGAGCCCGTCGCGTCGACCTTCCTGCCCTTCTCCAGTTCGCGGAACCGGCCCACCGCATCGTAGGACTCCAGGGTGAATCCGAGCGCATTGATCATGCCGTGGCACGACTGGCAGACGGGTGGCGAAGTCTGGGACGAGACGCGTTCGCGCGTCGTCATGTCCGGATTGACTCCCTCGTCGATCGGCGAAACCGCGATCGGGGGAGCCTTCAGCGTGCGGCCCAGCACACTCCGCGCGAGAAATACGCCCCGGTGAATCGGGGAACTGGCGTTGTAATAGGCCAGACCGGTCATCAAGCAGGGATGAGTAAGTATTCCGGCCCGCTGCACTGAGGATACCTTCACCTTCTGAAATGCGGGGCCGTTGATCGGTTCCGAGGCATAGAACTTCGACAGGCGATCGTTGAGGAACAAATCGTCGGCCAGCAGCAGCTGACGGAAGTCCGAATGCCCGCCCCAGGCAACTTCATCGAGGAACAGATCGAGCGACGTACGTAGATCGGCAACGACGAGCGGGTCGAAGCCGGGGAACCGCTCTTTGTCGCGCGAGATATCGGCGAGCCGCTCCATCGGCAGCCACTTGTGGAAGAACGAGCGGACTTTGGTTTTCGTCCGGGGGTCCTGGAGCATCCGGCGGACTTGCGCCGAGACCTGATCTTCACTGCGGAGCTGGCCGTTGGCGGCTGCCTCGCGCAGAGCATCGTCGGGCAGCGAGTCCCACAGCGCAATCGCGAGCCTCGCGGCAACTGTGAAGTCGTCGCACTCCCCGCTGCCCAGATCCGGATAAAGGAATTGCGGCGACATCAGGGTCACGAGGATCGTGTTCCTCATCGCCGTTTGAGGGTCCTTGCCTTCCCAGTGGCGATCGACACAGGCGGCTCGCTGCTCGGCATCCAGAGGCCGGCGGAAGGCCCGTTCCGCAAACCGGTAACAGAGGTCTTTCCAGCGAGCTGCTCGGTCAGGGGCGTCTTCTTTGGTACCGGCCAATCGGTCGGCCGAGGACACCACGAAGCGCGCCACTTCGAGCGCGGCCTTGGCCTGAGCCGCGTTCCATTCGGCCGAGACGGCGGTACCGCGTTCATAACCCATGCTGCTGTCGTCCGGGGGGAACGGGGACTGGAGCACAAAGCAATACGGGAACCGGCCGGGCGTCAGGTTGCGTTCGGGAATGGTCTGGCGCGCACGGCGGGGCGTCTGCCACTCGAGCGCGACGGATGCCGTCTTGTCCTTGAATTTGAAGTACTCCAGTCGCAGATAATAGACGCGGCCTGCGATCAGCCGAATCGACCCGCGATGGTCCTTCTCGTCGCCGGATCGGACCGAGGCATCGACGAGCGGCTTTTCCGGGTCGTTCACCCAGAGCCTGGTTCCGTTCTCGGTCCGCACGATGAATTCGTATTCGCCCGTTTCTTCGGCGATCACGCCGCCCTGCCAGCGGATGGCGAACTCCTCACTGCCGATCTTCTCAGGGTCAGGGCTCTTGTCGGCGAAGTCGAACTCGACCTTCGCGTCGGTCCGCTCGAACGCGAGCTTGTCTCCGCCGAATCCGTGCTCCTTGAAGTACCGAGCCTGCAGGCCCCGCTTGTCGTCCGGCCACTTCTGCCCGAGGAACCCGCCGAGCAGATCGGTCACCGAGTTGGCGTATTGCCGCACGGTCAACCGGGACAATTCAACTCGCGGCCGCAGGCTGTCGTTCCGCACGTAGATCGTGTCGAAGACGAACTGCGCGACGCGATTCGCATCTTCACCGACGCATGCCTCGGGATGATCGGCGGGCATGGTCTCATCGATGATCTTCCGCAGTTCATCGAGACTGTGTCGGCGTTGCAGCGGCTGGCTGTATTCTTCCTTGACCCCCTCACCCTGCGCGCCGTGGCAGCGGGCGCACTGTTCCTGATAGATCTGCTCGCCCGACTTCGGCTGATCCGCCGCGTGCAGCATCGCAACCGATCCCAGGACCCCGATCAGCGGCAGATAGACGAGATGCGTCTTCTTTAACATGGATCGAACGCCTTACGGTAGCCGGAGAATTCCGTGTTTATCCGCGCCAATCCGTGGCCTCCCCCGTGCTGAGACTGCAACCGACGGCGGGGGCTTCTGAGTCTAGTGGGAACGCTGCGATGCGGTCAAGGATTTCCGAAGCGCGTCGAACGTTCTGCTGTGGTTGCCGCCGACGCGACGGCGACGCACAATGTTCGGACTCGACTTTTTCCCAACTCAATCGGCGTGAGGCAGTTCATGGGGATCTTTTGCGGCGAACTGGTCGGAACAATGTTCTTAATTCTTCTGGGGGACGGAGTTGTTGCCAACAGCTGTCTGAATGAATCCAAGGGCAACAAGGCCGGTTGGTTCGCGATTACGGCCGGATGGGGACTGGCAGTGACGCTTGGCGTTTACATTTCCGGCTGGGCCAGCGGCGGGCACCTCAATCCGGCGGTGACACTGGCGATGGCCAGTCTCGGCAAGATCACGACGGACCAGATTCCGTACTACATCGGCGGTCAGTTGATCGGAGCATTCCTCGGCGCGGTGCTGGTATGGCTCGCGTTTCTGCCGCATTGGTCGCGGACCCCCGATGCATCGACGAAGTTGGGCGTGTTCTGCACGATCCCCGCCATCCGTCACACGCTGGGCAATCTGCTCAGCGAAGTGATAGGCACGGTCGTTCTGGTGGTGGGAGCGCTGAGCGTTGCGAACAAGGCAAACAAGATCGGCGACGGCTTCGGCCCGGCGCTGATCGGCATAATCGTCGTGAGCATTGGCTTGTCGCTCGGCGGACCGACCGGCTATGCGATCAACCCGGCCCGCGACCTGATGCCTCGCCTGGCGCATGCGTTGCTGCCGATTGCCGGCAAGGGCCCGTCCGACTGGAGCTACGCCTGGATTCCCATCGTCGGTCCGATCATCGGCGGCATCATCGGCGCCATCTTCTACACGTTCTGCCTCCAGGGCCTCTCGCCGCTCAATTGAATGGGCTGGTCGGCATCCCGATCGCCGTCGCTATTTCATCCGTGTTGATCCGTGGCCTCCCCTCACTTCCCCGCTGTCACGCCCGGCCAGTCGTCGGTGCGGAAGGGAGTGACGGGCAGGCCCAGTTTACTGCGCAGATTGCAGACCGGGTTGTCGGCCCACGCGTAGCGTACGGCAACCGGATTGGCGACGTCATCGCTCCAGACTTCGACGCGGTCGCGGCCGACGATCTTTGCTTTGGCCGGAACGAACTTCTTGTCTTCGGCGGCGATCGTAAAGCCGCGGACTTCGGCGACGTCGAACGAATCGAGTGCTCCATCGGGGCCCGGCGACACCTCGAGTTGGACCACAATCTTGTTGTCCTTGCACTCCATCGATTTGTAGAGCGGACTGGCGCAGGGAACCTCCACGCCATAGTTCTTCGCCAGAGCCCATCGCGCCAGACGCTTGGCCACGTCCTGTTTGTTGCGGGGGTGAATGTCGTCGGCTTCGCCGAGATCCGTGATCACGGCCTGGCCCGTATTGGGCAGCCTGGCCATCGTCATCGTCTGCGCTTCGCGCAGTTCAGCCCATGCGCTGTCGCGCGGCTCGGGGCTTTCGGCCATGTAGTCGGCCAGTTGCACCCAGTAGAACGGGAAATCGCCCTGCTTCCATTCGTCGCGCCACAGCTTGATCATCAGCGGAAACAGATCGCGATACTGGTAAGCACGCCCCGCGTTCGCCTCACCCTGATACCAGATTGCGCCGCGGATGCCGTAGCCGATGATCGGATGCAGCACGCCGCAGTACAAGTTGCCCGGCCGGTGTTGACCGGCAAGCACGTTCTGCGGCGCGCGCGGCGGTGCCGGCGGCTGCTTGCCCTGGTCTTTCGCCTGCTGTGCCCGCGCTTCCCAGTCCTTGCGTTTCTCGCGGAATTCGGCCATGGCCTTCTGGAAGTCAAACGTCTTTTCCGTCTGCTCCCACTGTTCGAGCAGCCCTTTGTAACGCTCGTCCGCCGCGAGCAGATCCCGCTTGACCCAGGCCTCGCATGCTGAACCGCCCCACGAATTGTCGATCAGGCCGATCGGAACGCCGAGTGTCTGGTGCAACTGCCGTCCGAAGAAAAAGCCGACCGCGCTGAAGTCGCCCACGGTATCGGGCGAGCACACCTGCCATTGACCGACGAAATTGTCCTGCGGCTCCTGAGTGCCGACCTGCGGAACCGAGATCAGTCGAATTTGCGGGTACTTTGCGCTGAGCTTCTCGAGATCCCCGTCATTGGCATTCGACACCGCAAACTGCATGTTCGACTGACCGGAGCACAGCCAGACCTCGCCCACCAGCACATCGTCCAGCGCGAGCGTGTTCTTGCCCGCAATCGTCAGCTGATGCGGGCCGCCCGCGGCCAGCGGATCGAGCTGCACGTTCCACCGCCCGTCGTCGCCCGCCTTGGTTGACTTGGTCTGGTCGGCGATCGTCACCTTCACTTCCTCGCCCGGCTCCGCCCAGCCCCAGATCCGATTATTCTGGCCCTGCTGAAGCACCATGTGACTGCCGAAAATCGACGGCACTTTCACATCTGCCCGAGCGGGGGCTCCGCATGTTCCCGATAGAAGCACGGCGATTGCAATCGTGGCTTGAACTTTGACCGAATTCAATGAATTGAGTTTCATTCGCGTTGTCCTCCGTTATGTGACGCGGGTGGTGCCGCCATTGTATCGCGGATGGCGGATGCCGGATGCCAGATGCCGGATACCGGATGCCAGATGCCAGATGCCAGATGCCGGATGCCAGATGCCAGATGCCAGATGCCGGATGCCAGATGCCAGATGCCGGATGCCAGATGCCGGATGCCGGATGCCAGATGCCGGATGCCAGATGCCGGATGCCGGATGCCAGATGCCAGATGCCGGATGCCGGA
>CAIPEB010000019.1 GCA_903863885.1 uncultured Planctomycetaceae bacterium | reverse complement strand
AGGACGGAAATTCGCCGTGAATCTCCCAGCAATTCCAATCGCCGCTGTCTGAGCCTACCGCTCAACTTCTCAATTTACATCTGCTCGCTCAGTTCAGGTGGGAAAGAACCTCGATTAACGCACACCGCCATCAGGCAACCGACTCTCGGCTGCAGACTTGCCTCGCGCCGGACATGTGCTTCAACTTCCTCGCCACCGACCTCACCCCATAAACCACTACATATCACGGATATCCATTGTATTTAACGGGTATTCCATGATATATCGCGACCACTTATGGTCCGTGCCCACTCGATTTGTGCTCGTCAGATTCCCGACACCGCGACCGAAGGCAGCTTGAGTGAGTCGTAACAATCGTTAACAACAATACTTACACAGCCAGACAATCCCCACACACTTCGATTTGGCGTACTGCCACAGGCTTGGAGTGGATCCGCTTGGAACGGGCCTCGCACTGCTCCATCAAGCAGATGACGCGCCAACTGGGACGAAAAAAGCGATACGCCCAAAGGGCCAAATTGCTGCCAGCGCTGAAAACCCGTGCAATTTGATCAAGGCACTGCGACATTTGCGGGGGCAACCCGTGACAGAGGCTGGGCGGGACGTCGAATTCCGGTGATTCACGCGGAACAGGGGGCACTTAAGAAATTGGTACACGGATTGCCATGATGCACGCATGACGGATCGACACCGAGCGGCAATTGGAGTGCCGAGTCGGACATTCACCACGTTCGTACTGCGACGTGTTCGTATTGCGACGAACGTCTCACAATGGTTTGAGGAGTCGATCTGTGAAGCTGCGATCCGTGATTCTCGCTCCGGTCATGGCGGTGGCCCTTCTGTCTTCAGTCGGTTCCGGGCAGGAACCGGGCTGGTCCGGCCAGGTAATTGCCTTTGGAGCACAGCGCGAACAGATCAGGTCGACTCCGATTGAGCAGCGTCCCTATCGCCCCCTGCACTTTTACGGCAACGCCGTGCGTCGCGCGTATTACCACGGTTCTGCTTTGCCCCGCGCGGCCGACGTGGTTCGCGGATCGGCGGTTCTGATCAGCCGGTAATTCAGCGTCCGAGCCGCCAACGACGCTCAAGAAGCGTGGCGATCTCACCGGACCCGCCGAGTAGATTCAGCGCGCATCAGAGGCGTGTCCAGCAGAACCGTTTTCGCAGTTGGTCCGCTCCCGTGAGCAACGGACCTTGCCCGACCAGGCGAAAGCCCTCTGCGGATTTCCTCCGAGCCTTGATCAGCGGTTGTCGCTTTGTCATGATGGTCCCTGCGTCGCCGTCAGACACGGGTCTGTTTATTCCGACTCCGTTCTTGCGTGCGAGGCTCAAAGTGCCGCATTGCTGATTGCCTTTCGCCTCACCCTGCACGGGAAGCACGCGAGCCGCCAAGACGTGTGAGTTCGGCCTTTTGTTTGTCTTTGTTTGACTTCGATCGCTCGTAATGTGCGCTTCATTCGGTTTCGGCAGCATCGTAACTGCCCGACCGAGCACCGACACGGCTGAGACGCCGAAGGATAACCATGAAGGCCACGAAGCCCCTCGTTGGTTCCGGTGCGGCAGAGTCCGCGGCGGCCAAGGAAGTCCGCTGCCCAGTGTGCGATTCTCGCGACCCGCACATTTTTGTCACGGGAGAGAGAGATTACGGACGGGAGATCATCCGCTCCTTCGGATTCTATCTTTGTCCGAAATGCAGACTGCGGTTTCAATTGGTCGGCGATGATGAGGCCGCGACGCTGTTTGCCGACGTCCAGGAGTCCGCAGCACGATCCCGACCGTCGGCGCGCAGAGAACTTCGATGCGACGAGGACGTTCTTCGCTGTATGCAGGGCATGAGTTCCGGCCGACGACTATTTGAGATCGGTCCGGGAGATGGACGCTTCCTCGCAGCCGCCAGGAATCACGGGTTTGATTGCCTCGGCCTGGACGTCTCCGAAGGCCTTGCTCAATCGGCCGCGGCCCGCGCGCAAGTCCAGGTTATGGTGGGCAAGTTAACCGAGGTCGATGTACCCGGCGGGCCGTTTGACTGGGTCAATCTCGATCAAGTTCTCATGTACGTCCCCAACCCGCAGCCATTCATGCAGAAAGTGTTCGAGCTCATGCGGCCGGGGGGCATTTGCCGGATCCGCGAAAACAACCCTGACAGTGTCCTGGCGCGACTGCATGGCAAACGGTACTGGATGTACAGTCCGACACACGTCGCAGTGTGGGCCGAACGGACGGTCAGATTGCTTGCCGAGAAAACCGGCCTGCGGATCATGCGGGTCATTCCGGGGTCGGAATGCTCACTGGCGAACTGGCAGGCGTCGTCGCGCCGATCAACATTCTCGACGAAGATCAAAGACACTGCTTTCTACCTCATCCGCAAGACGCGGCTGCTCGGCATCAGTCTTGCCGCCGACACTGTCTATTACCTGCGGCGTCCCGAAAACTGAGGGGCTCCGAATCCAGCCGGTTCATCTGCGACACAATGAACGTGACCGAAAGAAAATGACTGCCGATCTGCCCCAGGCCCTGAAGAACTGGACCACCGCGAACTTCCCCAAGCTGCAATTTTCCTGCTGGGGACAGAGCGGAGCAGCGATGTTGCACGACGCGCTCCGCGGCCAGAAGCGAAGCAACGTCGTGCTGCCCGCGTTCATCTGCCCGTCTGTCACGGCCGCCGCGATTCATGCAGGAAAGCGCGTCGTCCATGTCGATGTGGACCGGACGACACTTAATATCAACGTGCGGCAACTCGAGACGGTACTTGGAGGGATGTCTTGCGAAGACACCGTGCTGCTCGTGGATCATGCGTTCGGTAATCCCTTCCCGCAAATCGCGGAAATACGCGCGAGTTTTCCGGAACTGTTGATTGTCGAAGACTGCGTGCGGGCTCTCGGGGGGGCAATTGCCGAGGGCCCGATCGGCAGTTTCGGCGACTGGGTGCTGATCTCACTCTATAAAACGGTCCCCGGTAACGACCACGGTGGAATCCTGCTGACCGGTTCAGCAGTTGAAGTTCGTTCGGGCTCGGCGCGTAAGATCACTTTACGCCAGCGAGTCTCCACGTTTGCACCGGCTCGTGTAATCTACGAGTGGCTCAAGCGAAGGTCGTGCGATGTCACGCCACCGCGCGACGATCTCGAATCCCCGACGTGGAATCCACCCTCCGGGATTCCGAACCGGCTTTGCCTGCGCCGTTTCCTGGCGTTCGCCGCTGCGGAAAAGCACGAGTTTCAGCGAAGACGGCAAGCCGCCGATGAATTGCGATCCGCCTTGCGGGAGATCGCCGGCCTGTCGGTCATCCGTTCCGCCGAGAATTCCAGAAACGCCGAACACTTCTTGAGCTTTACCGTCCGAGACGGCATTTCGCGCGATCGATTCGTTTCGGACCTACACGGGCAGGGCCTGTTCCTGCTGCGCACCTGGGACTGCATTCCCGCGAACTTCCGTTCGTTGTCTTCGACATTTCCGGTCGGGTTTTCCGAAAGTGTCTTTCTGGCAAGACACGTGGTCCATATTCCGATCAGTTCATTCATGACGATTCGCAAACGACGCCGACTCGTGGAGGGCATGCGGAACTGGTTCTCCGCGAACGCAGGCTGAAGCGGTGACCCGCTCCCGCTTTTCTCCGCATGAAGAGTCCCGCGCATGAGGAGTTCGGCGAGATGCCTGGTTCACCCAGAGCACCGTGCGGACTGCGGCACTTCGCGCCGCATTCCTGTGAAAGGCAAAATCTAAAATACAACTGCCTCGCATCTGGTATTCTATTCAACCCAGCCGACGATCCTGAATCAGGAAACGGCTGATTTCTCCATGGGGCCGTCCGCCGGGACTGAGTCGGACGTATCGGGAGCGCCGCTTGGCGACGGTTACCCGCAGCACTGTGCCGGGAGTCTGTTCAACCGTGTCATCGCCGTCTCACAAGTCTGAACCGTTTACGGCAGCAAACAGGCGGAGCATCTTCGGCCTCCTCGGAATGGTTGTCTTGGTGGGCATGGGCGAGCACATGGGTGAGCGGTTTCTGCCGCTCTATCTTCAGTCACTGGCCAAATCGTCGACCGCGATTCTCGCCATCGGCGCATTGGCCGGCATGGATGACCTGCTGTCCGCGCTCTACTCGTTTCCGGGCGGTTACCTGAGCGACCGGCTCGGAACCAAGCGGGCACTGCTTGTCTTCAATCTGCTGTCGATGATCGGGTACGCCTGCGTCATCGTGATTCGTTCGTGGTGGGCGGTGCTGCTGGGGGCGGCGTTTTTTATTTCGTGGTCTGCGATTTCGCTGCCCGCGACGATGGGCCTCCTTGCCCAGGCCGTGCCGAAGAACCAGCGCACAATGGGCGTCTCGGTGCTTGCCCTCTTCCGGCGTGTACCGAAGATGCTCGGCCCGGTTGCCGGCGGCGCGTTCATCGCGGCGTTTGGCGTCGAGCAGGGAGTGCGTGCTGCATTTAGCGCCGCGCTGATTCTCGCCTTACTTGCAATCGTCGTGCAACAACGCTGGATTTCGGACGATTCAAACCGCCGCCGAGCACCCGAACCGAATCCGATACGTCTCTGGCGCGAAATGCCGGATGGCCTGCGAAGTCTCCTCTGGTCCGACATTCTGATCCGCTTCTGCGAGCGGATCCCCGACGCTTTCGTCGTGGTGTGGGCGACGCGATATGTCAGCCAGCCCGTTTCAGAGTTGACGTTCGGCTGGCTTTCCGCGGTTGAGAACATCGCAGCCGTATTGATTTACGTGCCCGTGGCCTACATGGCCGACCGTTTCGGAAAGAAGCCGTTTGTTCTGATCACCTTTGCTTTTTTCACCTCCTTTCCCCTTGCGCTGCTCTACTCGCACTCGCTCTTTCCGCTCGTCGCGGCATTCGTCCTTCGCGGGCTCAAGGAGTTCGGCGAACCGACCCGCAAAGCGCTGATCATGGACCTGGCGCCTGACGGGCGCAAAGCGGCCATGTTCGGGCTGTACTATTTGATTCGCGACGTTCTGGTCTCCTTTGCAGCGTTCGGCGGCGCCGTCTTGTGGGGCATATCGCCCGAACTGAACCTCGAGGTCGCGTTCGCCTTCGGCCTGATCGGGACGGCCTTGTTCGCCTGGAAGGGCCGCGACTGCCGGCTCGATCCCGCTGAGTCCGAATCCACCGCCGCATCCCCCTCGTAAGCCCGGAATCCGGCTGCAAGCGTGAAATCCATAATCGCCTCGTCCACCTCATCGGAGTCGGCGGATTCGGCCAACCCGTCGAAGTCACTCTACCGTGACGAAACCGAACTTGTTATCGTTCAGGCCAAGCAGACCGAACAAGCATCAGGAGGGGGGACGGATCATGTCGTTCGATCCGAGGTTTTACGAAGGCATCGAGACATTCAATCGGCAGCAGTTTTTCAAAGCGCACCAGATCTGGGAAAGCGTTTGGATGCACTATCGCGGCGAGTCACGGGACCTGCTCAAGGGCATGATCCAGATCGCGCTGGGACTGCATCACTTCACCGACGGCAACACCCGCGGCGCCCGCAAGCTCTACAATTCCTGCCAGAAGTACATTGGCAGCTATTCGCCGCAGCATCTCGGCGTGGATGTGGAACGTTTCCTGAACGACATCCATGCGTGCTGCGCGGAATTGGCAGCCTGTCCGGACGAGACGCCTGCAACCAAGCTCAATCCGAACTTGCTTCCCAAAATTCACTGCGAAGCCGCGCAGCGCTGATCTTGGGTCATTTCCGGATGGATAATACGCCCGGCGTTTGCGAGAATCGGCAACGTTCCCGTCGAGCACCTGGTTTCTCACGAGGATCCGATGACCATGTCGCCGTCCGGTGAAACAACTCGCGATGATCTGCCTCCGTCGCCGGACGAACTGCAGGTGTCCAAGGGCGCCAGGCAGGCATTAATACTGCTGTTGTTGATCAATCTGTTCAATTACATCGACCGCTACGTGTTGGCTGCCGTACTGCCGGACGTACAACGGGAATTGCTCGACGCGGCCGACAAGAACGCCGACTTCAAGATGGGTCTGCTGTCGACGGCGTTCCTGGTCGTATATATGCTCGCATCGCCGGTCTTCGGACTGCTCGGCGACCGCATGTCGCGCTGGATGCTGATCTCGATCGGCGTAGCTCTCTGGAGCCTGGCCAGCGGCGCGAGCGGGCTGGCCACCGGTTTCATGATGATGTTGATCACGCGATGCTTTGTCGGTATCGGCGAAGCCGCATACGGCCCGGTTGCACCAACGGTGATCTCGGATCTTTATCCGGTCTCCCGCCGCGGTCGGAAACTGGCCTGGTTCTACATGGCGATCCCCGTCGGCAGTGCTCTCGGATTTGCCCTGGGCGGACAGGTCGCGGCAATCACGAGTTGGCGATGGGCGTTCTATCTCGTCGTCATCCCGGGCCTGGTGCTGGGATTCTGGTCCATGCTGATGCCCGACCCGCCGAGAGGTGCCTCGGACGGAGGCAAGACCTCGGCGCGCGGGCCGCGATACCAGGACTATTTGGCACTGCTCCGCATCCCCTCTTATGTCCTGAACACGCTTGGCATGGCGGCCATGACTTTTGCCATCGGCGCCATATCGTGGTGGATGCCCAAGTATCTCGAACAGCAGCACGTTGCGCCGGTCGCCGGACTTGTGCCTTCCGTGTTCCTCGGCCTCTTGACCGTCGTCGCGGGACTCATCGCGACACTGTCCGGAGGCTTAGCCGGAGACTGGCTCAAACCCAGATTTCCCGGCTCGTACTTTCTGGTCTCGGGCGTCGGACTGCTGCTTACCGTTCCTTGCGTGATCGGTTTCCTGTTGTGCCCCTTCCCGCTCGCCTGGGTATTCATCTTCTTTGCCGAGTTCTTCCTGTTCTTCAACACGGGCCCGACGAACACGATCCTCGCCAACGTCACTCATCCCTCAATCCGTGCAACTGCGTTTGCAGTGAACATTCTGATTATCCACTTGTTCGGTGACGCAATATCACCGCCCATCGTCGGAGCCGTGTCCGACTTTGCCAAGAACGTCCTGAACGTACAAAACAGCCTGGCCTACGGCTTCGTACTGGTGTCGCTGCTGCTGGTGGTGGGCGGCGTGCTCTGGCTCTGGGGCGTCAAACACCTGCAACGCGACACGGAAGCCGCACCACATCGAATCTCATAGCAACCGCGATAGAATACGACTCTTCTTCACTTGCGGTTGCCCGTCTCCCGCAGGAGGGGTCGCCTGACCTGTCCGGAAAAGAGCATGAGTCGAACAAACGCGTGACAGGGTTGCGACACGCGTTGCGAAAGACAAGAAGATCGGATCCCACGCGATTACTGACCCTCACGTCTCGGCTGCGCAACACCCAACGTCATTGGACGGATCAGGCATGCCGTCCCACGGAAGATAAAGTCGTCGCCCCAATTTCAGCCTCTCGTCCTACGGACGAAAAGGCACGGCGTCCGACAACATGCGGACCTGCCGAACCCAAGGCTCTCCATGCGTTCCCCACGACACCGTGACTGCGTAACGCGGTTCCCTGTTGTCAGAGCCCTCGCCACTGCCGCCGCGACTTCGCAGGCTCAGCAATCCCGCGTTGTGGGGAGGCGGCACGGAGATGAGATCCGGAACAATCTGATTGATCCGTCCTCGAATTTGAGGCGGGCGACGCGACGCATCGTTTGAATCCGGACTGTCATCGAACATCAGACTCACGACCCCCCTCGCGATGACGTACCGTGTGAAATCCGGGTACTTCTTCTCCAATTGGCCGGCATCGCGCCCCACATCAATGGCGACCAATCCCTTTTCAGGGCGCCCGTCTTCATGGCGAGTCCGGACTCCCTTCGTGTCCAGTACAACGCAGGCCGGCATGGGCAACATCGTGCGATAATAATCTCGAGCCCCAGGGTCGCTTGCCGGCACATGGCAGTCAAAGCCCAGTTCGGCCAGTCGCGCGGCAGTGAACCAATCGGGCGAGTTCCGGAAGCGACGCTCGTCGGATTGGTCTCTCCATTTAAGTTGGAGCAGCATGACTGTACTGTCGCCGAAAACCGGAACCATTGCCAAGTCGCGTTCGGTCAATTCGACGATGCCCCGTGAGGCTTCGCGGCGGTTTTGCGCGGCCCGATACATCGCCGCGAGATTCGAGACAACGACAACCAATCCGGCCAGGAGCACCAACACCGGTCGCTTTGTGCTGTCCTTCATTGCGCATTCCTCCCCGCGAGATTCGCCCGCATGCGCCGAAACACAAGCAGCAGTGCAATAGCGATCAGCCCGAGCAGCAGGAAAAACACGTACTTCGGCATCCAGTCCCACCACCAGGCATGCAACCTCACGAACAGGAATACCACAAACCCAATCGCACCCGTATTTACAACGAACCGCTGCGCCAGCCGCAGGCCATGCAGAACAACGGCTGCGCTGAGCCCAAGCCCCGCCAGTTGACACGCGAATTCAAAGGCACGCGTCGAGAGCCCCGTACCGTACGAGTATCCGACCTGGGACATAATGAAGAGCGAGCCCAGTGCGAGCGCTGCGCCGCACGCTCGATAGACCTCGTTGAACTTGTGGTGGTCGCGCTTCAGGAGCGGCGGAATCAGGTACACGGCCGCGGCCGACGGAATGATGTACCCGGCCCGTTCCGGAAAGTTCCCCCAGTCACTGCCTGCGATGGACACCCACAGAGCGCCGGAGAAAGCACAGAACAGAACCGCCCCAACCGCCAAGAGAAGGCGAATTCCGTACGCATAGGCCAGCAACACTGCCACGGCTGACCATGCCAGCATCGCGTTGGGGGATGACGACATGTTGTGCACGGTCCCAAGCGTGCTCAACTCCATCATGAAAGCAATGGTACCGGCCAAGGCCAAGAGCGCTGTGTAGTAAGCGTGAACGCCCGCACGACAGGACACTTCGGCTGAAACCAGCAGGATGACGGGAAAGGCTGCAAGCAGGGGAGTGTGCGCCGACTCCGGCAACGAACCCCAGATCCGGTGCAGAAACAGCACTACGGAGGCGAATAACGCTGCGCCTCCGAGCAACGTCGCGATGCGAATCACCCACGAGAGCCGTCGGGCCGACTCCGAGACGTCCACACCGAACTGCTTGGCCAATTCGTCGAGAAGTTGCGAGAGATGTTCGTCGAGAGACGACCGCTGCTGCTCCGTCAGGACGAGTACCTGATCCCGCTCAAGCAGAGCGAGTTCCGCTTTGAATACCGCAATCCGATCCGCACGCTGCTGTGCATCATGCTGGGCCGTGGTGTCCATCGCACGTGTTCTCGGCAACTGGTGTCACTTCGATCGTCGATGCCCATGAGACTGCCGGACAGGGGTCGACCCGACAGCCTATCGCACTGCGTTCCACATTGCGAGCCGGAACCGTGTCAGAACGTGTTTGACGAATCAAATTCGCCTTCCCGTTCAGCACGAGGAGCGCAATGCGGGATACTCGGACGCAAAAGCGTCCGGAAAGGGACTGTGCCCCCTCTCCGGCTCTGCGGCGCCCACTCTCCCCAAGAGAACAGTGAATTCCAAAACACCGTACGAGACCACGATCATATCAAAGAAGTTGGAAGCGGCTCGCAAGTTATTGCTTTGCGTGCGTGTTTCCAGTCGCGTTAGAATTGCGGGCACAAATTTCGGCAACTTCAAGCGGAGCACATCAGCAATGGCGATGCACAGGTTCATGAGCATCTTGGCAGCCAGCTTGTTTTTCGGCGTCTGCGTTGGCGGCCCGGCGGCCGAATTGACGTTTTTCCCGGCAGTCACGCAGTTTTCCCCTGTTCCCTCGGGCAAAGGCTGGAAGGGCGGGGAAGGGCCGTTGGATGAGGCAACAATCCGCGACACGATCGACAATATTCGCGCACACGGATTCACGGGGATCGAGGCGCCGACGCACCGTCCGGCCAATGAAGAAGCGATCATTCTCCGCTACGCTCAAGACCAGGGAATGATCGTAAGCTACCACGCCGGAGCCCTCGAACTGTTCGGACGCACCGATCCGCCCGATCCCTGCATTTACTCGCCGGAATACGCCAAAGCGGTTCGCGCAAACGCAGAGAAGGCCCTCGCGCCGCTCAAATCGATCCCGCGGCTGTACAACGTGTTCGCCTACCAGGACGAGCCGTTTCACTGGGGGCCAAAGTCATTCGGATACACCGACGGGATTAAAGCCGAGTTCAAGAAGCGTTATGGATACGATCTGCCGCCCGACATCGAGTCGATCCGCAACGACCCGAAGAAATGGCTGGACGTGATCAATTTCCGATCCGATGGATTCCCGGATGGATGGCGTCAGGTCTATCCCATAGCCAAGGAACTTGCCGGCAACGCAAAAATCACGTTGACGCACGATAGCCACAACACGTTCGGCGCGGGGTTCAGTTCGCACTCGGAACTCGCAATTGACGACGTGGGACACTGGGGCGGCGACTTCGCCGATCTGTTCGTCTTCGACATCTATCCGTACATGATGTTCGATTTTCGCTTCGGGCGTCCCGCGCAGCTGCCGAAGCCCCGCATCAGTCAGACGCATTATGCTTTCGCACAGATGCGTGCATTGACCCAGGCGTACAAGAAGGATCTCGGCTTCTGGGTTGGAACCTACAATCCCGCGTGGTTCGCCGCGTATTTGTGCCCGGAACTGGCCGCGATGCGATGGTCCGAGCGTGAAATGAGCATGACGGCAGTGGCCAGCGGCGCGAACTATTTGTTGACCGGCTACCAGATTCCCGTCGATGCCGGACACTGGGACACATTCGGCGACGGATTGCGGCTGCTGCAGAAAGCGGGGGCACGTATTCTCGATGCCCCCAAGGTCAGAGCCAAAGCCTGCATGCTCTTTCCCCGCACGCAACTGATTCAGCTTCAGCAGGAGTACTTCAATGTCGGGCTCTCGTACGAGTTGTTTCTGCGATCGTTCGGAGAACTTGACGTACTGCACGAGGACCAGGTCACGGACGATAAGCTCGGAGGCTACGACATCCTGGTTTTGTTCGATGTCGAACTGCTTCCCGAGAAGGTCGCGAACCACATTGCTGCCTTCGTGAAGAACGGGGGCACTGTCATCGCCGACTGCGTGCCGCGCTCCAATGAACTTCGAGAGCCGTCTCAGACGCTCGAGGCCATCTTTGGCGTCAAAGGCCAAGGCGCCGATCGGATCCGACGATCCGGGCACTGGGTTCCCAACAAGACCAGTCCGCCCGGATGGCAGTGCCGCGATGACAAGACGCCGGACGAGTCGGTTTTCTCCAAAGACGAATGGAAAGACGCGGCCATGGGACAGGAGATCGCCTTGACGCTGGTTAGTCCTCGTCCGTGCGTTGTTACCACGGGCCAGGTGCTCGCGAAGACAGTATCGGGCCAGCCCGTGCTGGTGCGAAACGAAGTTGGAAAAGGGCGAGCCTACGTACTGGGATTCTGCGTCCAGGACACGTACTTCAGGGCCTGGGAGGATGAAGACCCCGACGCCCGCGACCAACTGGGCGAATTAGTAGACGCCGTCACCAGCGATGCGGAGGTCAACGCTCACGTGCGGTCCTCCAACCCCGACATCGAAGCATCGGTCCGCGCCAACACGCGAGAAGCCTTTCTGTTCGTCATCAATCACGAATCGGAAGAACCGGAGACGACGGTGCGTCTCCGCGATCTCCCGTTCCCCATCGGCCGCGTTGTTGATATGGCGAACGATCAGGAGATTTCGACGACTACCGAATCACAGGGCGCCCGAGACATTGAACTGAGCGTCGACCGCGGTGGCGTGCGATTGCTGAATATCACACCCGAGACGGTTCCCGCACCATGAGGCATGGCATGTCGATGATTCGCACGACGGCGATTGCGTTGTTTCTAACCGCACTCGGATTTGCTGCGAGCCGAGCGCAGGACGCGAGCCAAACGCCAACCAATACGTCGTTCGTCTTGTGGCAACTTCCGAACCAGACCACGACGCAAATGATGTCCTACGTCATCCAGACGATTCACGGGAAAGTCATCGTCATCGACGGCGGCAACGCGGGAGACGCACCGTATCTGCTCGACTTCCTTCGTGCCCGCGGGAATTCCGTCGAAGCCTGGATCGTCAGCCACGCCCACAGTGACCACGTTGGCGCGTTCTGCGCGATCCTGCGTAAACCGGGAGAGCTGAAGATCGCCGCGATTTACGGATCGATGCCCGATCGCCTCTGGACACAGCAGTACGAAACGGAAGGCAGCCAGAAGGAGTTCGAACTGTTTGAGACGACGCTGACGGACGCAGGACGGACGGTCGCCGAATTGGTTCTGGGACAGGTCCTCGAGATCGACGGCATCCGAATCGAGGTGTTGGGAGTGAAGAACCCCGAGATCACGAAGAACGCGCTGAATAACTCAAGCCTGGTCATTCGCATGTCAGACCACGCTAAATCGGTGCTATTTCCTGGTGATCTCGGCGTCGAAGGGGGGGACAAGCTCCTGAATTCTCGGTACGCCGATCATCTCCGTTCCGACTTCGTGCAGATGGCCCATCACGGCCAGAACGGCGTCTCGCAGGCGTTCTATCGGCGAGTGAACCCGACAGGCTGTCTGTGGCCGACACCGAAATGGTTGTGGGAAAACGACAAAGGCCAGGGCAAGGGCAGCGGAACCTGGCGCACGCTGGAAGTCCGGGCCTGGATGGACGAGTTCCCCATCCAGGCACATTATCTGATGTGGGAAGGACTGAAGCGGATTGAGTAGCTTCTTCCCGCGCGTCGTACGCGCCTTGGCACGCGTGGCAATCCCCTGCACCGCGAGCGTAACCTCACGTACCCCGTTCATCCGTGCCAATCGGTGCCAATCCGTGGCATCTTCGCTTCCCGGAGAAATCAACCGCATAACCGCCGTGGGTTGAAACCCACGTCTACCTTCCTGCCGTCGCTCCGAGGCTCAAGCAACTCGCAGGGTGTGTCAAGCTCGAAAAACGAGCGCTGGCACACCGGAATCCGGTCGGCACACGGCAGTCGGTAGACTGAAGACCCGCCGTGGGTTGAAACCCACGTCTACCTTCGTGCCGTCGCTCCGCGACTCAAGCAATCCGCAGGGTGTGTCAAGCTCGAAAAACGAGCGCTGGCACACCGGAATCCGGTCGGCATCGGGTAGCCGACAGCTGGTGCTCAGCCGCCACTTGGACATTCGTCTTCCTCCGGACTCCGGACTCCGGACTCCAGACTCCTTCGTACGACGACACCGAGGCATCAACACGGTTGCACCGTGTTTGCACAGGAGCTACTTGCGGTCGGCATTTCTCGAGGAAGCCTGTAATTCGCCTGGAATACAGACATTGTCCAGACCCACCCAGCTCCAGATGCCTCGGCCGGTGACGAGCAAATCCAACGTGAATGTGTGCGAGTGATCGAGTCGGGCCAGTTGTTCCGCAGGGAAGCCAAGCGGCTCCCAGTTGTTGAAATCGCGGCTGCTGCGTTTCGCCGAAAGCACAAACTCGCCGGTCTCCGCGTCACACAGACAGACGCCTATCCAACCAGTTGCATCAATGTCACCGGCCGCGAAGGGTACTGCGGCTTCTCGTGCCGGAGGGTCGCCGCCACCGGTGCCGGCCAGCAATTCAAATCTCAAGTCCCCCGCACCCGTCAGGCGGAATTCCGGTGAACGCAGCCAAAGAGTGTTCCGGTGATTGTCGAGGTGATTGCCCGAAACCACATACGTTCTGGTCTGGCCCATAAAATTCGTGCCGGCGTTTCGGAACAGCGCATTCTCACTGCTGGCAGGCAGCAATTGTCCGCCATTGATCTTCTGCGGCACTTCCGTCTCGTTGGGCGCAAGATCGGTCCATTCGCCGCGCTGCGAATTCAGTCCGGCATCCCAGACTCGGTTGTGCCAGCCTTGAAGCGTTCCGTCATTGAAGTCGAACATGAGCACGGGTTCGACCGTCACGCGGTATTGCTTCGCCGACTTGTCCGGCGCGGTCAGTGTGAACGTCTGCGGATGACTGAAATCGAGTTGGCTTCCCGACGCGGGGCTTACCGTCGTTCCGGCAGAAACCGTCAATATCGGCGCTAGCGAGCGAAGGTCCGTTCCGCGAGGAACCCGAATCGTGATGTCCGTCCCTTCGATTGTCGCCGAACCGAGGGAGCCGAAATTGAAGCTGAAAATTTCCAGGCTCTGAAACAGAGCCACCAGTTCAGGCTTGCTGCCCCGCACGAAGACAGGAATGCACTGCAGCGGCGCATCAGCCGAAATCAACTGCCCGCCTTCATGGACTCGACCTGTCCACGCATCGGTCCACTCGGTTCCTGCGGGCAGATACACATCCCGCTTTCGCACGCCGAACTTCGTGACCGGCGCCACGAGCAAATCGGCGCCAAACAGAAACTGATCCTCGACAGTTGCCGCTTTCGGATCCTTGTCAAAATCGAAGAAGACCGGCCGCATCGGCGGCAGACCTGCCTTCGACGCGAGTTGCATCTGCTGCATCACGTAGGGGCGCAGGCGTTCGCGCAGCATGATGGAAGACCGAATCAAGGGATAAGTATCTCCCCCGATCGACCATGGCTCGTTATTGGGCCGACAACCATGAGTGCGAAAGACGGGCAAGAAGACACCGTACTGATACCAGCGCACCATCAGTTCCTGGAACTGCGGGCTCGCGTTGTCCAGCGTGATAAAACCGCCGATATCGCAGTTCCACCAGGGGATTCCGCTCATCATCACGTTCAGCCCGACTTTCATGTACTCTTCCAGGTGCTCGAAAGATGAACGGATATCGTGCGGAGCAGGACATGCGCCGTAGCGTTGGCTTCCGGCCCAAGCATTGCGGCAAATGGTGACCACCTCTTTTTCGCCCGCAGCTTGCAGGCCCTCGTAAATGTTCTTCTGATGCGCGACGGGAAAGAAAGCGTGTGCCTCTTTCGCGGGACCGACGTGAAAGAGCACCTGGTCATAGTCCGGAATATCGTGAAACTCGTCGCACGGATCGAGCCAGAACGTACGGATGCCGAGGTCGACATAGTTCGACTTCCATTTGCTCCACAGGTATTTGGCCGCCTCCGGGTTCGTCGGATCGTATTGGTACTTGGGTCCGCCAAAGTCAACCGTGTCCTTCTTTCCGCCGATCGATCCCGTGAACAGGCCATGTTCTTTCATGTAGGCGAAGTTCTCGCTCTTCTCGTCCACGAGCGTCCAGGGCGAGATCATGATGCGGACGCCCATCGCGTCGAGTTCCTTGACCATCGCTTTGGGATCGGGCCAGAACTTCGGGTCGAGCTTCCAGTTCCCTGTCACATCCCAGTGAAGAAAGTCAATCACCAGGACCGAGAGCGGCAGACTGCGGCGTTTGAATTCTCGCGCAATGTTCAGGAATTCCGCCTGCGATTGATAACGGAGCTTGCATTGCCAGAAGCCGGAAGCCCAGTACGGGAATTCGGGAGCATGCCCTGTGGCGTCGGCGTAGTTCGAGAGGATATCGGCGTAAGAGTCGCCTGCCGTGATGTAGTAGTCGAGCTGCCGGCATCCCTGCGACACCCAACGTGTGCGATTGCTGCCGAATTCCACGCGGCCCAACGACGGGTTGTTCCAGAGAAACCCGTATCCTTCGCTGGATACCACAAAGGGAACGACGGCCTTGACGTGCCGCTGATACAGGTCGATCACGGACCCTTTGAGATTGACGTGCCCGGTGGCATTTTCGCCCATACCGTACAATCGTTCACCGTCGCGCGGAGCAAAATGCAATTCGCATTCAAATAGCCCGTCGCCGACCGGCCTGAACGTGCGCGAGCCGGGATTGTGCGCGTGCACGACATAATCGTATTCCTCGAGGATCGGAGTTTTCTGGTCCCCGAAGTGCCGAAAGAACTGCATGTGCCCGCGCTGCGCGTAAATGTCATGAATGCGAGCGGAAATCTTCCCATTGCGGATGACGGCCTCTTCGTTCGAGATCGTAATCTGACCTTCGGTCTCGAGCGGAATATCCAGCGCCCAGTCCGAGGTCTGGCGGCCGCCATCGGGAGTAATCCTCACTCGAAGTCCGTCACGACCCCAAGCCTGTATGACGATCGTCTGACCCGCGTCTTTGTAGACAAGTTTCCGGCCCTCTGTCGTGGCACGATCCCCGACAGCTTGCGTCACTGCTGCCCAACCGAGAACCAGCAGCGCCGTAACACAACAGACGATTCGAATATTGATGCGCCGAACCGTGCAGCTTGCCATGTTGAAATCCGATGCGACTGACAGTCCAGAATCCACTACTCTTGCCGCAGATGAGCTTCGTCTTTTCTTGGAGCGAACTCAACGGGAGAGGGGATTTGCGGACATGGTTGCGATTCGGCCTTCCGTCGCCTTTTGCTGCGCGGATAGTCGCTCTTGATCCGGGCAGTCGGGTGCCTTTCGGCACCCGCCTGTCCAGATCAAATTGTCAACGTTTCCGTTCGTATTTCAGGCTGAAACCGACTGGATTCCCTTCGCTCGTACAGTACCATCCCGGACTGGGATCTGCCGCTTCCTCGGCGGCGAAAACGTACACGAGCCTTGTTTGAAACGCGCCGTTTGTGTCAAGCTGTGCATTATCCGCTGGTGGAGTCGCGCAGTGGTATGTCCAACCGCGTTTCGCCAGTTCCTGGGCCGATTGCGGTGCGACGGTTTCAAGATCGGCAGGCCAGGATCCGGTCCTCGCGCGATATTCGTAAACGCTGTCGATCAGCGGCGCGACGGACACTGCCTCATCGTTCAGTTCTCTGATCGTCTGTTTCCAGGCACAGAACGGCGAGATGACGATCCACGCCACAAAGATGGCGCAGGCTACCGCGGAAAGACTCAACAGAAGCGACGTTTTCATGACATCTCCGGTGCCGTCGCCGCGCCCAAATCACCGGCTGACTTCTGCAGACCCTTCAGGCGTGGTGCGAGGATATTCTGTTGCGCGGATGGACCAAACTGCGGTCACACGCGCAGCCATTCCATCCGGGGTCCGGCATCCCGCCTGCCACCCGGTCAGCTATGCGTGAACGATGTCGGTCGTGTCCGAGCAACTTTCACTCCCGCGCCGCAGGGCGACCACGGTCACATCGTCCTGATCGGGGGACGAGCGGTATGCGTCAACCTGTGTCAGTACTGTGCGGCAGATCTCCTCGACGCCCCGTTTCGCAAGCGAAGCGAGAATCTTTTCGAGGCCCGACTCGCCCAGGAACTCACCGCGTTGGTTGGCCGCCTCGGTGACTCCGTCGGTGTAAAGAACCAGCGTATCCCCGTCGGCAAGCGTCATCCGGCGCGACGAGTATTCGACGTCGGGCATTACTGCCACGATCGGTCCCGTGGGATCACCGAGCGACTCAACCGAGCCGTTGGCCCGCAGCATATAGGGCGGATTGTGTCCGCCATTGGCGAAGATGAGTTCCCCGCTGCGTACGTGGTAGTGAGCATAGAACACGGTGACAAACATGCTCTCTTCGTTGTTCTGGGCCAGAGCGTTGTTCGCCTCCGTGAGCACCTTGCCGGGATCCCGCCCGGGAACGGTGGCAACCCGCAACATCGTCCTCGCCACGGCCATGAACATGGCCGCGGGAACACCTTTGCCCGAAACGTCCGCAATCAGTACCGCCAGCACGTTATCTTCCACGAACCAGTAATCGAAGAAATCGCCGGCCATGATCTTCGCCGCCTGATTGACGGCATCGAGCGAAAATTCCTTTCTCTCGGGAAACGGCGGCCGACCACCCGGCAGAAGCGAAAGCTGGACGCCGCGGGCAATCTCCAGTTCGCGGTCCTGCTGCCGCTTCTGGGTATAAGCCTGCACAAGCCGAGCGTTCTCGTACGCCAGCGCGGCCTGACCTGCCACCGTCATCAGGATTTCCAGGTCCTCCGAACTGAATTTTCCCAGCGGATTCTGAGAGTCGATGCTGAGAATCCCCAGTACACCGCCGTCCAGTCCCAGCAGCGGCGCGCACATCATCGAACGGATATGCAGGTCGGCGATCGACTGGCTGCCGGCAAATTGCGAGTCGGTCGCTGCGTCGTCCGACAGGATCCCGACTTTTTCGCTGAGCAGCTTGTTGACGATCGTACGGCTCAGACGGACCGTGCTGTCCTCATCTTGGCGGCGATGCTGCATGGCCCTCGGCACGAGTTCGCCTGTCCGTTCGTCCTTCAGCAGGATGCAGCCCCGGTCGGCATATTCGAAAATCCCGAACAGCGTCTCGAGGATCTTCGGAAGCAGAGCCGTCAACTCGACGGTGCCCGCAAGGCATTTGCTGATTTCCAGCACGGCTTTCAATTTGGCCTGCGGATTAACTCCCAATACGCTGAACCTCCCGCTCGCAGCAATCTGACCGGTAATCATGCCCTGATCGGCGTCATCGATATCCAGCCGGCCGCCGATGGTCTGCATCGACGGATCGTCGTCCGATACGGTGGCAGTTCCCGAGGAACCGCCGACCGTCTGGTTCGGCGATGCCGGGCTGTCGAAACGAGCGTTTGCGTCGCCGAATTGGATCGCGTCATTGTGGTTCAGCTTGACGCGGCCGCGAATCCGCTGCCGATTCACGAACGTGCCGTTGCGGCTGCCCGCATCCTCGATGACGCACTCGTCTCCCTCGACGTAGATGACGGCATGCCGCCCCGAGACGCTGGGCTGCAAAATCGAAACGGGGTTGTCCGAATGGCGGCCGATCACGTTGTGACCTTGCCGCAGCTCGTACCTTTTCGTTTCCCCGACAAATGCGACCACCAACGATGCCATGGCTTTCCCTACCTGCTCTCACCAAAACCGGAATACCCCGGCGTTGGTTTATTACTTGATGCGCGCCCTAACTTGCCATTCCTAAATTAACGCCGCCACCACCCCTGCGAAGACGCGTCCGAAGAACCCGATTCACCCGTCCGTTGAGTACAAGGAGCGCGACGCGGGAGGGCCGGATGCGATATCTTCCGGCGAGAGTCAGTGCCCCTTTTCCGACCCTGCCGAGCCGAATCTCCCCAAGAGGAGAGCGAATTCTGAAACACGTTCATGAGAACCAATTGACGACCCTGCAATTCGACGGGACATCTCGCTGGGCAAAATTGTAACAGCGGCGGCGGATAAACCCAGCGGTGCTGGCCGCGCTTCTTGTGTTTACTTTCCGGCTGCATTCTCCCGGTTTGCTGCATCCGGCAACAACTGCCCGAATGCGGCCATGCTCCGGCTCATGCTGCGTGATACTCCCTCGTCCATGGAAATCGCAAAGTGCGCGTCCGCATACGTGTAAAGAACGGCAAAGTCCTCGCGCAGTTTCGGATATGCAGTTTCCGCCACCCGGTAGCCCTCGCCGCGGAAGTGCGGCCCCTGGACCTGACACCCGTCCGCCACTTCGCCCCTCGCACCATAACGACTGTTATGCAACGAACCCCACACGGAGCGGGCCCCCAGGCCGACGATGTACGAACGGCCAAGCGGATTGGCGCCTAGAGAATTATCGCAGGTCCGGATCATCCAAAGGCGGTATTTTTCGTCACGCGTAATCCGGTACGCCCACATCACCGGCTCGAGCCAGTTGTGGTACGCCCCGGTGCCCCAGTTGATCGGCGCCCAGGGGTGCCGAACAAAGCCGTACGCCATGCTCGACGAATGCCGGATGAACAGATCGGCTTTTCGCACAACGGCATCGCGAACGCGTTTCCTGAGAGCTACGTCGGCCAGGTTGTCCGGACACAGCGCGTAGGCAAGAGCGGCGGCTTCCTGATCGTAGGCCCCGTCCGCATCGACATCCGCGTCCGGCTTCTCGGTCCACACGCAGGTTTCCCGAAAATCGTTGTGATACTTGCTTTCAGCCGTAGCTCGATACAGGTGCGCGGCGGCATAGGCCTTGGGAGCCAGAAACCGCTGAGACCATTGCGCCGGCGTGTCCGCGTGGGCCGGCGGATGGGCCGCAGCCCATGCATGGGCCCGCCGGGCGCGGTCGATCAACGACTCGGACATCTTGTCGCGGCCGAGCGACTTCGCAATCCGACCGGCCTGCGCAAACGCGCCAGCGAATTCGAAAGACGATGCCGCATCCTTCGCGAAGGCAAAGTCGCCCAGTCGGTCCAACTCCACGGTCTGGATGAAATTCGGATCGCCGTTCGATTCCGTCCCCCCGCGCACTCCGCCGTCCGCGTCCTGGAGACCGTTCCAGAGACGCATGGCCCAGAAGGCCTCGTCCAGGATGTCGGGAATGCCGTTGTTTCTTTCCGGGATGTTCAGCTGACCATCGGTGAATTTCTCGGGGGCCATCTCGTAGGCATTGAGCAGCACCTGTGCCACGTCGAGATGAGATCGCGGATTGTAGTCGCCTGCGTCGTGATGTCCGCCGAAAATCTTGAGAGAAATGGCATTCTCGCCCCAACGCGTGGCGAGGATGCGGATTTCCTCCGGCGCGAGGGATCGCCCGTAGACGCGAACCTCGTCGATGAACTTACCCGCCGATTCGTCACCTGCCAGTGCGCCGACCTGAAATTCACCATCTGCAAACTCGCCGCCGCCCAGCGTGCCGGCACACGCAAAAGCACCGTCCACATACGCTTTGACAGCCCCGCCGGTTTCGTGAGCTTCGGCCACAAGCGCCAGGTGATGCCACCTGCCGTCCTCAAAACGGCCGATGTCCGCCGATTCGCCGCGCGAACCGGCAAATCCCCGCAAAAAGCCCCAGTTGGCCGCAATCTGCAACCGCGGAACATTGACGTCATTCTCGGCGGACCCCAGCAGCGTTCCGTCGAACTTGTTACCCCCAGCGAATCGCAGCCACAGCGACAGCGTTGCCCCGGTCTTCACGCTCAACGGCAACTTTGGCGTGCCCGCGCCGTTCGCCTGATTTGCGACTGTCGGACCGAGCGATTGATTGTGTCCCGGCATCAACTCGCGCGAGTCCTCGAATGTCAGGCCCTGCCGCCGCGGCACGAGATCGCGCCCGTGCTTCGATGCGTCCTGCAGGTCGCCATCGAGCGGCCAGTAGGCAACCAGTGCCGGATCCTCATCAAGCGGCTTCAACGATGCCGGTCGCGGCACCGTTGCCAGACCTGAATAGTCCACCTGCTTCGGCAGCACATCGAACGCGTTGCTCTCGCCCACCCAGCGGTCGACTGCTGTCGGCACCACGCCCGTATTGTGACAGGCAACGCGACGCCACGGTGTATACGGCGGTCCCAATTCGATGCCGCATCGTTGAATAAACACGCCCGCAGCCTGGACGCGGAACGCTTCCGCGTATACGTCCGGTCCGATCGCAAACGACACACTGCGTCCCACGCCCGGCACACTGATGAAATACCGGCCCGGCTGCTTGAAGGCGGTAAAATCGAGCAGGTACACGTTCTCGCCCGAATGATCGACGCTGTACACTCCCTCGTTCATTTGGCCGGACTTGTGAATCATCCGCGACGTGCCACTGAAAACTTCGCGCCCGCTCGTTTCATCGCAGAGTTTGAAAAGCGGCGCATCGCGAAAACTCAAGGCCGACTTCGAGACGTCTTGTTCGCCGGACACCGACGCGCCCGCCGACTCGGTCTCTTCCGGAAAGCTGCCCATCCAGCGTCCGAGGTAGGCCGCCTTGATCGGAGAATCGGTGAGATAGCCAACCTGATTGACCTTGAGCGCCGTGCTGAAACTGCTCCTCTCCTTGAAAGTCAGCGTTGCACCGCGGAGGCCCGAGGTGACCTCGGGATTCACTTCGATGCGTATGCGATCGTTCTCGCGGAACCAAGGATCGACTTCCAGGAATACTTCGTGCTGAGGAATGGCCGTGAATGGCCAGCCGGATGGAACATACGCTTCAACGCGTGTGATGCGCCCGATGTTTCTCACGCTGGCCGTTTTATCGTTCACCGTGATGTGGTAAGCGCGGGCATTCTTGCCCGCATCCGGCGAAAAACCGGGACCGAAGTCGATCTGCAGGATCCCGTTTCCCACCGGCGAAATGTTTCGCAGCCCGATTACCGCCTGATGCACATCGTCGGCGAGGGTCTTTATGCCATGAGGACATGAGAAATCGGCCGCTGTGTGCGTTCCGGTCACCATGGACTGCCCCACGCCCTGGCCGATCACGGTGTAGGTTGCGCCGGACTTCAAGGGCATGGGCAGACGGAGCGTCACCATCGTGCGTTTGAAGGAGCGGAATGGCGCCCCGCTGACTCCCTGCGCCTCGACTTCTTCGCGGAAGCTCGCGCTCGAGGGCGTCACAAACCTGGCGTATGCATACTGGCCGTCGTCTTCACTCACGATTCGGTACGCGCCCGCCTGTCCCGCAACTTCGTTGACGCTGAGCCCGATCGTAACCTCGACCTCCGACGAACTCAGTATCCGCGCGTGGCGCACTCCCAGAGACTGGCGCACAACGGGTTGCTGGTCGGGCAGAGATCGGAACTTCTCCAAATCCGACGCGAGCAGCGCCACAGGCCACAGAAACGGAAGTACCGCCAATACGCCTCGTGCGTTCAAACTGGTGTTCCTCGATGGGTAAAAACCAGTATAGCGCAGCGGAGTCGGCCGGTCCAAGCGGTGTTGCGGAGCCTGGTATGGGGGAGTCCGAAGTCCGGAGGAAGACAAATACCTGTCGGACTGCCGGCTACCATTCCTCAAATGGCGGGCAACGCAAAAAACCAGTCGCTCGTCGATATCTCTTCCCGTGCCGGTGTGCGATACTGTCTGCTCCACGGCGGATTGCACGGCACTGCGACAGCCGCTCTTGAAGTGGCTGTTGCCCAGACGGGAACATTCGCATGAGACTTGCTGCTTTGATGCCTGCTACGATTCTGGTGCTTGCCTTTTCTTCTCCAACCCGCTGCGAAGAAGCGGCGACGCACGATGTCTCGCTGAAGCTCAACGATTTGCAGATCGTTTTGGACGGCCGCACCGGCGCCATCCGGCGGCTGGAATATCCCGGTCCGGGGGTGCTCCTCGACGCGGACGCCGCGGAAGCCGGTCTGGTGGATGCCGCGTACCCGATCGAGCAGTTCGAGCCATTGCGATTGAGCGCCAGGTACTCAAGCGACGTGGCGATTGAACAGGCAAACGATCGAGTCGTGATTCGCATCAAGAGATTGGGCGGCAGCCGAGCGAACTTTGCCTTGGAAGGCGAGGTCGCTGCGACTGTAACGCTGCGTCAGGACTCCGACGCAAGATCGGTCATCCTGTCGTGCGAGATGGAAAACCATTCTCCGCGATCCGTGCGCCAGGTGATCTTTCCGGACCTGCGCGGGCTCGTTCCCGTTGCCGGAGTGGACGAGACGATTCTCAAGTCGTGCGGCTTTGGTTCGGCGCCATTCCGCGAACTGCGGGTGTCGGACTCAGATGTCTGGTATGCCGTGGACAACTCGAACATCGAGCACAAATCGGGCGGCATGTTCGCTACGATGTGGGCGCGATGGCTCGATCTTGGCGGGCTGAACGGAGGGTTCAGCCTTTTCCCGCGCCGATGGGGATGGGATGCTCAGACCACAACGATCGTTCAACTGCGCCAGGCCACCGGCAAGCTCCGACTGCTGTGCGTGCATCCGTCCGAAATCAAGCCCGGCGAGAAATGGTCAAGCGGCGAGTGGGTGCTGACTCCGCATAGCTCCGGGTGGGCAAAAGGCATCGAGCCGTATCGCGAGTTTGTGCAGTCCAAGGTGAAGCGACGCTATGCGGTGCCGAAGCACATCCGCGAAGGCTTGGGGTATCGGACCGTCTGGATGTCACAGGGCCAGCCAGCCGATCCGACCGACGCCGTGTGGCATTTCCGGGATCTACCCGGTCTGGCGCAGGAGGCCAAAGACCACGGACTGACTGAGATGATGATGTGGGGATGGCAGCCGGGTTTCGACGCATCGCTGCCCGCCCCGTTCCCGCATGTCGGCACCGAACAGGAGTTGCTTGACGCAGCGCGCGAGTGCCGCAAGATCGGGGTCAATCTCGTGCCGTTCATCAGCGTGCTTCAAGCCAGTCCCAAGACGGCCGGGCGATACGGGCTGAAAATCCCCGACAACAACGGCTGGACGTATCACACCGAACTGATCCCGCGCTGGAATCCGCCCTACGCCACCGGCCTTTCCTGCGTTCAGGTTGGACCCGGAAACGCCAAGTGGCAGGATGAAGTCGTCGAAGCCTGCGGGCGCTGGGCCGAGAAGGGAATCGCCTCGATCGGTTGGGATCAGTATTTCACAACGCAGGACAAGCCGAGCATGCAGGATCTGACCGCCAGGATCCGCGACCAGGCCCGAAAAATCGATCCCGAATCGACGTTCAGCGGCGAGGAATTATGGAACATCGAAGTGGACTGCGAGTGGCTCGACTACACGTGGAACTGGACTCCGTATCGGGATTGCCAGGCATACGTCAGCGTGTTTCCCGCTCCGCGACCCAATATTAACATCAAGCGATCCGTGGCCGAGACCCGCTACGGCTTCATGGACAACCTGTTCCTCAACGTGTGGCCCTCGAAACCCGATCAGATCAACGGATCGGAGCGGATTGCCAACGTGCCGGACCTGTCGGCCACGCTCAAGGTGTGCGCGTCGTTGCGAAAGAAGTTCCTGCCTTACTTCACCGACGGCACCCTGATCGGCAACTGTCTGATGCCCAACCGCAGCCCCGGCGTGAGATTGTCGGCTTACAAACTGCCCGATCGCCTGCTCGCGATTGTCCTGAATGACGGCGCGGACAGCGAATTAACGGTGCCCTACGATCTGGCTCCGTGGCTGAGCGGTCACGACAAATTCACGGTGACGCGATTCGACGAGAAAGGGAACCAGATCGATTCGGCCGAAGCAGCCAAGTCCGGCACGATTCGATCTCCCAAACTCGGTCATCTCGAAATGTGCGTGCTCGAATTCACACCCAAAGGCTGAGTTCACCCGCGTTTCATCCGTGCCAATCCGTGGCCTGTTTTTCAGCGTGGAGAGAGTCCGCCGTGGGTTGAAACCCACGTCTACCCTCATGCGGTCGCTATGACTTCAGCGATCCGTAGGGTCTCAAGCTCGCAGAGCGAACTCGGGCACACCAGAATGCGGTCGGCCCTCCGTGGCCGGCCGGCATCCAGTAGCGGTACACGGCTTTCGCATGGCCATTTGTCTCTCCAAACTCCAGACTTCTTCGCACGAGGCACGGAGAAGACCTTGGAATGACGCCGGATAACGAAGACCGCATTCACCCGCAGCCTCTATTTCTTGCCTCCAGACTCCGGACTCTCTCCTACCACAGAACCAGCGACTCTTCGAACAACTGCGCGAATTCGCTCGCACCCGCCGGGCGAGGCGAGAGGCCGGTCAGTCGCTTCTGAGGCAGCGTGGCTTCGACCAGTCCCGGTATATCTGACCGAGTGTATCCGACTGCGCTCAAGCCGTTGGGCACATTGAACCGCCGCATCAGATCGATCATCCGTTCAGCCAGCAGATTGCCGCCATCCTCAGGTTTTGCCAGCGAAATATCGGCTCCGAGCCACGCCGCAGCCTGCAGGTGCCGTTCCGGCGACGCGGGGCCCGTAAAGCGAAACGCCGCAGGCGCATTCAGAACAACGGCAATGCCGTGCGGAACCAGCGGCTCCGCCTGCGGATATCCGGGCGGCCGAAAATCCCGCACCATTCCCGCCACGCCGTACGACATTCCATGCGGCAGATGCAGTCCGGCCGTGCCGAACCCGATGCCCGCGAAGCAGGCGGCCAGCATCATCTGAGTGCGGGCCTCGTCATCATCAGGATTCTCGACCGCGCGAACAAAGTACCTGGCCGCAATGCGAATCGATTCGCCTGCCCACACGTCGCTGATCGGATTGCAGCCTTGGTAACTCGGCCGAAGCCTTGGCCGATCGGGACGGGGACGCCTGTGGTACGGCAGATTCGTGTACGATTCCAAAGCGTGAACGAGAACATCAAACCCGGTTGCCACGGCCACCATGGTCGGCATGGTTCGCGTATTTTCAGGATCGATCAGCCCCAATGCCGGTTTCAGCATGCGCGATGCAATGCCCGTCTTGGCGTGCATCGCGACCAGATCAAAGACCGCGACGCCGGTCGTCTCGCTGCCGGTTCCGGCCGTGGTGGGAATGGCAATCAACGGTTTCAGCGGACCGGGCACGGGCGAGCCTTTTCCGATCGGAGCGTTCACATACTCAAGAAACTCAGCCGGATAAGTGGAATACAGGTTGGCCGCTTTGGCCGTATCGATCGACGATCCGCCGCCGACGGCCACGAATCCGTCGAACCGGCCGCTCTTGGCAAAGTCAATCGCCTCCCGGAACGAATCATCCGTGGGCTCGACGTGCACACGATCGAACAGCGAGTACTCGACGCCCTCCTTTCCGAGCGACTCGAGCACTCTTGCGACCGGTGACAGACTCGCCATGATCGGATCGGTTACGACCATCACTCGGCGCACGCCTGTATCGGCCAGATCCATGCCGGCTTCGCGGGTGACTCCCGCGCCGAAACGAACATTGGAAGCGACGACCTCGAAAGCCGATTCGAACTCCATTGTCGTCTCCTTCAAGACGTGCGGTCACCTGTCGTAGATCACCTTGAGCAACTGCACGACCTTCTCATCGCGCCACCGGGCAATTTCCTGCAGCGACCTGCCCTCCGCTTCCTCCTGCACGCCGCGAGAAAGAACGGCGGCTGTCTCCGGAGGTAGTGACTCCCACGAAGCCATCCCCGACCAGAGATCGTTCCACGCAGTCCCGACGTGCCGGACGAAGTGCTCGATCCCGCCGGCGCCTCCGCCCAGATGAAAGATCATGTGCGGTCCCAACAACGCCCAACGAACGCCCGGACCGGCGGCCAGCGCCTTATCAACGTCCGCGACGCTTGCCACTCCGCTAATCACCAGATCGATCGCTTCGCGCCACACGGCCGCCTGCAGCCGATTCGCAATGTGCCCGGGCACCTCCTTGTTCAAGATCACGGACACTTTGCCTAGAGATTCGTAAAACCGCTTTGCCTCAGCCATCGTCTCCGCCGAAGTTGCCTTGCCGGGCACCAGTTCGACCAACGGAATCAGATGAGGCGGATTGAAGGGGTGGGCGATCAAACTGCGTCCCGGATGGTCCATCACCGACTGGAGCTCCGAAATCAGCAATCCCGAAGAACTGCTGGCCACAATCGTCGAGGGATCCGCCGCGCGATCGATCTGTCGGAATATGTCCTTTTTCACATCGTACCGTTCAGCCACAGACTCCTGAACCAGATAAGCCCCGGCTACGGCATCAGCCAGATCATCCGCCACGGCGACTCGTTCAACCGCGAGTTCATGCTCTTCCGCAGACAGCAGCCCGTGATCACGGAGGAAGGCCAGAAACGTTTTGGTCCGCGTCGCAGCGGCCTGTTTGGCAGACTCGTCGATGTCGTACAGACTGACCGCATAGCCGTGCGACGCGAAGAACGCTGCCCATCCCGAACCGATCAACCCGGCTCCGACAATGCCGATCTTCTTTGAATCCAGTTTCATGCAGCAATCCTCATTTCAGCGTATTTGTTCGTTGATCTATCGCTGTTCGTATTCCGCCCGCAACACGCGCCGCATGACTTTGTTCGAGGCCGTGCGGGGCAGGGCCGGGACGACGACGACATCGTGGAGTTTGAACAGCGGGTTGAGTCGATTGCGGATCGCCTGCTGCATTGCAGGCCGGAGCTCGGCGGCATTCAGTTCGATCTCGCCGCTCGGGACTGCGTAAACGACCAGCATGCTGGGCCCGCCGCCGGCCGGTGACACGGCGATGGCGGCCGTTTCGCGAACGCCCTTCATCCCCGCAACCGACTCCTCGATTTCCAGCGAACTGACCTTGATGCCGCCCAGGTTCATCATGTCGTCGGCTCGGCCATGCGCCCGAAAGTAGCCGTTGGAGAACCGCTGCATCCGGTCGCCGTGGCGCCGCAGCAACTGGCCCTCCGGCCCCCGCGGAGTTCCCTCGTAATAGACCTCGTGATGATCGCCGTTCAACAGCGACTGGCTCAATCCCATCGACGGCGGAATCAGAAACAACTCGCCGCTTTCCGCGCGCTGACCGTCTTCTCCGAGAATAACCAAGTCGATGCCGAGGGCCGGGGTCGAAAAAGTCGCCGGCGCGGCGTGTTGAACCACGGTACCCGTGATATATCCGCCGCCGATCTCGGTGCCGCCGCAATACTCGATCACCGGCTTGTAGCCCGCGCGCGACATCAGAAAGAGCATATCCTGCGGATTAGAACACTCGCCCGTCGAACTGAACGCGCGGATATTCGACCAGTCCACTCCCTGAATACAGTTCGAACTCCGCCACGCCGAGACGAGGCTCGGCACGACGCCAAGCATATTGACGCGTGAGTCTTGAACGAACCTGGCGAATTCACTGCTACCCGGCATGCCGTAGAACAACGCCATCGACGCCTTGTTCATCAGCGCGGCGAAGACCAGCCACGGGCCCATCATCCACCCCATGTTCGTCGGCCAGCACAACACGTCGCCCGCGTGAATATCGTGATGCAGATGAGCATCGACAGCGCACTTGATCGGCGTGGTGTGATCCCAAGGAATCGCTTTGGGCTTGCCCGTCGTACCCGAAGAAAACAGGATCGTGCTGTAATCCGTCGGATCCAGCGGCACCGGCCGAAAATCCGAAGTCTCTGAAAGAAAATCAGCCCAACTTATATCCCCGTCGCGCAGCGGACCTTCAATCTCAGTTCCGCATGGCAGGACGATCGCTCGCGGCGCATCGGCCGATTGCACTTTTTCGTAAAGCGACAGCTTCTTGCCGCCTCGCATCACGTGGTCCTGCGTAAAGATGCAGCGAGGCTGAGCGATCCCAAGGCGAATGTTGATTTCAGCCGGAGCAAAGCTGTCCGCCACCGTGACCACAGGGCATCCGGCGGCTACGGCGCCGAGGTAGATCGCCACCGACTCGGCCGTCATCGGCAAATCAATCGCGACGCGATCGCCGGTCTTCACGCCGAGTTCGACCAGACCGTTGGCCACGCGAGCCGCAAGGCACTGCAACTCGCCGACCGACATTCGCTCGATCGATCCGCCTTCTTTCTGATAAATGATCGCAGTCGAGTCCGCGGGCGCGTTGAAACAGCTGTCCGCGACGTTCAGCTTTGCGCCAACGAGCCACTGAGGGCGTTCAACGCCGTCCGACAAATCCACTGCGGTATCGCAAGGCCTGGCGGTGCGCACATCCAGGCGGTCGACCATCGTTTCCCAGAACTCCCTGGGCTCTCGGACCGACCATGCGTGCAGTTCGCCGTAGGTTTCAAACCCGGTGCGTTGCATCAACCAGCCGATGTTGCTCGCACCGGGATCTTCGGGAAACCACGCGGGGGCCGGTCCATTGACGGGATCCCAATCAGCGAAGACGAGCCTGTGCAGATGTTCGTGCACTTCCATCGGGTGCTCGGGTGTCAGCAGATTTCGCGTGACCCAACGCCAGACCTCGCTCTGCGGCCTTGGATCCAATTCCCGCATCGCAGCGACAAACACCTCGGCCTCATTCGATTGCAGGCCGCAACTCACGAGATCAGCTACTTTCAAGCCACGTATCGCCACACGTCCACTCCGCGATAACAGTCTGTTGTGCAAGAGAGAGGAGAGGCCACGGATTGAAACGGAAAGAAAGCGGGGCAATTCACTCAACAGCGTTCGACGGCCACAGCGACCGCTTCGCCGCCGCCGATGCAGAGCGATGCGACGCCGCGGCCCGCGCCGACGCGTTGCATGGCATGCAGCAACGTGACGAGAATGCGGGCGCCGCTTGCGCCGATCGGGTGCCCCAGCGCCACAGCGCCGCCATGTATGTTCATTTTCTCGCGCGGGATTTCGAGCTCCCTCATCGCCGCCATCGGGACCGCAGAGAAAGCTTCGTTTACTTCGAACAAATCAACGTCCCCGACCTGCCAACCGACGTTTCTTAACACTTGTTGGATTGCACCGATCGGCGCGAGAGTGAACCACTCAGGCTCGCGCGAAAAGCTGGAGCAACCGACGATCCTTGCCAGCGGGCGGACATTTTCCTGCTTCAGTACCTGCTCAGCAACGACGACCAGCGCGGCGGCGCCGTCGTTCACGCTGGATGCATTCCCCGCGGTCACAGTTCCGTCCTTATCGAATGCCGGCTTCAGGGCGCGGAGTTTCGGTTCGTTGAACCGCTGCGGTTCTTCGTCTTCGCTCACGGAGACCGTTCCATTCCGTCCCGGCACGGCCACCGGCACGATCTCGGCGGAAAACCAGCCCTCTCTCTGCGACTCCAGGGCGCGTCGATAGCTCCCAATGGCGTACTCATCCTGATCCTCGCGACTCAATCGGCAATGTTCCGCGCAACGGTCCCCGTACACGCCCATATGCTGGCCGTGGTACACATCCCAGAGACCGTCCCTGATCAACGAGTCGGTCAACTCGCCATGTCCCATGCGATAACCGGTTCGCGCTTTGGGAAGCAGGTACGGAGCTTGTGTCATGCTTTCGGTGCCACCCGCGACGACGATCCGCGAGTCGCCGCAGCGGATGGCCTGTGCGGCGAGCATCACCGAATACAGGCCCGATCCGCATACTTTATTGATTGTGCATGCCGGCACGTCGAACGGAATTCCCGCCCCGATGGCGGCCTGACGCGCGACGTTCTGTCCCAGACCGGCGCCGATAACATTGCCGAGAATCACCTGATCCACGTGCTCGGCGTCGACTGCCGCCCGATCTATCGCGGTCTTGACGACTGCACACCCCAGCGCCGCCGCTCCGCAATCGGCCAGCGTGCCGCAGAAAGAACCGATCGCCGTTCTCACGGCCCCAGCCAGGAATACGCCCTCGGACATATCGTTTTTCCCTGTTGCGATTACGAGTATCACGGAGGGGAGGAGGCCACGGATTTACGCGGATGAAACGCGAATCACCAAATCCTCCAGCCTCGACTCTCTCCACCTCGCTTGGCGAGTTCCGCGGTCAGTCGTGACCCGCCGAACCACCCCTTCGAATACGAACGCCGCGTTCGTCCACAATCCACAGGCAGCGATCCACAGACTACTGTCCCAGCAGCGGAATGACGATACTTTGGAGCAGAGCGAGTACCAGCGGTTTTGCCTGCCTGCGGGGTCGCAAGACAATCAAACCGTGGTAATCGTCCGGCGGGTACGTCCGGATGTCGGAGAAGTCGAGGTCAAGTGTTACCGAGGCCCGTGTTTCGCTGCGGCAGACACTGGCCACGTTCGGATCGGGCTGGCCAACCATCTGCTGGTCGTGAATGGTTGCCGCCTCATGTCCGGCGGCTTCCAACAACGGGGCAGCTTCAATCGGCAGATTCTCGTCGATCTTAGAACGCATCTAGGCGGCTCCGTGAGTCAGAGGCACAACGCGTTCGCGGGCTAGTTCCGCTGCATACGCGATGGCGGCCTCGATATCCGCGCGGGTCAACGAGGGGTAGCTGGCTAGGATCTCTTCGGCGGACAGGTTCTCCGCCAGATTGTCCAGCACCACCGACACCATCACCCGTGTGCCCTTCATGCAGGCTTTCCCATGACACACCAGCGGGTCCACGGTGATTCGATCCTGCCAAATCATCTGCTTCCTCCTCATTCAAATGCAGGTCGTAAGTGAATTAACCAAAACGTGTCAAGCCAAATGCAGCCCAACTCATGAACGTGATTCATCGCGCAGGTAGTGTCTGCCGACACGACGATCTTCGAGACCAAGCGTCGCTGCGAGCGACGTATCCCTGGGCACGTTGACGTCGGAAAGTTGGGATGCGTGTGCATGAGGAGCATAACGACGGGGGCATCGGGACGCGTCGGTGTCGCCAGCCATTTTCCACGACCGGATTGCCGCCCCGGTTTACGCTTTGTGTACGCCCGTCATAAACGCGATTTTATGGGGTGCAAGTCCCCTGTGCGAGACTGGGAGTCTGTGGGGCGCCAGTTTACTCAATGCTCGGCGCGCCGTCAGCGATCGTTGGGCGTCAGTGTTTCCTCCATTGGCGCCACTTGCTCAACGCACACTTCGCGCCACCGGATGTGAGTAGTCGCGAGCATCGAGTTTGGTTTATCATTGTGCAACTCGAGCAGAATTCTCCTTTCTCAAATACGCGGAGTTCCAGGCGAATGAGTACAACGCCCGCACAGCCGTGGCTGCACATCCGATTGACCGAACTGCCGAACGTGACCGTCCTCACGGTGCTGGATTCGCAACTGAACGACGACTTGCAGGTCATGGCCCTGCGCGACGAACTTCTTGCGGCATTGGGTCAATCCGCACACAAAGGCCTCGTTATCGACATGAAGAACGTCGCGTACATGACGAGCATCGCGTTGATGGCGCTGGTCGCACTGCGCAAGGCGGCCGAGTCGTCCGGGCACCGCGTCGCGCTGTGCAACCTGGCGGATATCGTGGCGAAAGTACTGACGATCAGCCAACTGATCGTCGAAAGTCGCCCTCATGTCCGGCATCTGGCGATGGCGCAGGACCTCGAGTCCGCCATCAAGCTCGTTGCTGCCGAAAACGCCTGATTTGCTGAGGAAGACCAGATGCCGACATCAGAAGCGAGCGGTCTTGCGTCGCCGGCAGAACCTGAACGCACGCGGTTTGGACGCGCGTTCTGGGTGCTCAACACGATCGAGATGTGGGAGAGGCTGGCCTATTACAATCTGCGGGTCATGTCGCCGATCTACATCATGCAGGCCGACAACCCGGGCGGGCTGCACTTGACCGCGGGCGACAAGGGAACGATCTACGCGTGGTGGGCCGCGATGCAGTCGATCCTGCCCGTGTTCACCGGCGGTTACGCCGATCGATTCGGCTACAAGCGCACGCTCGTCTTTGCCATCTCGATGATGATGGCAGGTTACCTGATGATCGCACTGCTGCGCGACGTCCCCTTCATCAGTAATTACTGGGGCTATTTCTCCGGCATCCTCGTCCTGGCGACCGGCACGGCGTTCTTTAAGCCCGGCATTCAGGGATCACTCGCTCACAATCTCACCAAGGAGAACTCATCGGTCGGTTGGGGCGTGTTCTATTGGGTCGTGAACGTCGGCGCGTTTATCGGCCATTTTCTGCCGACAGTTCTCCTCAGCCTCAGTGTGCTGCTGCCCGGACCGTTCCATGCCGAAGTGAATTCGCCCGGGGCATGGCGCAACCTATTTCTGGCCTCGGCCTTCTTCACTTCGTTCAACCTCCTGCTGCTGTTCTGCTTCGAGGATGTGCCGAGCGGCGCCTCCAAGACGGAGACCGCCCTGCAGGTGCTCAAACGCACGCTGCGGGACGTGCTTGAGCCAAGACTGCTGACATGGCTGGCCATCATGTCCTGCTTCTGGCTGATGATGTACCAACTCTGGGATCTGCAGCCCAACTTCATCGCGGACTGGGTCGACAGCCGATCGATGGTAGCCTGCCTGAGTTGGCTGCCCGAAATCGTACATCGCGCACTTGTCGAGCAGACTCCGCGCGGGCCGATGATTCCTCAACAGGTACTGCTGAGCTTCAATTCGCTGTTCATCATCCTCGGCGTCATCGGCGTGTCCTGGCTGACGCGTCACATGCGGACACTGACGGCAATGCTGTTCGGCATGATGCTGGCAACCCTCGGACTGCTGGTCGCCGGCTGGACGATGAGCGCGTGGGTTCTGGTGCTGGGCATCCTCTTCTTCTCGCTCGGCGAAATGGCGACCGGGCCCAAGAAGACGGAGTACCTTTCGCTGATCGCCCCTCCCGGAAAGAAAGGACTCTATCTCGGCTATGTGAACATCCCGGTCGGCGTCGGAGTCTATGCCGGTTCAAAGATCGCCGGATACGTTTACGGGCATTTTGGCGAGAAGGCCGTGCTCGCCCTGCGTTACCTGGCTGAACGCACCACCTTCGGATCCGGCCGCGGGTGGAATGGCGACATCGCATCGCTGGAAGCCACGCTCGGCGTTTCCCGCACCGAAGCCATGCT
>CAIPEB010000018.1 GCA_903863885.1 uncultured Planctomycetaceae bacterium | reverse complement strand
TCTGGAGTCTGGAGTCTGGAAGCCGAAAATCTCCATTCGACTTCCGCCTTCACTTGGAAGCGGCCACGGATTAGCACGGATGAACGCTCACCCGCCTTGCTTCCGACTCGCCGCCGCTCCGGTCTCCGGGCTCTTCTCATTCCTCAACGACTGTGTTTCGGGCCGAATAACGCGCAATCAAGCCTGCGAGAATCAAAGCTCCGCCCACGATGGTCCACCAGTGCGGCGGCGTGTAGTTATCCGCATGGCGCCACGCGAGGAACACCCAGACCGGCACAAGGACCGGTTCGAGCAGTGCGATCCCCGACGCCTCGTGACTCGGCACACTTTGCAGGCCTCTGGCAAAAAGCAGGTACGGAAGCCCCATCTGCAGCATTCCCAACCCCGCCACAAAAGCCCATTGCCAGCCGGAGGGCCAGTATTGCGGGTTGGCCATGATGTAAGGAGAAAGCACGAGCGCCGTCACGAGGTGATTCAGAGCCACGAGAAACGCGGATTCCTCGTCGCGCAGCCACCGCAGCGACAGAACAATGCCTGCAAAGCAGAGGCCGGAAAGCAGTCCGTAAATCACGCCCAAGAGCGAGTCGCCGCGGGATTCGCAGACCACGATCAGACCGACCCCCGCCGCGGCCGAAAACAGCAGCAGCCAATCGAGTCGATGGACCGGCTCGCGCCATACCAGAACGCTGACAAGGAACACCCAGACCGGAGCGGTGTACTGCAGCCAGATCGCATTGCCGGCTTCAGTGTTGACCATCGCGCTGAGATAAAACCAATTCATTGCAACAAAGGACAGGATCATCGGAATCAGCCGCCAGGTCCAGCGGGCGCGCCGGACGAGCGGCAGCAGCACCAGGCTGGCAAAGAACGCACGCCAGCAGGCCAGGAGCGGTCCTGGCCAGCCGACAAACAACGGCGCTTTGACGAAGAATCCGCTGGTGCTCCAAAGGACGGCGGCAGCGGCGATCAGCAAGCGGGCCTGATGGCGAGACGGTGTTATTAAGTTCGACGACATGGGCCTCTTTTTCGCAGTCCGCCGCATTTTCGTCCAGAGATGGTGCAATCGAACGATTCGAAACTCGAATTGCAGTTCCGGAGAACCACCTCGCTGCAAAATGCAGGTCCTGCTGTTGGCGAGGGGTTGCGAATTGTGCGATTTGACTTCGCCTTGAGAGACCGCCGAATCGCCTCTACCGACAGCCAGGTCGAAGGGATAAAATCTCTGCTCATGAACCAACGAAAGCGATATGACTGCGTCGTGATCGGCGGTGGCCACAACGGCTTGGTCGCCGCGGCCTATCTTGCACGGTCGGGCAAGTCGGTGTGCGTGCTTGAGCGTCGCCACGTCCTGGGCGGTTCGGCGACCACTGAAAAATTGTGGCCCGGCTACAAGGTCTCGACAGCCGCCTACGTGATCAGCCTGTTCCTGCCGGAAATCACGCGAGATCTGCGACTGGCCCAGTACGGCTTCAGGGTCTTGCCCCGCCGCCCGTCTTCGTTCACGCCGCTGCTCGACGGCCGATACCTGCTGCTCGGCGCCGACGACAACGAGAACCGCGAGCAGATCGCTAAGTTCAGCAAACGCGATGCTCGCGTCTACCATCGTTATCAGGCCATGCTCGAACGCATCGCGCACGTGGTCGAACCGGTACTGTCTCGCGCGGCTCCGGATCCACCGCCGCTGGCCAAGTCCCACCGTTCGATCGGCATCGGAAAGAGACTGCGAGACGCCGGCAAGTTATGGGAGTTGTACCGAGCGGTCGCGGACCTTGGCGACGACCTTCCCGAAGCCATCGAATTGCTGACCGGCGCGGCGCGACCGATTCTCGAACGGTGGTTTGAATCGGAGGTGCTGCGAGCCACGATCGCGACCGACGCGATCATCGGCGCCTTCGCCGCTCCTTCGATGCCGGGAACAGCGTACGTGCTGCTGCACCATGTGATGGGCCAGGCGGGCGGAGCCAGGGGGATCTGGGGGTACGTCGAAGGCGGCATGGGGGGGCTGGCGGACGCCCTGGAAACGGCCTGCGAGGACCTGCACGTTGAGGTCCGGCGGGAATCGGAAGTATGCCGCATTCTGGTCAATGACGGCCGGGTCGCCGGAGTTCAGTTGACCGACGGCACGATCGTCGAGACGTCCATTGTCGCATCCAGCGTCGATGCGCACTGGACCTTCGAGAGACTGATGACGCCTGCCGACTTGCCCGATTGGTTTCGGGCGGCCGTTGCCAAAATCGACTATTCGTCCGCTTCGGCGAAGATCAACCTGGCGCTCAGCGAACCTCCGCAGTTCACCTGCGTACCGGATCGCGGACTGGGCCGTCATCACCACGGTACCATGCACATCTGTCCCACGATGGATTTCATCGAGCGGGCGTATGACGATGCAAAGTACGGACATCCCAGCAAGGAGCCCGTTCTCGAGATGACGATGGCCTCGGCGGTGGATTCCACGGTCGCTCCGCCGGGAAAACATGTCGCCTCGATTTTCGTCCAGTATGCTCCGTATCGATTGGCGGAGGGCCTGCATTGGGACGAGATCAAGGAGTCGTTCGCGGACCGCTGCATCGAGTTGTTTGCCCGCTATGCACCGAACTTGCCGGGGGCCATTGAGCACCGTCAGATTCTCAGCCCGCTCGACCTCGAACGGACCTACGGCCTGACCGGCGGCAACATCATGCAGGGTGCCATGCACTTGCATCAGCTTTACTCGATGCGGCCGATTGCCGGATGGGCCGACCATCGCACTCCCGTCCGCGGACTGTATCTTTGCGGCGCGGCCAGCCACCCGGGCGGAGGCGTCATGGGCGCGTGCGGCAAAAACGCCGCGGAAGAAATCCTGCGCGATGCGTGATTCAGGGCGGGGAAGCGGCGGATGCTCGCCTCCTGCAAGGTGCGCGCGGGCGTTCAAGCCCGCAGGCCGGCCGCGGCGCGGTGGCAGTAGTCAAACAGCAACTGCCATTCGAGGTGCGCGACCTCGACGCACAGCGAATGATCAGGCGAATCGCCGTGCTCTGCCGATTCACACAGATCCACGAAGCCGAACGGATCCCAGGTCCTCTGCGATGCAAGAAACTGCGCCCGCGGCGTCAGCGAATAACCGGCCGTCGCGCGGCGGGCTTCGCGGCACAGGTCTTCAAATACCGGGTGATTGCCGACCCGTCGGAACCAGTACTTCGAGTTCCAATAGTCCGGTTCGCGGCGATGCATGACCCCGTGCCAGTAACTTCCGTCGCAAGTCCCGATTCCCTGGCTGATCCGGTGTGATTCGTCGAGAAAACCGTGCAGCAGCCACAATCCCGAGAGGCAGCACGCGGCCATCGTTCGATCCGCGGGCTGTCGTCCGCCCAGCAGCGCTCTCTCGTCGAGAGCTTCCAGCAATGGTCGTTTTGACTCGTCCGGAACACCGGGGCCGAGCGGCGGCAGGACGCCGTTCAGTAGACTCCTGACATTTGGTGCAAAGCCATCCGCCGAAAAACTGCCCATTTTCGCCTGCCCGCAATTCCCTCAAGTCCCGAACACATTCACCGGTGCCGTGATCTTGCGCGGTGATTTACCGAGCTATTAATAAGGCTTTCTTCGTTGAAATCCTAGGGGCGACGCAGGCATCTCACTACCTTTGTCGATATCGGGGTGCTACACTGGGCCGTTACGAAATCCGTGTCCTTGCTGTCACATGTCTTGGTGCAGGATTGCCATCGATGACCAGTAATTCCTCCGAACCGCACGTCGACGAAAAGCAGCCTCTCGACGCTGGTTCGGTACCGAATCGGGAACCTCAGAACGACCAGATCGCCCCGCCCGCTGACGCTGTTCAACCCGAAGCGCCCGCGACCGCTCAAACGTCCGACGGGGAAGGCAGTCCGGACCAGAAACCGGCAGGCGGTTCGAGCTCAGGCCGATCTTCGATCCAGATCGGTTCGCGGCGAGGCATGGTTCCCAAGGAACTGCGTACATCGCTGCCCCGCACGTCTGTTCCGCCGACCCAGCCGGTTCGTCCCGCCGCACCACCCATGCGCCCGGCACCGGTTCCGCCTCCGGCTCCGGTTCCGCCTCCGGCACCGGTTGCTTCGGCACCGGAGACTCCGGCTCCGCCGGTTCCGGTCTCGCCGCCGGCCGTGGAGGCGGCTGACGAAGTCGTAACCCGTCTGCAAGAGTTGCAGACGAGAAGACCGGATGGCCCGATTCCGACGCCATCACGCCGCGATCCGCTGCCGGCAGAACTCGAACGGGAACTCGAAGCCGCGATGGCCGACATCTCGCTGGATCGCATTGCCAACGACGTAAAAGTCGGCATTGCATCGCAGGCCAGCGAAGCACTTGAACCGGACACGCGACTTCACGGCATCCTCGTGCGTCTCCATGGCGACAACGCGTTCTTCGCACTCGGCGGTCGCAACGAAGGCGTCGCGTCGGTGCGGCAGTTCCGTGAGAAGCCGGCGATCGGCGCCGAAATGGAAGTGGTAATCCGCAAGTTCCTGCAGGAAGAAGGCCTGTACGAACTGTCGATTCCCGGCCAGTCGGTCAGCGTTGGAGACTGGACCGACCTTGTTGAAGGCGCGGTGGTCGAAGCGAGAATCACGGGCGCCAACACGGGCGGCCTGGAATGCATGGTCAACAACATCCGCGGGTTCATTCCGGCGAGCCAGATCGGTCTGTTCCGCGTTGCGGACTTTGCGGAATACATCGGCCAGAAACTGCTGTGCGTTGCGACCGAAGTGAACCGTCGCCGCAAAAACCTGGTGCTCAGCCACCGGGCGCTGGCCGAGCGAGAGAAGGAAGAGTCGCGCCGCAAGCTGATCGAAGAGATTGAAGCCGGCCAGACCCGCGAAGGCGTCGTCCGCAGCATCCAGGATTTCGGCGCGTTTGTGGACCTGGGTGGCGTTGATGGACTGATCCATATCAGCCAACTGAGCTGGGATCGGGTGAATCACCCCAGCGAAATCCTGCACGAAGGCCAGAAGGTCCGGGTCAAGGTCGAGAAGGTCAATCGCGAAACAGGCAAGATCGGCCTGTCATACCGGGACCTCCTGGATCGTCCCTGGAGCCATGCGGAAGAGAACTTCTCCCCCGGCGCCGTGGTGAAGGGCACCGTTTCGCGGATCGCGAAATTCGGCGCCTTTGTGAAACTCGCCGCCGGCATCGAAGGCCTCGTGCACATTTCCGAACTTGCACACCACCGCGTGCGCACAGTCGGCGACGTGCTGCAGGAAGGCCAGGAAATCGAAGTGAAGGTGATCTCGATCGACCAGGCAGCGCAGCGCATCGCGTTGTCGGTCAAGGGCACGCTGCCCGAGCCTGTGGTCGAGGAACCGACGCCGGAACCCGAACCCGAAACGCCGGCCAGACCCGAACCGCCCAAACGCACGAAGCCGTTGAAAGGCGGCTTCGACCGTCCGACCGGCGGCGACCAGTTCGGCCTCCGCTGGTAGTCCAACGCGTTGCCGCGTCGGGGCTAATTGCGTTGCACAATTCCCCCTGGGTAAATTCCGCGCGCACGACACGGAGTTGCCGATGGCCCCGTCGACTGATGCGCCGACGGTGAAGCCCGGCCGCAGCCGCGGTTGTCACTCGAGGTCGAGCATGAATCTCTCGTCGCGCGAACTGGAACGATATGGTCGGCAGATCGGGCCCGGCGTGCTGTCGGAAGCCGCTCAACTTCGCCTGAAGGAATCCACCGCGCTGGTAACGCGGGTCGGAGGCATGGGCGGACCGGCGGCCCTGATGCTGACCATGTCGGGCATCGGGCGGCTGATCGTCGCCCATGGCGGCGAACTGATTTCCCCCGACCTGAATCGCCAGGTGCTCGGGACCGAAGAAGATCTGGGCCGCCCTCGAATCGAAGGCTTTGCCCGCCGCCTGCGTGCAGCCAATCGATTTGTCGAAATCGAGGCCATCGATCACGAACCGGACGACGCGGAGGCCGCGGCCCTCGCGCGACGCTGCAACGTGCTGCTCTCATGCCCGCCGGGTTTCGAGGAACGGATGCGTCTAAACCGCGCGGCCGTTGAAGCCGGCATTCCTCTGGTTGATGCGGCCCAGTGGGGCATGACCGGAACTCTGATCGCCGTGCGTCCGGGCGAAACCGCATGCCTCGCCTGCATCTACCCGGAGACGCCTCCGTTCGAGGAGTCGTTCCCCGTGATCGGAGCCATTTCGTCCGCGATCGGATCGCTGGCCGCATTGGAGGCCATCAAGATAATTTCATTGACTGGCCAGCCGCTGTGGGGAAAAATGTTGATCTTCGACGGTTACGGCGGCGCCGTGAATACGATCGAGTTGTCGCGGCGCAAGTCGTGCCCCGTGTGTGGCGACGGCCGACGCGCGGAGCCCTGAACCAATGATTAACGATCCAGTTTTATGAAGGTGCGGGTCGTCTATTCCGGTCGCAGTTACCCTGAAGCAGCCAGCTTACCGGGTGAACTGGAATTGCCGCCTGGCGCGACGCTCGCCGCCGCGCTCTCGATGCTGTGCGGCGGCACTCGGTCCCGCTACCTGTCTTCGGCTTGCCTCGTTGCAGTTTCCGGAAAGCACGTCGGCAGCCTTGCAGACTGTCAGGATCGTGAACTGCACGAAAATGACGAGATCCTGCTCATCGCACCAGTTGCCGGCGGATAGTGTTACCACCTTGGAGACTTCTCTCATGCGACGCATCACACTTGGGACCTCGACGCTCCTGCTCTTCGGCTTTTTGCTGACCACGGCCGCCTCGTCGGCGGAGGTGGGTACCGGAAAGACGTACAAAGGCCCGACCGGCCTGCAGCTTTACAGCCTGCGGGAAATGATGAAGGAAAAAGGCTACGCGGCCACGCTCGACAAGACGCGCGAGTTCGGGTTCAAGTACGTGGAGGTCGCCGACATGGGCGGGCTCTCACCCGCGGACTTCAGAAAGGAACTGGACAAACGCGGTCTCGTACCGATCGGCAAGCACTATCCATACGACCAGTTGCGCACGGATATCGACGGCGTGATTCGCGACGCCAAGGCGCTCGGCATCCCGTACGTCGGCTGCGCGTGGATCGCACACTCCAAACCGTTTGACGAAAAGCAGTGCCGGGATGCCGCAGCCGTATTCAATGCGGCAGGCAAGGCCCTGGCGAAGGAAGGCATGAAGTTCTACTACCACAACCACGGCTACGAATTTGCACCGTACGGAGACGGCACGCTCTTCGACCTGCTGGTGAAAGAAACCGATCCCAAGACCGTCTCGTTCCAGATGGACGTTCTGTGGACCGTATTTCCCGGCCAGGATCCGGCCAAACTGCTGCTCAAGTACCCGGACCGCTGGCTGCTGCTGCACCTGAAAGACCTCAAGAAGGGTGTTCCACTGGGCAGCCTGGCGGGCAGCACCGACCTGACCAACGACGTTGCGCTGGGCACCGGCCAGGTGAACTGGACCGCGCTCTTCGATGCGTCACAGAAGGTCGGCGTGAAGTACTATTTCATCGAAGACGAATCGCCGGTTGTCATTGACCAGATTCCGCAGAGCCTGAAGTTCCTCTCGTCGCTGTAGCGGCCCGGAGGCGCAGGGAATAATGTGAATCCCTCACGGGGACGTCCCGGCGGACGTCCCCTTTTTGATGCGCGATGGAAGTCGCGGCAGCTTTGCCGCAAGAGCATCCGCTTCACCGCAGACACCGCGCACACGGAAATGAGAACAGCCCGGTCCCGCGAACTTCCTCGCCGGACCGGGCTGTCTTGAGATTATCGTGACGGCCCGTGTTCTCAGCGTTGCAGCACGATGCGGAGCATGCGGCGCAGAGGCTCGGCCGCGCCCCAGAGCAACTGATCGCCGACGGTGAAGCCGGTGAGAAACTCGGGGCCGAGCTTCATCTTGTGCAGTCGTCCGACGGGCGTAAGCAACGTTCCACTCACTGCGGCGGGCGTCAACTGCTTCAGCGTCGACTCTTTGTCGTTGGGCACGACCTTGGCCCACTCGTGGTCGCCGGCGATCAACTGCTCGATATCAGCCAGCGGAACGTCTTTCTTCATCTTGATGGTCAATCCCTGGGAATGGCACCGCATCGCGCCGACTCGCACGCAGATGCCGTCCACCGGAATCGGCGGATTGCAGCCGAGGATCTTGTTGGCTTCAACCATTCCCTTCCATTCTTCGCGGGTCTGGCCGTCGGCAACCGGCTTGTCGATCCAGGGGATAAGGCTTGCGGCCAGCGGTGCGCCGAAGTTGGCGGTCGGGAAACCGGGCTCGCGAATCGTCGCGGTCACGTTGCGGTCCAGGTCCAGGATCGCGGAAGAGGGATCCTTGAGGAAGTCGGCCGCTTTGCCCGTGATCACCTGCATCTGTTCGACCAACTCGCGCATGTTCTTTGCGCCGGCGCCGGATGCGGCCTGGTAAGTCATCGAGCTGATCCACTCGATGAGATTGGCGCGGAACAGACCCGACAGCGCCATCAGCATCAGGCTGACCGTGCAGTTTCCGCCGACGTACGTCTTCACGCCGTTCTTCATGCCGTTGCGAATGACGTCGAGATTCACCGGGTCGAGAATGATGATGCTCTCGTCCACCATTCGCAGCGTTGAAGCAGCGTCGATCCAGTACCCGTTCCAGCCCGTTTTTCGAAGCTCTGCATAAACGGCCGTGGTGTAATCACCGCCCTGAGTCGTCAGGATGCAGTCCAGTTTCTTCAACTCGTCGATCGATTCCGCGTTCAGCAGTTTCGATCCGTCCGGTCCCGCCTGCCCGACCTGCGACGTCGAGAAATAAACCGGTTCGAAATGTGCAAAATCATTTTCCGCGGTCATGCGTTCCATCAGAACGGAACCGACCATGCCGCGCCATCCGACGATGCCAACACGCATCATGACGACACAACGCTCCGATTCGAGGTTTCGGCCGGACGTCCGCGCGCCGCCTTAGCGCGGGCAGGTCCAACCCTGAGTTCTCCAGGCCCGTGCGCCGCCTTTCGCCGCCACATCTCGGGACCGAGCGATATCGGCGCACTTAGCAGTCCAATATCTTAGAGTTGCAAGGCAAATGATGCACCCCCGTCCGACCCGTTTTTCCGGAAGTCACCGAACGGACAATGACCATTCCGCCTTTGCGCCGGGCCCGTTGATAAGGCTTCCTCAGGAGCGGCCCCGCCTGGAATTACCCCGGAACCGCGCAAGGAGGACGATCGCTTTTCAATTCGGCTGACGAACGTCGAAGCACCACAACGAATCGTGGTAGCGGAGGTAGAGTCGCCCCCTCAGCAGCACCGGATGCGCCCAGGCGTCGCGCGCCCGCTCAAGCCCAAGCGAAAATCTGCCGGCCAGTTCCAGACGGCCGTCGTCCGCGCTGACGAGCCCCACGTTCCCCTGTTCGTCCAGGCAGTAGAGCCGCTTGTCCGCGTAGATCGCAGCGCCGGTGGTCAACTCCTTGAGTTCCGATCTGACCTGGCCGGTGGCGAAGTCCACAGCGAGCCACCATTTGGATTTCCGGTATCCGGCGGCAAACAGCGTGTCGCCCACCACGACCGCGCCGCCCGTAACCGTGTCGAGCGAGTTCTTCCATGCCTGCTGCGCGTCTATTCCGGCAGCCGTCGCATCGAGGCGGTAAGCGCGTCCTTCTTCGCCGTAGGGCGTCACGAAGAAAACCCGCCCGGCCGCGAACACGGGCGAACTGGCGTTCACAAAGTACTGATTCTTGAGCGGAACGCTCCACATCAGTCTGCCGCCATCGGCGTCAACGCCAAAACCGTGCGAGGCGGAGCAATTGATCAGAAGGCGCCGCCCGCCGTGCTGAATCAGAATAGGCGAAGAATACGACGTCGCGTCGCCCGCCAGCGTTTCGGTGGCCCACACGGTATGCCCGTCTCGCGCATCAAAGGCAGCCATCAGCGCCTTCGGACCGCCCGGCGTGGCGATCACATGGGTGCCATCCACCAGCACCGACTCGCTCAATCCCCAGGTGATGTTCGGCGACCCAAACCGCTGCAGAACATCGATCGCCCAGACTTCCTGGCCCGTCGCCGCGTCGAAACAGGCCAGTCTGCCGTGTGCATTCAAATGGTAAAGCCTCCCCTGCGAAAATGTGCAACTGCTGCGCGAACCGGGGTAGGAACCCGTCCACGCCGAACCGTTCTTGGCCCGCCAGAGGAGCTTTCCGTTCAGATCGTACGCCAGGAGGTACAACCCGTCCTCAAAGTCGCCGGTGATGTAGAGTCGCTCGCCCACCAGCACGGGCGACGACCACCCCGTTCCGAGGCCGTCAATCTTCCAGATCTGTTTCGGTCCCTCGGCCGGCCATCTCTGCCCCAAGCCCGTCTCGTCGCTGATCCCGTTGCGCAATCGGCCTCGCCACTGAGGCCAATCGGGCTCGGGCGAAGCAATCGGCCCGTCCGTCGCGACCGCTGCCACGGAAATCAAGCTCATCGCGCAAATGGCTGTCACAAGCATATTGATACGCAGCGAAGAGCCGGTCATCAGCAGGTCCTTGTGCAAAACAGTCTGGAGTCTGGAGTCTGGAGTCTGGAGGCAGACAAATGTGCACCCGAATACTGCCTACCGAATACTGGCCACTACTGGCCGGCATCCGTTCGGCGGCCCGGCGCGGCGCGATGCGAATCAATGCCGCGTTGTAATCACAACCGGTGCGGATGATGCGGGAAAACAGCTCTCGAAGAAGTGCTTCATCGAGCCCGCATGCATCGCGACGCGGAGACTGCCCCACGTCGCCTGATCGCCCGTCGCGAAATACAGGTAGGTGTTGCCTTCCCATTCAAACAGGTCGACGTCGGAGTTGTTGATCCCTTCGCCGGGACCGGCTTCCAGAATCGGATTCAGGGAACTCAACTCCCATTCGACCAGATCCTTGGAGCGCGCGAGAAACGAAACCCAACCGTTGTGCCCCTCGATCGCCGCATGGAGATAGATCACGTAGTAGTACGGAGCGAAATATCGAATGACCGGACAGGCGCTGTATTGCCGTCCATCCGGACCGGCGAAGACGAGTCCGGGGATCTTCTCCCATTTCATCAGATCGGCCGAACGTGCGAACTTGAAACAGAACCCGACCGGCAGGTTTGATTCATAGGCCATCAGGAACCCCTGGTCATCCCGCGTGACCGAGCAGTTGAACAGGTGCTCTCCGCCCTCCTGAGGAATCGCCGGCGTTCGCTGCCATGTCTTCAGGTCCTTGGAAGTGAAATGGTAAATGCTCTGAAACCAGTCGTTATCGGTTCCCTCGCTGGCGAAAACATGGACGTCGGGGCCATTTACAAATGCGTTTACGAACGAATGCCCTTCGCCGAACCGCGCGACCTCCTGGCCCGTGCGCAGATCGCGAATAAACAGGGACATGCTCGCCCGGTAAGCGTTCGTATTGTTCTTGGTGTCGTCACGGACGTTGAGCGCCAGCAGCGGCCGTCCCTCGAAAATGAACGGCGTGTTCTCCATTGCGGCGGGAATGGCAAAAGGCAGCTTGACCAACGGGACCGATGTCTCCGCGGCTCTGGCGCAGGTACACGGCCAGATCGCGACGCTCAAAGCGAAGGAGGCAGTCCCCAAAACGAACGCGGCACACCAGCGGTTGCGAAGCACGGTTCTCTCCTGCTGCTTGGGCGATGAAGTTGCGGGAATCTCGCGGACTGCGGGGCAAGTCGCCCTCAAGTTGATTCACTTGCCGGCGGGCTTCGCCGAAAGTTCCTCGGGAGTGCGAGGAGGAGCGATCTTCGCGAACAGGTCCGTCGGCCAGAGTCCGAGCCGTTCGAATCCCGCGGGCACCGGCAGCTTGTACTGCACGTAGGCCTGCACCTTGCCTTTGGTGGTGACGGTCGCAACTTCCCCTTCGGGTCCGGGCGTGAGCACGCTGTAGCCGGCCAGGGTGCAGTCCTCCAGATCGACGTGCAGACGCCCTGTGGGCGCGTGGTGTTCCGTGCAGATGATGCCGGTCGATCGGCCGCCCATTTCGGGTTGAGTGAAGTTCAAAACGATCATCCGGCAATTCACAAATCGGGCCCGGGCACAGTGGCTCGCATACGACAGCGCCACGGCGTTGTCGGTATGCACCAGCGTGCAGTCCTCGAACAACGCATGCGGATGTTCGGGCATCGACTTCTCCCATCCGCCAACGAGAACCGCGGCTGTATCGCCAACCCAGTCCAAAGCGAGAAAATAGCAGTGCCGGAATACGCTCGGTTCCCCGGGCCGAACGATGGGATAGGCAACTCCGCCCCCGAAAGCGCGGCCCGTACCCACGCAGTTCTCGACGACCACGGTAAACCCTTCGCCGCTCTTGTTCGTCAGGTCAAAAAAGAAGCCGCCGTCGCCCCCGGCCACATACAGATTCCGCATCGTCCAGCGATCCCAGATGATGCTCGAGAAGGTCTCGCTGTTGTTTCCGCCTGCCCAGTTTTTGTCCGAAGAACGAAACGGGCCCCACCAATCCCAACTCTTGAAGCCCTTCTCGGGATCACCGCTGTCGATCACGACCCAACCCTTGGCCTGAGACCCGAGACTCCCGTCGCTGTCCCCGATCAACAGGTTGTAAGCGCCGGCCGCACCTTTGTGGGACGGAGCGAGATTTGCCTCAACGTACGTGTCGGGCCGTACAATGATCTTGTGCCCTCCCTGATCGTCTGGAACGGCGTCGAGGGCCGACTGAATCGAACGAAAGGCCTTCGCCCAAGAACTGCCGTCCGTGTTATCGCCGAGTTTCGAGACATAAAGCGTCGCCGGCTTCCTCGCGGCATCGCCAGCCGCCGCGAAACTCGGGGTGAAAAGAAAACTTGCAACGCATGTCGAGGCCAGCCAACCCAAAACAACCAGCGGCAAGTTCCGACGAAGTCTCAAGGATGTAGACATCTTGCACCTGTTGTGGAGCGAGGTAGAGCAATTCACTCCCGGTGTTCATACACGGCCGACCTGCCATCCTCAAGCCGGGGGCATTCTCAAGCCGGAGGTCAGCTCCTCGAAGCAGCGGGATCGATCCAAGCGAAAGTACTTCGAGGAAGAGTCCGGAGTTCGTGTGGGAATTTCCCGTTCAGGCTTTTTTATTTCTTGCCGGCCGGATTGCCTGATCCGGCTTGTTTTCATCCGCCCCACGCTTTTTTCACACCTTGGTTTTCGCGCGGCCAGACCCTGGGACTGGCGAACTAACCCCGCGTGGCATACATCATGGAGATAGACGGCGGAATAATCCTGAAACCATCGCCGCCAATACAGACAAATTACACAATCTAGACAAGGCGATCAGGTTCAAGACCAAGGACGCCCGGAACGGCAGACCCTGCATGGCATCTCGACTTGGCTGATGCTAGCAGCTTCTTCTAAAATCGTGGGGTGACCTGCGGGGGGCCCGAGTCGGACGGCTGAGTCGGTCTGCTGCGTCGGCGTGTTGCGTAGACATGCTTTGAACCGGTGACCGGGCGGGCGGACCGGGTGACCACTTGCTTGAACTGGATGCTCCTTAGACGACGGATCGCGCTGCCATGACTGAGCACAAATTCGTGCATCTGCATTGTCATAGTCACTACAGCCTCCTGGACGGGGCCAGCCCTCTGGACAAGTTGATCGAACGGACGAAGCAGCACGGCATGAACGCGCTGGCTTTGACCGACCACGGCAACCTGCACGGATCGCTGGAGTTCTACCGCAAGGCGAAAGAGGCGGGCATCAACCCGATTCTTGGATACGAGGCCTACATCGCCCCGCGCAGCCGCTTTGAGAAGGACGCGGGGAACATGAAGGAGGCCAGCTTCCATCTGACGCTGCTCGCGCAGAACCGGGAGGGTTTCCGCAATCTGATGAAGCTCGCTTCGCTGGCGAGTCTCGAAGGGTTCTATTTCAAGCCTCGCATCGACAAGGAGCTGCTTGCCGCGCACAGCGAGGGCCTGATCTGTCTCAGCGGCTGCGCGTCGAGCGAACTCATGCGTTCCTTGCTGCGAGGCTACGGCAGTGAGCAGCAGCTGGATGAAGCGATCGGGATTGCCCGCTGGTTCCGCGACATTTTCGGCGACCGGTATTTCATCGAGATCATGAACAACGGCGCCGACGTGCAGCTCAAGGCGCTGGACGCGGCCGTGATGGTGGCCAGGCAGGTGGACATTCCACTGGTGGCGACCTGTGATGCGCACTACGTGGACCAGTCTGACGCCGAATCGCAGGACGTGCTGCTCTGCATCAACACCGGCAAGTTCCGCACGGACGAGAACCGGATGCGGATGGACGGCGATCAGTATTACCTGCGCACGCCGCAGGAGATGGTCGATGCTTTCCCGGGTCTCATCGACGCGGTGGAGCGGAGTCAGGCGATCGCGGACTCGGTTTCGATCGATCTCGAGCTCGGCCGGCGGCACTTCCCCTCGTTTCCGCTGCCTCCGGAGCGCACAACCGAGGAGGTGCTGAGAGAACTCTGCATCACGGGTCTGAAGGAGCGATACCGTGACGATCCGGAAATGTGCCTCAACGGCGAGCTGACCGAAAAGGTCATGCAGCGGCTGGAACGCGAACTTTATGTAATCAACAAGCTGGGCTTTGCGAACTACTTTCTGATCGTCTGGGATTTCGTGCGTCATGCGCGCGAGCAGGGCATCCCCGCGACGGCCCGTGGAAGCGGCGTCGGAGCGATCGTCTGTTACGCGCTTTATCTGAGTCACGTGTGTCCGATCAAGTACGACCTGCTATTCGAGCGTTTCCTCGACGAAAACCGGCGCGAGGCGCCCGATATCGACATCGACTTCTGCAAAGACCGCCGCAGCGAGGTGATCCGCTACGTCAAGGACAAGTACGGCGAAGCGAACGTGGCCCAGATCGGAACGTTCGGAACGCTGGCGGCCCGCGCGGCGATCAAGGACGTGGGCCGGGCGCTGGGCGTAGCGCTGCCTCGGGTGAACCAGATCACGGAGATGGTTCCGGAACAGCTGCACATCACGCTGGACAAGGCGCTGGAGATCAGCGAGGACCTTCGCAAAGCGTACGAGTCGGACGGGGAAGTCCGCGAGCTGATCGATCTGGCGATCAAGATTGAGGGGCTGGCCCGCAACGTGGGGACGCATGCAGCCGCCGTCGTAATCGCCGACCGGCCGTTGACCGAGTACGTCCCGCTGGGGCGTGTGACCGGCAAGACGGACGTGATCACCCAGTGGTCGATGGGCGACGTGGAAGCGGCCGGCCTGTTGAAGATGGACTTCCTCGGGCTGCGGAACTTGACAATTCTCTCGAAAGCAGTGGACCTGATCGAACAGTCCACCGGCCAGCGCATCGATCCCCAGAAATTTCCCCGCGACGACGAGGCGACTTTTGCACTGTTGCGCCGCGGGGAAACGAAAGGCGTCTTCCAGCTGGAAAGCGGCGGTATTCGCGACCTGCTGCAGCGAATGAAGCCGGACCGTTTCCTGGACATCATCGCCACCAACGCGCTCTATCGTCCGGGCCCGCTCGAGGGAGGCATGGTGGACGAGTACATCGACGTCAAGCATGGGCGCAAACCGGCGGAATACCGCCATCCCGTGCTCCGCGAAGTACTGGAAGAGACCAACGGCGTGATGGTCTACCAGGAACAGGTGATGCGGATCCTGAACCGTCTGGGCGGAATCGAGCTGGCAAGCGCCTATACGTGCATCAAGGCGATCAGCAAGAAGAAAGAGTCGCTCATCGCCAAGAACTACGAGCAGTTCATCAAGGGCTCCGTCGAGCGAGGCATGTCCGAAAAGGACGCGAACGAAATCTGGGAGCTGATCATCAAGTTTGCCGGTTACGGCTTCAACAAGTCGCACAGCACGGCCTACGCGCTGATCGCCTATCAGACCGCGTACCTCAAGGCGCACTATCCCGTCGAGTTCATGGCGGCCCTGTTGACCTGCGATATCTCGGGCCGCAATTTCAAGCGCAAGGATTCGCTCGTCGAACATCTGGAGGACTGCCAGCGCATGGGCATCACCGTGGTGCCGCCGGATGTGAACACTTCGGAGATCGAGTTCGCGGTCGGAGACGGCAAGATCTATTTCGGGATGGCGGCGGTCAAGGGCTGCGGCGGGTCGGCGGCCGAGGCGATTCTGAACGCTCGCAAAAAGAAAGGACGCTTCACGAGCATCTTCGACTTCTGCGAACGGGTCGACCCGTCGGCGTGCAACCACAGCTGCATCGAGACGCTGATCAAGGCCGGCGCCTATGACTCGCTCGGCGCGCGACGTTCGCAATTGACCGCCGTTCTGGATCGGGCCATGCAGGCCGGGGCATCCGTGATTGCGGATCGGCGCAGCGGGCAGAAGAGCCTGTTCGGCGACATGGTCGAGAGCAGCCCGCACGAATCGCTGCAGTCGCTGCCCGACATCCCGGAGTGGAACGAGCGCGAGAAGCTGCTGATGGAAAAGGAGGTTCTCGGCTTCTATCTCTCGAGCCATCCGCTGGCCGAGCACGAAAAGACGCTGGCGCGATTCTGCACGCATACGACGGTGGACATCGGCCCAGTGCCCGACCGCGAAGAGGTGATTCTCGGCGGGATGCTCTCGGCGATCACCTTCCGCCACACCAAGAACTCGCGGCCCGGCGCGCCGACGAAGTACGCCAACTTCGATCTGGAGGACAAGGCCGGCATCATGCGATGCATCGTCTGGCCGGACACTTTCGTCGAATACGGACACCTGGTGACGCCCGACGCCATCCTCGTGGTGCGAGGCGCCATCGATCGCCGCGGCGGAGGCGACGAAGCAAATCTGATCGTCAACGAGCTGATCCCGTTGGGGGAACTCGAATCGCGTTACACGACCGGCATCATCATTCGCGTCGAGGAACCGGCACAGGGCGCCGACAAGCTATCGAGCGTCCGCGAAATCGTTCGCGGCTATCCCGGCCCCTGCGAGTTGCGGCTCGTGCTCTGCCTGAGAGACGGCAGCCGGGTGCACATGAAAGTGAATAACTTCCGGGTAGAGGTTACACCCGAGTTGCGTGAACGCCTCGACGACCTCCTCGGTCCCGGCAGCGTCCGGCTGATGACCACCAAGCCCGCCGCAAACGGCAAGCACGGAGGCAACGGAAAGCACCGCCGAAAGCAGGGCTGACGGGAAGTGACACACAGAAGAAAGTTCATCATCGACCGGCCAGGGCTTTTGCGCGGCGTATCATTTCGAGAAACTCCGACCGATACCCGTGCAGGTCCTGCCCTTTTGCACTGGATGCGATTTCCAGCACGGAGTCGTAAGTAGCCGTTCCATTGTTCTGCGAATCGCGAAGCAGCATTCCGAACGAGGCGACGGCGGCGGCGAACCGAAAGTCGAGGCTCGCCCGATCGAAGGATTTGCCTTCGTCCATGGCGGTGAACTCCAGGCGCTCGCTGCTGGCCGACTCGGGATCTTTGTAGCGGATCTTGAGCGTCAACAGTTCACGGTGCGTCCCCGCGTCATGGCGTGGCTGTTCGTTCGTCTGATACCTGAGCGGATCAACGTCAGGCAGGCCTCGTTCCGCGCCCGGCGGGATCAATTCGTAATACGCCGTCACGGTGTGTCCCGCGCCGATCTCGCCCGCGTCCTTCTTGTCGTCGTTGAAATCCTCGGCCGCGAGAATTCGATTCTCGTAGCCGATCAGACGATAGGCGGCGACCTGGCTGGGATTGAATTCAACCTGCAGCTTGACGTCCTTGGCAATCGTGACGAGTGTCCCGCCAGCCTGCTGAACAAGCACTTTACGGGCTTCCGTCAGGCCGTCGATATAGGCGTAGTTGCCGTTCCCCTTGTTCGAGATTCGCTCCATCATCGCATCGTTGAGATTCCCACGTCCGAACCCGAGGACCGAGAGAAATACGCCCGATTTGGCCCGATCTTCGACCATACGCTCCAGTGCCGCTTCGCTGGTCACACCCACATTGAAGTCGCCGTCCGTGCACAAGATCACCCGGTTGGCTCCGCCGCGAATAAAGTTCTCCTGGGCCAGACGGTAGGCCAGATCGATCCCGGCACCTCCGGCCGTCGAACCGCCCGCGTGAAGGCTGTCCAGTGCCGCGAGAATCCTCCCGGGTTCTGAGCCCGGCGTTGAGGGCAGCACGACCCCTTCCGAACTCGCGTAGACAACGATGGCGACTCGATCCGTCTCCCGCAGTTGCGCAACGAGCAGTTTCATCGCTTGAACCAGGAGCGGCAGCTTGTCCGGCGAGTCCATCGAGCCCGATACGTCGAGCAGAAAAACGAGATTGCTGGCCGGTCGTTCGGCGTTCTCAATCTCGCGTCCCTTCAGGCCGATGCGCACCAGGCGGTGGCCTTCATTCCAGGGACACGCGGCCACTTCGATATTGGCGGCGAACGGGCAGTTGTTCTTTGGTCCCGCATAGTCGTAGTCGAAGTAATTGACCAGATCCTCGATGCGCACCGCATCCGGCGGAGGCATGCGTCCGTCGCTCAACAGAAAACGCCGCACGTTGGCGTACGACGCAGTATCGACATCAATCGAAAAAGTCGACAGCGGCTGGTTCTTGACCAGTCGAAATGGATTCTCCGTCACGCGCTCGTAGCGGTCGCCCGCCTGGCCGGGTCCGCGTCCTTCGGGCGACGGTGCGGCGGTAGACGGGAAGAAATCGACGCCATCTCGAAGGTAATAGGGAGCCGGGAGCGTTTGCGGACTCGGGTCTCGGGGAAAAACCTCCGTCAAGCGGAAGGAATAACGCGCGACCATAGCGGAAGTGATTAACATCGCGAGGAAAATGCACATCGCCGTGCATACAGCCGCGATAGCAATTCGACGAAGCGATTTGGGCTTGTTCATGACCGGCTCCTTTTGACGCGGTGCAACCATGACACGGTCAGCGGCAGCGGCCAGGATCTTCTCGGACAAGTCGGGCGGTCGCTCGCCCCCAAGCACTTCGCGCAGCGCCTGATCCATCAGTCGATCGTCGAGTTCATCGTGCTCCGGCGAGTTGGATTGGCTCATTGTCCGATCTTCCTTTCCACGCAGTCCCGCAGAGCCGTCCGTGCGCGACGAAGCATGGTCTTGACGCCCTCGACGGCCAGGTCGAGTGAGGCTGCAATCTCGTCTCGGCTTGCTCCGTCGCGGTAGTGCAGGTCCAGCGCTTCGCGCACTCGCGTGCTGACGGCCACTTCCAGGCACTCGCGCAAGGCGACCAGGTAACCGTCGAGTCCGTCTTCCGCGGCCGCGCGACTCCAGACCGCCTCGGCCGCATCCAGATCGATGGACAAGTGGTTCTCACGCGCCGCTCGTCGCGCCATAAGCAGGCCGTTTCGCGCGATCGTGCGAAGATAAGCTGCCGTTTCGCGTGGCGAGCGTTGTTCAAAATCGCTACGGAACAGCTTCAGAAACGTCTCCTGCGTCAGATCGTCGGCCTCGGTTGTGTTGCAGCCGAGAAAACGCAAATAGCGCCAGACAACCGCCTGGTGCATCTGAACCACGGAGGTCATCTCGGCGTACCGGTCTGCGGTTGCCACTGTCATACCCCTTTAAGTGCACGGGCGCGGCGAAAGGGGTCAGAAAAACAACCAGAATTTCGCAGGCAGGCCACCGTCAACGCGGTTGCACGGCTTCAACGGCCAGTTGCTGCAGCGAGCGGCGCAGGTCGGAACCGTCGCTGTTGGGCAGCCCGACGCGTTGGATCATCAGGACCAGGATCATCCGGCGCTGCGGATCGACCCAGCCCTGCGTCCCGAAGGCGCCGCCGTGGCCGTAGGTGCCGGGCGAGAGCATCTCGGTGATGCCTTGCGGTTTGCGGATGATGCACCATCCCAACCCCCAACCATTGCCGTCCGTGAACCCGGTCTTGAGTTCGCCGGTCTGAACGCTGGTCATCTGCGCGACCGCTTCGCGGGAGAGGATCCGCTTGCCGTTGTACGTGCCGCCGTCGAGGACCATTTGATAGAAGCGGGCCATGTCGGCCGCGGTCGAATACAAACCGCCGGACGGATTTGCCGCGCGGTCTCTCCAGTCGTCGGCCAGCCAATGCGCTCCGGGCACCAGTTTTCCGTCGGGTCCGACATTGTAGATCTTCGCAAGCCGAGCCCGCTGAGCCTCGTTCGGCCGAAACGTCGTGTCGCGCATGCCGAGAGGCTTGAAGAGATGTTCGGCCACGAACTCATCGAACGGCTGTTTCGAAACAACTTCGACAATGCGTCCGCAGATATTCAGCCCGGGGCTGTACTGCCATTTCGTACCGGGCTGAAATGCGAGCGGACGTTTGACAATCGAGCGGACCGTCTCTTCGAGAGTCGCCTCAGTGCGCTGCTCGCCGCCCAGCCCCGAAGTGTGCGTAAGCACATCCTTCAAGGTGATCGGCCGGGAAGGCGGGCCGCTCTCGAGCTTCGCATCGGCGAATTCCGGCAGGTACTTCGTCACGGGGTCATCGACCGAGAGTTTGCCCGCATCCTGCAGCATCATGATGGCCGAGGCGGTCACGGGCTTGGTCATCGAGGCAATGAGAAACATCGAATCGGCCTGCATGCGGCGCGACGCTTCCAGGTCGGCAAGGCCGACGGCGCCGAGATGAACAATGCGTCCGTCGCGCGCCACAAGCGTGACTGCGCCGGAGACCACGCGGTCGTCCACGAACTTCTGCATGGCCTGATCGATCGCCTTCAGTCGCGCGGCGTCCATTCCGACGTCCGCCGGCGAAGCGACCGGCAACCCGGGAGGAACCTGAGATTCAGCGGCGGGCAACAGCAGCGTCCCGGCAAGACATACCGATCCGACAAGAAACAACGCGCCAGCGCGAAGCGAAAATGCCATGCGACGAAATCCCCATTGGTTAGCGACACAACGCGATTAATCTACTCGCGCGGCGGATACAAAGCCAACAGGGGAGAGAGGGCCAACAGGGGAGACAAGGTGCGTCCCTGCAATCTCCGCGATTGGCATCGCATGAGACTGCAGAGACGCATCGGTTGGCAGAAGCAGATGAGACGTTCAGGCGGCATTCAGAGAACGTGCCGCGGAGGACCAGTTGATCCACTCGCGGACTTCGGCAAGATCGGGTTCGCTGCCCAGTCGCGTGACGCGTTTTCCTTCCTTCGTTTCGATGAAGCTCTGCACCTGTTCGAAGAGTTCATCCGCGTCGGCGCCGGCCAGTTGTTCGGGTTCTGTAATTCCAATCCCCACGAGAATCTGGGCGTCGTGGCCGCGCAGCTGCGGAATGCGGCAGGCGAGAATGGTCTGCTGCTGCCACTGTCGGATCACGTTGGCATGGATCCGGCGATTCTGCAGCCTGGCCGCGAGGTCGTCCGGATTCACCTTGAGCAGGTCGGCGACCGTCCTGACGCCGACCGCGGACAGTTGCTCTGCCGTGCGTGAACCGATGGAAGGAGCGTCGACGATCGGCGAACGGCGGCCGAGGAAGAACCGCCACTCTTCGTGATTCGGCATCTTCAGAATCCGGTCGTCGTCGCTCGGCGCACGGACCGCCTTGCGTGACGAGCGGCCCGATTCGCTGCCCTTTCCGGCGCGGCGCGACCCGGTCTGACGACCCGGTTCCCCGGCGCCCGTCCCCTCAGACTCGTCGGAAGCGGCGGAGTCACCTTGCGAATGCAGGCGGGCCTCTTCCTTCGTCGCTTCGTAATCGCGGCGAGCGGCCTTGATCCATTCGGTTACGCGAGAGAGTTCGTATTCCGTACCGGACAACAGCACGGCCTGCCCATCCGGGCTGCTGGCGAAATCGCGGACCATTTCACGAAGCTCTCGATGCGACACGCCCCGCAGCGCGGCCGGAGTCACGATGCCGCACGCGACCAGAATTCTCGCATCGTATGGCCTCAGGTTGGGAACCTGACAGACCAGTCTCGCCTGGGCCTGCCAGTTCGCGAACATCTCCGCAGTGATCCCGGCGTAACGCAGTTCGGAGGCGACGGCGGCCGGAGCAACCCGCAACAGGTCGCCGACTCGCAGAATGCCGATTTTGCGCAGACGATCGACGTTGGTCCGGTCAATGGACGGAGCATGCTCGATGGAATGGCTCTCGGTGAGATGGAAGACCGTTTTTTCGCCTGAAGCCGCATCGGATTCGTCTCCGAACCCATCGCGATTTCCGTCCGCGTTCGGAATTCGGCCGGACGATTCGCCCGCGAATTCCTCGGAATTCCAGGGCTGCATGCCGCGCGAGGAATCCACCAAGATCGCATCAGCGGCCAGACGCACCGGCTCCAGGTTTCGAACCCGCACGTTCAAGAGCCGGAAGACGCTGGCCACGTGCTCGAAGCGGGTGAGCACCACCACTTGCTGGCCGAGATTGGCAAAGCTGCACAGCACTTCGGCCGTCTCCGGCACGAGCTTCGAATCCAGGTGGGTGAACAGTCCCGACAGGACGATGGGCAGGTCGACGCCGCGCCGTTGAAGCACGGTCACCATTTCGAGACACAAGCTGACGTAGACGAGGTTCTTCTGGCCTTCGCTCAGACTTTCGTAATCAAGCCTCGTACCGTGCTCGTTCAGCACCGCCAGGTCACCGGAGCTCGACCGATTCAGACCGATCAGGTTGCCGGCGGACATTCTCCGCAAAAGGACCGCTGCGTTCTGGATCAAATCGGCGCCCGCGCCGCTGCTCGTGATCTGCTCGATCTCGCGTTCGACGGCGGAGATCGCCTGCTCGATTTCTTCGCGGCGTTCGGCAATGCGGACCATCTCGTCGATGCGAGCCAACTCGGCAATCTGTTCCGCGAGGCCTTTCTCGCCATGCTCATCGACGCGCTCGTCCACGGTCCGCAACTGATCGACCAGATCGTCGCGCTCGGCGTCGAGGTCATCGATATCGTGCTGCATCTTTTCCTTGCGGCGAGCCAGACGATCGAGTTCGGCCTCGACGGCTTCCAACTCCCGCTTATGCACTTGCGACGCCGGGTCGATCCGCACGGCGCGCGGGTGATCCTGGCAACCGCAGAGGTGCCGCTCCCAGGTGGGAAGATGCGAGGTGTCGCCGCACTCCATGCGGATCTCTTCCACCAGCGCCGATCGCTGCGTGGTCAACCCCCGAATCACCGTATCGAGTTCCGCTTCGCAACGGGTCAGCATCGCCAGCTCACCCGAACTCTCACGCTGCTGAACGTCCGCTTCCCATGTGTTCAGTTCCCGGCAGAGGCGGTACACGTCCTCGCGCAAAGTCCGCGTGGTTTCGCGGAGCATCTCGCGCATCTGTTCGCAGCGGCATTGCGTGGACGACTCGAACGACAGCGCCATCGCCTCGAGCTTCGCTAATTGCGATTCGACCGAACGCAGATGATGCCTCGGATCCCTGGGCCGATTCACAATGCCCGTGTTCCGGATGGCCTGGTCGCCGGAGTCCGATTGCAGCGTGTGTCGCCGCAGGCCCATTTCACGCAGCACGGACCGCCAGCGTTCGAGTCGCGCGTCGATTTCCTGCAGACGCATCTGCTTTTCGCCGGGCGGAGGAGAATGCAGGGAGGCCTGCAGAGCCCGCATCAATTCGGTGCGGTGCCCCTCGCCCTGGGCGATCGTCCGCAGCAAGTCCGACAGTTCGCGCCGCATCGAATCGATTTGCCGTTCGACCGATGCGATGTCTTCGGCCAGCGTCTTGCGTCGGCGAGCAAGCTCGATCCGCTCGGCTTCGGCGCGGGATTGCGCGGCCTGGATTTCCGCCGCCAAGCCCCGCCTTCTCTGCCGCAGCGACTCGATCGCTGCATCCGGCGAGGGCAGAGCGGCCAGATCCTCGCGGAGCTGCCGCAGTGAATGATGGAGCTGATCCAACCTCACGGCGTCCGCCGAGCGCGCGTGCACATCGATGCCGCAGCGTTGTGCTTCGTCCCACAGTTCCTTCAACGACGGCCGACGGTCGAAGTCGATGGCATAGAAACGCTCGAACGCCGTGGAAGAAATCCTGGGGAGAATATCGCTCAGATCGTTGCGAGCGACGGGCGCCGCCTCGTTGTGCTCGACCGTGACCTTGCCGTCCGTCGTCCCGTCGTCATGACGGTTGATCGTCGACTTGCCGGCCGGTCCGACAACCGTCAATGTGCCGCCGAAATGACTTGAACCGCCGTTGAGAAACCGCCGCCGGATGGACGGCTGGAATCCGTACAACATGGCCCTCAGAAAGTAGACCAGGGTCTTCTTGCCGGTTCCCTCTGGGCCAAAGAACACATTCATTCCGTCGGTGAGCGAATCCAATTGCAGGTTCGCACAGGCACCAAACCGATCCAATCGGAGTTTTTCGACGTGCACCTCGTGACTCCTTCATCGAGACCCAGCGGATGATCCTGGCGAAGGCCGCCAGTTAGAGCGGGAGCGGAAAGTTAGCAAAGTTCCCCAATCATGGCTACATCGATCTGCGGCCCCCAAATGGAGCATTCGAGTCGGAGAGCGACGGCTGTTCTTGACGCCACACGCGCATTTGCCAACACTATGAAGCTAGCAGCTCACCCGATTCGCAGCACTCCATGGCCCCGAGTCGTATTCATGCCCATCAATGTCGTTTGCCCCGGCTGTAAGAAGCGCTACACGGTCAGTGAGAAGTTTGCCGGGCAACAGGGACCGTGCCCAAACTGCAAGACGATCCTGAACATTCCCCGCAAGGAAGACGAAGTCGTCATCCATGCGCCGGAAGACGCGATGCCCAAGGACTCCAAAGGGCACTCGGTCATTGTTCCGATCCTGCGAGAGGAAACGCGTTTTTCCGTGCAGTGGGCCCTGGCCATCGCCGGAACTATCCTTGTGGCTTTCGTGGCGGCCCTGATGGTGCGATTCGTCAGTCTGGACAAAGCGGGCAAGTTGATGATCGGGGCGTTCGGCGCGATCCTGATGGCTCCGCCGCTGGTCTGGGCCGGCTATACGTTCCTCCGCGACAGCGAACTGGAGCCATACCGGGGCAAGGACCTTTGGATCCGGGTCGCAGCCTGCGCAGCCGCGTATGCGGCAATCTGGGGCGCGTACGCGTGGATCGGCTGGATGTGGGAGGTGAAAACCCACTTCGAGATCTGGCAGATGGTAGTGATCGGCATCCTGGCCGTCGCGGGCGGCGCGTTTGCGGCCTTCGCCAGCTTCGATCTGGATTTCCTGGTCGGTTCGGTCCACTACGGGTTTTATCTGATAGTGACAGTCGCGCTGGCCTACTTGGCAAAGCTGAACCCATTCTGAGCGACAGGCGAGGAAGCCTCGGCGCACCCGGGAGATCGGTGGTCATGGATACGATCGGAGATATTCCCGAAATCCAGGGGCTGGATGCCAGGCGGCATCTGATCCGCATCCCTCACGAACTCGATGTGCCGCTGACCGAGCGCGTCCGGCACATTGTGGACACGGTCGAATTCCGGCGTCTCTCGCGAATCAGCCAGCTTGGTCTGGTATCGCTGGTCTATCCGGCAGCCCATCACACCCGATTTGAACATGCGCTGGGTGTGTACCGCATGGCGCTTTTGTATTTGAAGCGGCTGGCCTTCGATCCGCGTTTTGTCGCGGCCGTGACGCCCCACGAGGCCGAGGTGTTTCTCGTTGCCGCGCTGCTGCACGATCTGGGACACTGGCCGTTCTGCCATCCGATTGAAGATATCCGTCTGCCCGGAGTCCCCGAACACGAGATGTTCGCCAACAGCTTCCTGCTCGAGGGCGAAATCGCCCACGCGCTCCGCGAAGAGTGGGACATCCAGCCGCGTGAAGTCGTCGCAATGCTCTCGGGCAAGCCTCGCGGCGCGGGAATGCGGCTCCTGCAGAGCATGCTGTCAGGGCCGATCGACGTGGACAAGATGGATTACCTGTATCGCGACAGCCTGCATGCGGGCGTTCCTTACGGACTGCACTTTGACCAGCAGCGGCTGATCGGGAGCCTGTGTCTGAATGAAGCCGGAGACGGTCTGGCCATCACGGATAAAGGCCGAACTGCGGCGGAGATGATGGTGTTCGCGCGATACGTGATGTTCAGCGAGGTCTACTGGCACCACACGGTCCGATCCGCAACCGCCATGCTGCAACGTGCGTTCTACCTGCTGTACGGCGACCTTGATCTGGACGCGCTGTTTCGGCTCGACGAGCACCAGATGGTGGCGCAACTGCAGATCGCCGCCGCCTCGAAACCGGTCGCCCAACTGCTCCGCGGACTGTTCGGTCCCAGCCGCCTGCTCTACAAGCGGCTGGCTCAATACAGTTTTTTTCAGCAGCGCGAACTGTACGAGCAGTTGGCGCGGCGTCCCTATTCGTGGCTTGCGTCATGCGGCGACGCTTTGGCTCACATGGCCAGCCGGCGATTCGGTCGCCGCGTCGCGCCGCATGAAATTCTGTTCGACGCTCCGCCCGTGCAGCTCGAGGTGGAGTTCAGCATCGACGTATATTTCCCCAAAGAGGACTGCTACCGGCCCCTGGGCGACGTCTCTCCGGTTGTGCAGACGCTGGCCCAAAAGCAATTCGACGACTACGTCAAACGGGTCCGCATATTTGTCAATCCGGCGATACTGCAGGACATGAGCAGCCTGGGAGATCTTTCCGAACTGCTTCCCGAAGCCATCGAACGAGCCGGATAGCAGCCTGTACGCAGGGCGTTCGGCTCAGAAAAAAAATCTGGAAATTCTGCGAGTGAGCCTCGGTGCACGTCGCTCGGCAGTGCATCAAATTGCAACACGTGTGTTGCCGTGCGCCAGCAATAGAAACGGGCGGATCGAGACCCCCATGTGTCTCGAACCGCCCGTACAGCGACACCCTGCGCTACGAAAGCGCCTTTCCAAAAGCAGTCTCTTCTCGGTTCCGGTCTGCCTCAACTCTGTTCCGCGTGACACAAACCGTTTCAATCCAAGAACTTTTGGAAATACCTCTTCTTCTCTTTCGGCCCCGTATTGCCTCTCTCTCAAGCCCGAATTGCGCCGCTGTGTTCCAGACAGCGGCACAGGCTTCCGAACGATAGACCCAGTGGTGCAAACAGCGCGCCGAAACGGGATCGGATTCGGGAGTCCGCAGGGTGAGAGTACGCGGACGGGCACAGAGGAGCTCAACTGCCGATCACCGATTGCCGGCCACTGGCCGCTTCCTGATACCACCTACCGGCGTCGCTTGCGCAGCAGCGAGGCCACGTTGCTGACGATGACCAGCAGCAACAGCGGGGCGACGAGCGTCACGGCGATGAAGGCCGCCTGATAGCCGCGGCCGAGCCGAGTGGATTGAACGAAATAGGAGGCAGCGGCTCCCATGATGCAGAAAATCAGCATCACGAGCAACAGGCCGCTGAGGCTGTATCGCGGCTGCCAGGGCCGGGGCGCGCGGCGCTGGTTCGGGGTTCGGTTATCGAGGGGGCGGGTGGGTCGGTTCATGGGAGGAAATCACACGCGCTGGATTCGATCGATGACCTGTTTCTGAGTGATGGAGCCCGAACTGGGAACGATCACGTAGCTTGGCGAACTGCCGCACGAATCGAGAATCACCTGAAATTCATTCGGCACGCGATATCCATCGGCGCACGGATCGTGCCCGTGAACCAGCACGGAGGCATTTACTGCCCGGGCGAATGCGGCCGCATTCTCGGAACGAAAATCCCGTCCCCATACCATGCGGAACACGGGACCGAAGCGGGCCAGATCATCGGGCGTCAGCGAGCGATCGAGGATCGCCGGATCAAAGTGATCTTCGGGGACTCGCTCCGGAGCGCTGTGCGAGATGAACACTCCGCTTGCCGTGCGGACGGCGAGCGGGCAGGTTCGAATGAAATGCATGCCCGCATCGCGCACTTCGTCAGCATCGCGGCCGTACATTTCCTGCATGCCGCAGCGGAACATGAGGTTCAACATGCGGCTCGATTTCATGATGGGAACATCGATCAATTCGGCCAGTTCATGATTACCCAGGATGAAATGAAACCGGTCGCCGAAACGGACCTTCATATTCGCCACATCTTCGAGCAGCAGATGGGACATGCAGGCGGACGTGTCGGGATAGACAGGACCGCCGTGACAGACTTCCTGCATGACCAGATGTCTGCGGGACTGGGCCGGCAGATCGGCGAGGCGGGCGAGACGCTCGAAGGTGAGGCGGTTGCCGTGCAGATCGGCGGTAACCATCACCTCGTCGGCGAGGCGGGAGTCGAGATGCACGACGCTTCCGATTCGGCCGGCTGTATGGAGATTAGCCTCTGCGGCGAGCCGATAAGCGGCGACGGTCTGCTCGATGATCTGGCGTGTGGCCACCATGGTGCCTGCAGATTACCACCTGCAGCGGCAGCCGTCCACGCAGGCGGCAAGGCCGCCCTGACCTTTGCAGGCAACACCTTACGCAACAACAGGAGGGCCTGGAATCTGTGTGTCGCGTGTGCCACAGCTGTCGAATTGTTCAATTCTCCTGATCTTGCCGCCGATGATGATCAAAGCAGTGCGGGTCGGAGCAGCTGATCGGCGAGCAGCGCTTGCCGAGTGCGCCGATCTCGGGCCGCGCACGGGGCATCCCGCAATGCCTTCGGACGCGAGCGAGCAAGCCTTCATAGGAACCCAGGAACATGAAGACAGTCTATATTGCCGCCGTCGCGGCATTATTGTTCATCGTCAGCGGCTGCAATCGCCACAATGTAGCGCCGCGAGGCTGCCCGGCTCCCGGACTGGCTGCGGGAGCGAATGGCCCCGCGAACGTCGGCCAATTGCCGCCCGGCTACTTCAACAACCAGCCGATTGGGCCGCAAAGCCCGACCTACGCCTACCCCTACTACACCGTGCGGGCGCCCCGCGACTTCCTGAGCGCCAACCCGCCGAGTATCGGGCTGTAAGCGGGCCAGGATTTGAAAGCGCACGATGGCCGAGTCTCGGTGTGAGCGTCTCCGACGTTCGCCCGCGACTCCGGCCGGTCAGCGCAGGCGGCCGACGACCAAAGAGATGTTCTGGCCGCCGAACCCGAAGCTGTTGTTCAGGGCATAATCGCAGCGTGCTTCGCGCGCCTGATTCGGCACGTAATCGAGATCGCACTCCGGGTCCGGAAACTCGTAGTTGATCGTCGGCGGCAGCACATTGTCGCGGATCGCCATGAGGCAGACGATCATTTCGGTGACGCCTGCGGCGGCGATCAAATGCCCCATCATGCTTTTGGTGCTCGAAACGGGCACCTTCATCGCGTCTTCGCCGAACACCGCCCGGCACGCCACGGTTTCCACCCGATCGTTGACCGAGGTACTCGTTCCGTGCGCGTTGACATAGTGGATGTCGGCCGGATTCAGGGCCGCATCCCGGATCGCCATCTGCATGCAGGCGATGGCGCCGCGACCCTGGGGATGGATATCCGTGATTCGATAGGCGTCGGCCGTGGTGCCGTATCCGACCACTTCGCCGTAGATGTGGGCGCCGCGGCGTTTGGCATGCTCCAATTCCTCGAGCACGACCATAGCGGCGCCTTCGCCGAGGACGAAACCGTCGCGCATGCGGTCGAACGGCCGGGACGCGCGGGTGGGTTCGTCATTTCGAGTGGAGAGCGCCGTAAGCAGACTGAACCCGGTAACCCCGAACGGATGGATCATGCTGTGCGCACCGCCCGAAATCATGGCGATCGCGTCGCCCCGGCGAATGATCTCGGTCGCCTCGCCAATGGCCTGACTGCTGGCCGCGCAAGCGGTAAGGCAATTGAGGTTGGGCCCCTGTGCGTTGAACATGCTGGCCACGTAGCCGGCCGGCATATTCGGTTCCTGCTCCAACTCGGTCATCGGCTCGAGAATCTGCAGGCCGGCCTGAGTGAAACGCGCCAGGTCGAGTTGATCACCTTCCATGGCGGCGGTCATCATCCGGGTGAATGACGTGAAGTCCTGATTTCCCTCGCCGCACCCCAGATAAACACCCAGGTCGATCGGCGCGATCCCCGAGTCGAGAATGCCCGACGCGTCGACGGCCTGGCGGGCTGCCCCTGCCGCAAATCGCGAGTGACGGCCTCTCTGCCGCCACAAGTCAGGCGCATCCACGCTGGGGCCGACGTCCCAGTCCCGCACCTCGGCGCTGATGCGCGTCGGAAATCGGCTGGCGTCGAAAATGGTCGTGTATCCGACTCCGGACCGCCCCTCCTTGAGGGCCTTCCAGACCGTCTCCACATCATGGCCTAGCGGATTGATGCAGCCGACACCGGTAACTACGACACGCTTTCTCATGGAAACAACAACCTCTCACTGGGCAGCGATGACCCGCGACATTCTACCCGCGAACGCCGACAAGGCACATGGGACCATGCGCCCATCCGCCGACAACGGCTCGAACGAAACAGGTGCGATCCAGCCGGGACATTATCGGGCGAGGTCGGCCACTTCCGCCGCCAACAGTTTTTCTGGAATCGTCAACGGCTTGCCGTCCGGCGTGCGGCCTACTCGATATACACCAAGCAGTCGCAGCGTGCGCAGCAGTCCCTCGGGCTCGAAAAGTTCCGTGCCGGGAAAACGATCGTCCAAATGCGCGAAGACGATATCTACTTCGGCCTGCAATCGGTCGCCGATGTGCGCTGTCCCGCGACAGATCGCTCCATCCGCCCCGATGTCCAGGATTGTAGCCGTATACGTCAGCACGTCGCCGGGACGGGCAGGAAAATGGAAAGTTGCCTTACCCACCTTGGCCAGCACGACCCGCTCCTGGAAACCGTTGCGTTCGGCCACCAGCAAGCCCCCGGTCTGAGCCAGGCCCTCAATGATCAGCGAACACGGCGTGACCGGATGAGCCGGCAGATAGTCATCCAACGGCTCCTCCGACAGCGTAACCGCCTTGATAGCGATCGCCTGCTGCCCGCTCACGAATTCAAGAAAACGATCGATCCAGAACCAGCGCATAGGACTCTGAGGTGATGTAAGGCGGACCCGAGTTTACCGAAGCAGACACGAAGGCTG
>CAIPEB010000017.1 GCA_903863885.1 uncultured Planctomycetaceae bacterium | reverse complement strand
CACCACCCGATGCACCACCACCCGATGCACCACCACCCGATGCACCACCACCCGATGCACCACCACCCGATGCACCACCACCCGATGCACCACCACCCGATGCACCACCACCCGATTGTGAAGCTTCACTTTTCGTTGCGGATCGCTGTCCGACTGAGCTTCCCTTGTCGTCGTTCTGCGGTCGTGATTCGGCTCCTGCTTCACCGGCTTGCGTTTGCGGCATCTTCTCCGCTGCACTGCCGGATTGCTTTGCATCGTCCTTCGTCGCGGGAGTCTGCGGCGGTTTGGGAGGAGCGCAGCCAATACAGAACCCCACCGCGAACCCGATGCAGACAGCAGCGAGAGATTCGACAAGCCTCACGATTGTCGCGTGAATCGGACAAAGCCAATTCCGGTTCGGCCGAGATTCTGCCCCTGCGAAGTCTCCGATCATAACTGCCCCTCAGCGCTGCTCGACTACGTCGCATGCATTTGCGGTACCGTATTAGCGCCCCCGACTGGAGCGAGGCGTTGGTTCACGTCCGGTGGGTGACGAGTCATGGGCGATCGCCTCATCCGTGCCATCACGGCAAACAGGACACTTCACCTTGCCATACCCTCCGCAGGTCTTGCACTTGGTCACCACGCTCTTAGTCTTTCCCAATATCATTCCGCTTTGGGCGTTTTGCCCGATGGCCTCTTTCACTACGGTCCTGATATTTCCGCCAGAACAGCCTTTGATCGGGCACTCGACTTTCTGCGAACCATTGCAGCCCATGCACCAAACGTCTTCAAATCCGTTTGCCAACGCCCCGGCGGAAGCCCCGCCTTGCCGGCCCTTGAACTGCTTGCTGAATCCTGGTGTCTCTGCTGTCTGGAACACGAGCACATTGACGGTCGATGCGCCTACCTGCTCGGCGACGTTCGCTTGAGATAGGTCGGCAGTTGTGCTTGCCGCAGGAGGAAGATTGGCATGCCCCCTGAGGAACTCGAGTACCGTTACCGATGAAATTCCAAGACCGAGCCTCTGTTCCTCGAGACCGGCCGTACAGACCGCGACGACTTGGGCATGCAGGTTACAAATCGGACCGCCGCTGTTGCCGGGGTTTGCGGTCGCATCGTAGAGCAGCATGTTATCGAAGCTCGCGTTAGGCAATCCCGAGATTATGCCCTGCGTGACCTTCAAATCCTGCCCCAGTAAATCGAATTTCGGATAGCCAAGTATGACGATATTCTCGGCCAATTTCGGAACACTCGGGCTTAACTCAAGAGGACGAAGACGCAGACCGGGACATTCGAGCAGTGCCAGATCATGCTGGTCGGAAACCAGTTTTATTGTGGCCGGAAGACGCTCATTGGGCACACCGGGTTTCACGATGGCAATCGCCTGGGCATCTTCAACCACGTGCTTGTTTGTCAGAAACAGGCCATCTTGCACGGCAAAGCCTGAACCGCCACCAACACAAATCAGATTGCCCACTTTGGCCGCTATCGCAGGGCTCGCAGCTCCGCCAGTTGGAGGTGCCCCGGCAGGAGCAGACGCCGTCGCCGCCTTGGAATTATCCAGCCAATCAGCGACCCCCGGCTCGTTCACGTGGCGCATATACATCCAGCCGACGGCTTTCGTGTCCTGTGCTGTGTCGCTCGGCGACGCGACCTTGGCCCGAAATGCCGCCACCGACGCGGCAAGGGCTTTTTCCATCTTCAGGTACGGATAAATCTGCGGCAAATCGCTCATTTTCTTGAGATTCTGAAGCATTTCGGGAGTTACCGCAGACACTTCCGCTGCCTTCGTCCAGAAATTCAACGCACTTCGATATTCGCCAAGCCGGATCTTGGCCAACGCGAGGTTGTTCAGCGCCGCGGCGAGATTGGCGCGTTCCGCGTTGTTCAAGAGAGAAGGATCCAAGCCGCGCCGCTGCACGCAACGTTGGAAGCACTCCTCCGCCTCTTTGAAATCACGTCCAACGAGCGCTTGCAGCAATCCCAATGTAAAGTCGCCCCGGATCGAAGGAGTATCCAACTTCCCGGCTTCCCGCAGCTTTCTTGCCACATCTTCGAGCTTGCCACCTTCCATCGCCTGCTGGACGCCCAGCATCAACTGCTTTTCTTCACCCTCAATTTTCCGAGCCTCGGAAGCTGGCAGCCATTTCCCAAAGAAACGGATTGAGTCCT
>CAIPEB010000016.1 GCA_903863885.1 uncultured Planctomycetaceae bacterium | reverse complement strand
CGGGCGAATGGCGCTCGGCGCATTGAGCTATATCAACGTCGAAACTCGCAACCGCAGTTTTCTCGTGCAGGCCTTCCACACGTTTCCGGACGATTTCGCCATTGTCAAAAGCCAGTCGCTGTTCCAGTTGCCTTAGGCAGAGCGAACAAATAAGTTGACCAATTCGCTGGTGTGCCACTGGCTCTGACAGTGTTCAGGGGCGTTCATCGGACACCAACTTGAATTGTCGCATTTCCAATTCAGGAGGTTTGGTCCTGAGTGTTGTCCTACAGCACTGGCAAAGCCAGTGGCACACCGTTCGGTTTCTGTAACGTACCGCTTGCTCACAAACATCCGCGGAATTGTATAGGTTATTTTTTCGCTCTGCCTCAGTCTCTTCGCACGGACCTCGCGACTTGCGATCGCCGGGTGTGAGGTGACTACGCCGGCAAGTCGCTGCCTTCTATCCGGACGGTGAGTGCCCGATGTTGCGTCTGGATCGCATCATCATCTATCCGATCAAGTCGCTCGACGGAGTTTCGATCAACGAAGTCCAGTTGCTTTCCGCGGCCGGGCTTCGCTGGGACCGACAATTCGCGATGTACGACGAGCGGGGACAATGGATCAACGGCAAGAAGAACCCGCTCGTCCATCGATTGCGGTCGAGCTTCGACCTGGATTCGCGAACCGTCTCGATGGAGAACATCTCGCGGACTGAAAAGCACTCCTTTCATCTCGACCATCAGCGAGCCGAACTGCAGGAGTGGCTCAGCGGCTTTTTCCACCAGCGCGTCGAATTGCGGGAAAACTGCGCGGCCGGTTTTCCCGACGATACCGACGCGCCCGGTCCGACGATCATCGGCAGCGCAACTCTGGCGGCCGTGGCCTCGTGGTTTCCCGGACTGGATATCGACGAAGCCCGTCGGCGTTTCCGCGCAAATCTTGAAATCGACGTGCCGGATCCGTTCTGGGAGGATCGACTGGTCGGCGAGGCCGGTGCCGTCGTTCCCTTTCAGATCGGCGACGTGCGGATGCTGGGCGTGAATCCTTGCCAGCGATGCGCCGTTCCCACCCGATCGTCGGAAACGGGCGAAGTCTCTTCCGGATTCGCCAAGGAGTTTGCCACGCGTCGCGAGGCGACACTTCCGGCATGGTCCCCCCGCAGTCGGTTCAATCACTATTACCGTCTGGCAGTCAACACGCGGGTTCCCGCTTCGGAAGCCGGCAAGTGGCTGCGCACAGGCGACGTTCTGCGTTTGAGCTGATTCCGCAGCAGCGCGAAATTCTGTCGCGAAATGGCCTGCGCCCTCACGGCTTCCCGCATCGCCGCGGCGACTCAAGCCGCAACCGCAGGCTTCCCTGCGAATACGCCTTGCAGAAACTCGGGCGGTACGAAACTGACGTTGACCGCCAGCATCAGCAGACAGAAGCTGACATTTCCGGTAACCAGCGCAAGAGGGACCCAAAGAAGAATCGACAGAACCAGCAGCAGCGGTCTGGCGACGCGGTTCCAGATCAGCAGCCCGAACAACACCTCGAACAGCACAATTGAGTGAGTCCATGCGTTGATGGCCAGCATGTGCTCGTTCATCCAGCTCAAGTTCACCAGGCGAGAGTCGGTTCGGGCAATCAGCCACCACATCGCCTCGCCGGCCCACCATGTCTGTCCGGCCAGTTGCGTTGCCGCCATCAACAGGTACAGCGCGGCAACGTGAACCTGGATGAGACGCTGCCCAAGATTGGCCCAGGCGGAACGAGTTGCCGTGACCTGCGCGATTGCAGCGGGCTTCATGCGGCGGCGGGCGAGCCAGGCGTCCAGCGACCATCGTGATCCGGTCGGAGCCCAGCACAACCCGAAGAGCACCATCGGTACCACGGATTCGAACGGTCCCACGATCATCGGTGCCCGGTGCAGATAAGCCAGCGTTACGGCCAGCGAAAGCACGCATGTGATTCGGCTGTACAACCCCAACGCGAATGCAATAACCACGCCCAGTCCGGCGAAGTGCAGCACCCACAGCAGTTGGCTGGATTCGGCGAAATCCAGATAGCTCCAGCGCCCCACGGATTGGGGTGCGAAGGCCCCGGCCTGCACCGTCCCGGTCAACTGACGCACGGTCTCGACCGGCAGCAATCCATCCGGACCAAACCAAACCTGCAGATCGGCCGTGTAAGAAGCAACCAGATAGGTCGCGGCCAGGCCGACGAGTATCCTCAACAGGCAGACGGTCTCCGGGGCGACGGGCGTGAACCAGAACCGATTCCAGCCCTCACCCACAGCGTCCGAAAGGCGCTGGAAATAATCACGGATTGGTTGCATTCCCTTTGCCGCCTTCGCTTCCCGGTTGTGCTATCTCGCCGGCTTCCGCCAGTTTGACGACGCTGACCGTTCCGTTGCGCGAGATCACCAGGTTCGCATCGTAGGCAACCTGGAAATACGATGGGTCGTCGGGGTTGCGCTGTGTCTGCGTGCCGCCGCGAATAGTCTCCCAACTCTGGAGCATGTGCCGCTGGCAGCGTACCCGCGCCAACCGCACCTGCCTCTGTTCCAGAAAACTCGTTCCGATCGACTTGGCAATCGCGGCTGTGATGTCATCCTGCTGCGACATCAATGACCACGTCCTGCCCAATCGCAGATACCGCTGATAACGGTCGCTGCCGCGAACGCCGGCGTCCGGCAAGTGAATCCAGTCGCTGTCCACCTCGGGCCGTTTGCCCGCCGGCAGGACACTGATGCGATGGTCCACGTCATCCATGGATGCGTGCGTCCAATAGAACGGCGTGAAGTTCAAATCGACGGCCAGCAATCGCGTGTACAGCGAGAAGTTCGTGAGAACCCGTGCCTGGACTCGCGAATAGACGGGTGCCAGATTTGCGGTCATTGCGACGAAAGCAAGAAACAGGTGAATGACCAGGCCCAGCGAAAGGGCCGTGCGGACTCCGGGAGAAATCGCCCCGGCTTCGCCTGTCGCCACAGAAGTAGTCTGAATGCCCGGTTTCCTGGCCACCAGGTTACTGCCTCTCGGATCTATCGTGCAGACCTTCCACCAGATCGCTTGCCCGTCCCGCAAAACCGGCGCGGTGGCCAAACAGCGGCGCCCGCCAGTCTGAACTCAACGCATCGGATTTCGGCGCAGCAACGAAGGACCGTAATCCTCCCCCGCACGCTCTACCATCGGCCTTGAATGCACCGACGCTGAAGGCGACCGCCTCGACGACCGGCAATCGGAATCTTCGTCGCCCAAAGAAAAAAAGGCCGATCCGACATGGGCCGGACCGGCCTTCTCAATATTCGCCCGCAGGAGTGAAGGATTCACGCCTGCTCAACGGGTTGTACGCCTAGCGGCGATACGACATCTGGTAGAACACGAACGGGGCGGCGGTGGCCGTTACCTTCTGGGCGGCTTCCTTCTGGGCTGCTCCGCCTTTCTGGACCGGACCTTCCTTCTGGACGGGGCCATCCTTCTGGACGGCACCCTTCTGGATCGCACCCTTGCTCACGACGACGGCGCCGCAGCAATCCGCGACGGGGGCGTACCCAACGCATCCGCAGTCCACAACGCGACGGTGACGGAACAGTCCGCCAGCGCACAACGGACGACGGACGGGGCGAGCCACCATAACCGGACCTCCGCAAGCGACCGGAGCGCCGCAGCAAGCAACCGGAACGCCACCGCAGGCAACCGGAACGCCGCAGGCGATCGCACCGTCACACGCGACGACGCCGTAGCATCCGCCGCAACCATGTCCCGCGAGGGCCTGCGAGTCGCTGCCGACCAACGCGATACCCAACAACGCGACAAAAATCGCCACTCCCAACAACAGACCTCGACTCATGACTTTCTCCTTCCTCTAAATGCCCGGGCTACGTATGCCTTATCTCTCAAAGCCGAAACAACCAAAGGTGACAGGCAATCCCAATTCAATAATCAACTAACTGGCATCAACTGGTTGGCAGACTCTATGGAATGCGCGGGATTTTCTGAAGGGGATGGCCAGGAAAGAGCCTAACATCCCAATCCGGTGTGTCAAGAGGGCATGCGAGTATGGGTAAGATGGGAGGTTCTGGTGAGGTGCGACTTTTCCGCATCCGTAACTGGGGTTGTCGTTTGCGCAACAAAAAAGCCCCGTTTCCGGGGCATGTAAGTGTCTTGATGATGGCACGGCTGCCTGAGCCGCTCAAGTCAGGCTCAGCTGAAAGCGGTCCGACCGGTTGTCGTACCGCAGTCGTTGCCGATCGGGATCGGCGGCGAACGGATTTCCTAGCGAGTCGCAGGGCGGCCCGGAGTCGGCGCTTCGGGCTTCGTCGCCTGACGTACTTGCCCCTGCTCTTCCTGTCGTGCGAGTCGTTCTTCGGCGGCACGCCATTTTTCGAGCATGTCGTCGGGATCCTCGAAATTCAGAAAGACGGGCGGTTCGGTCGGCGCAACTTGTGTGGCCATTCCGGCGATGTGCCAGCCGTCCGGCAACCGGCGAAGGGCCCAGACGATTTCGTATGACGTCGGCGCGCTCTTGTTGTCGCGCTCATTCCAGACACAGTTCACGTGAGCACCGTTCTTGTCGGCGTTCAGGTATTCGATCTTGCCGATCTCGAAGCTGGCCGAAGGACTGCCGGGCGGCTGAACCGCCAGCTTGCGCTTCGCCGTTTCTTCTCGAGCTTTCGGCGTCAGCATCGCTTCGGCGACGCGGTTATCGCCGTCGCGGAGCGCTTTCAGAAAAGCGGCGACGGCCTGATCGGGCTGATCGAAGCCCGGCGATGCGGCCACTGCGGCCGGAGCCTTGGCCGCCGGCGCTGACTTGGCGACTCCCGGGGAAGCGGCAGCACTTGCCACTGCCGGAGCATTGGCCGCTTTGGCTGCCGTCTCAGTTGGCGGGCCGGACGACTGACCGCACCCGACTATGGCGAGGCTCAAGCAAATCAAACCGACGAACGGTAAAGCTCGTTTCATATGTGCGACTTCCCTGTCACTGAGTGAGCAACTCGCTCCGCGCACGGGAACATCTCTTCCCGGCGGATTCCGACTCGACCATCGAGCGTGCGGAGTTTGTCAAGAATGACGAATGCGGTCAAGGCGAGAAACCGCGATGCTAGCGGGAGTCTGGAGTCTGGAGTCTGGAGTCCGGAGTCCGGAGTCTGGAGTCTGGAGGCAAACCAACATCGATCTATCTACCGACATCCGGCATCCGCCTCAAAGCAGGTGGCGGGCTTTGATTTCCAGGTAGCGATTGACCAGTGGCGCGGTCATTTCTTCGGGGAACACATCCAGAGCGAGCACGGCGCGGTGTTGCAGATCGGTGAGAACTTCGTGCCGCCAGTTAAGGATTTCGGCAGCGGCGGCGGCGCGATAGAGTTCCCGATCGTTCTGGCAGTTGGCTTCAACGGCATCGAACAGGCGATGGTCTCGCAGCAGGACGCCCAGCGGCAGGTGTCTTCCCGCGAGCACTCCCAGGTATTGCTGAATCTGCCGCGCGTTGACCTCGTCGATCACATTCGTGATCAGAATCACGAGGGACCTTTTCTTGCAGTGCGAATCAAGGTACAGGAATGCCTCGTCGTACCGCGACTCGACCAGTTGCGGGAAGCGGTCGAACGCAGCGTGCAGCAGGCGGTTCATCTGGGCCATGCCGCCGCGCACGGGAACGTGCGAGTGGATCTGATCCGAGAAGCAGACCATGCCCACCGCATCGCCCTGCCGCAGGGCCACGAAGCTGAGCATGAGCATCGCATTGAGCGCGTGATCCAGCAGGCTGAGACCGGCGGACTGGTTGGTCATCATGCGACCGGAGTCGATCAGGAAGATGATCCGCTGGCTCTGGTTGGTCTGAAAGTCCTTGACCGTGAGTTTGTTTCTGCGGGCCGTACTGCGCCAGTCGATGTGTTTGTAGTTGTCGTCGACCGTGTAGTCGCGCAGTCTCTCGAACTCGTTGTCCTGTCCGACGCGACGAGTGCGTCGCAGCCCCATGAGGCTGAGGCGGTTCTTTCGAGCCAGCACGGCGTACTCGGACAACTGCTGCATGTCCGGATAGACGTGGACGTCCGACGCGACCGGGTATTCAAGAAATCGCTGCCACATGCCCCAGCGGCTGCCGGCGCGGAGATAGACCTGCCGCAGCGCAAATGCGCCGCGTCTGGACACTCGGAAATCGTAGTGCAGCGTTGCGCGGCTGCGCGGCTCCATGGCGATGCTGAACTTTTCCGGCGTTGTCTGAAACTCCTGCGGCGCATCGTCTCGGATTTCGATGCGGAACGCCCGCTGGGAGTGGTTGAAGATCCCGAGCGTCACCCGGTGCGGCTTGCGGAGTGACGCGATCCGATCGACCTGGCGCTCTGCGGAAAATGCCCGCCGGGTCGGCAGCGTGGTCACATCCGCGGCGGCGACCAGCAGCACCAGGAGATCCACCGCGGCGATCACGAGAGCCAGGTCCTGCCAGATCAGCAGAGCCCAGGTCAGCGCGCACGGCAGCAGCATGACCAGCAGCAGTCTCGTTCCCGGAAATACGCGTTTCCAGTAGCCCAGCACCACCAGCGGCGTGCAGTACAGCAAGAGAATCAGCCACGGCAGCGTCTGCAGCCACTGGAAGCTTTCCTGAGCCCTGTCCAGGTAGCCGTTCAAATGCGTGGCACCTCCACGGACCGGAGCATTTCGGTCAGCAGGTCGTCGACTTTGTGCCCTTCCACTTCCGCTTCCGCCGTCAGAATCACGCGGTGCCGCAGTGCAGGGATCACGATCTGGGCGACGTCATCGGGGACCGCGTAATCCCGGCCGTAGAATGCCGCGAGCGTGCGGGCGCCTTGCATCAGAGCGATGCCTGCACGGGGCGATGCACCCAGATGGAACTGGGGCCACTGGCGCGTGCGGCGTACGACTTTGTTGATGTAATCGATCAGACGTTCATCGACGTGGATCCGGGCGTTCTCGCGAGTGATCCGCATGATCTCGTCGGGCGATGTGACAGCCGCGAGTTCGCGATCGAGGCGCGAGTTGATGTCGTCCTGGCCGCCGTGCAGTTTCAGGATGTTCGCTTCTTCATGCTCCTGCGGATAGTCGGCATTGAGCTTGAACATGAAGCGATCGATCTGGGCTTCGGGCAGGTTGTAGGTGCCTTCGGACTCCAGCGGATTCTGTGTGGCGAGCACCAGAAACGGCCGATCGAGCGGGTGGCTCACTCCGTCGATGGTCACGCGATACTCCTGCATGATTTCCAGCAGGGCGGCGTGCGTCTTCGCGGGAGACCGGTTGATCTCGTCGGCCAACAGCAACTGGGTGAACACCGGGCCGGGGCGGAACCGGAACTCCTGAGTCTTCATGTCGAAAATAGGGGCGCCGGTGATGTCGGACGGCATCAGGTCGGCCGTGAACTGGATGCGTCCGAACCGGCAGCCCAGCACCCGGCCGAGTGCGCGTACGAAGAGCGTTTTCCCCAAACCCGGCACGCTTTCGATCAGGACATGGCCGCTGGAAAACAGGGCGACCAGCGCGCCGAGAACCAGTTCATCCTGGCCGACATAGATCTTGGACACTTCTTCCAGGATCCGGTCGAAGAGTTTTTTGGTCGGAGTCTCGCGTCCCGGGTGCCGCGTGCCCGCATCGCCGAGCACGCCGCCCGGAGGGGCCGCCGGCGCCGGGGCGCGCACGACAAAAGACGGCGGGGGCGGAGGCAGAACCGGGTGATTCGCTGCCTCCGCGACCGGAACGGCTGCTGCGTCGGGAACCGGCTCCGGAATCGGCTGCACGGCCTGGCACTGCGGACATCGGGCCGACTTGCCCGCCGCCTGGACGGGCGCCTTCAGCAATCGCCCGCATGCGTTGCAGTGAAACTCGACCATGCCCTGAGGCTGCCCAGCACCGTTTGTGTCGGGGCCCGACGGCGTTGTACTCATGGATTACCTCGCGCAGGCGGAGACTGTTTGCGATTCAACGAGACCGCGAACCGGGAACCGGCTCGCGACGAACGTGTGCATGATACTCTTGAAGGCGGCCGACTGCGTACTCCCGATCGCCGGTTGCTTCGAGCAACTCTCCCATCGCCTCGACGTGCTTGCCGAAGTCGGAAAGCGACTCCTCGTTGGGCTGCCGCGGCCGTCCGAAGATCGGATAGAGCGCAAAGCACGCAGTGATCCCCAGCAGCACCAGATGGATGGCTACGATCCCGAAAGGCCAGACCGTGAAGACTTCAAAACCCGTCGGCGCTTTCGTGTCGGGATCCGTGTCGAGCACGGGCGGATGGCCGGATTCACTCTCCAGAAACATCACCTTTCCCGGCGTCCCGCAGGCCGCCACCAGTTTTCCGGCCAGCTTGCGATGCTCGTGATTCACCAGAGGGAGATTCAGCAGGAACGAGCCGTTGGGGATCAGGAGAATCTGGCTCCCTCCCCATTCCGGCAACGCCAGCCGCTCGACGAGCGTCGCGTCGCGGCACGCCAGGAGTCTCTCGAATTTCGGTTTCTCGCCCGTGAACACTCGATTCGCGTACCACTTTTCAACTTGCTTGCTGTCCGGCCGATCGAACCGCATGCCGATTTCGATTTCGGCCTTCGCCGCGCTGATGCCGTCACTCCACGGGCCCAGCAGTTCGCGAACGACAGTCCGCTTGCCTGTTCCTTTCAGCGTGAACCAGTCGCAGCACTGGTCGATCTCGGCCGCGGCGGACTCCGAGTCGAATCTCGCCTGCGCGGTGGCCTGACGCCTCATCACTTCCATGACCTGCGGTGCCGGCGTCCGAGGCAACACATCCCGCCAGTAAGCTACCGCCGCATCGTAGTCGCGTCCGACATAGACCAGAGTTCGTCCGGGGTCTCTTGCGAGCCAGGACTCGAGTGCCTCGCGCTGTTCATCGCCGGGCAACTCGAAGCTGTCGGGCGTCCATACTACCACGTTGAACTGCTCGAGCTTCGGAGACAGGCGTCTCCAACTGGCAGTGCGATATCCGGCGTTTTCAAACATCCCGGCAAGGACCGCCGTGCCGTTGACGCTGTCCCCGCCCGGCGAACCCCGGCGCTTTCCGTAGACGGCATCGATGTCGTTGACGCCGCATCCCGCGATGGCCAGGCACACGGCGGTCGCTGCGACGATGCGTCGGAGCAATTTCACGGTGGCAGGGTTCATGCGGAAGATCGCTCCAACAGCCCGTCTAGCCCTCAAAATCGCGATTGATTCCGCCCATCGCGGCGGCCAGTGTGAACTGGCCTCCGTTCCGGTGCAGGTGCTCCGCCTGGACCGGCGATCCCAGGGCCGCCTGGAAATCCGCAATCCCGTTCCAGCACACCTCGAACCGGGAACGGTCCAATGCGAGTCGTCCGAAGAACACATCCTCGAACGCGATCATCGATGTTTCCAGAAACTGCCGCAGCGGAGGCTGGTTTCGCACTTCGCGCAGGTATTGCCGGTTCGTCTTGCCCTTCGCCAGGCGGATCCAGTGATACTTGTCCAATTGCAGCAGTTCATAGCTGTACAGCAGCACGATCGCTCGGCCGTAGTCGCCGGCTTCGTAACAGCGTCGAGCCTCGGCCAGCAGATCTCCCTGCCCCGCATTGAGCACGAACGGCAGGTTCTCGATGCGGTCCACGGAGCCTGGGGCAGCGGGCTCCGGATCTGCACCGGTTGCCGGTTCCGGCAGCGACGCGTCCAGCATGTAAGCCCGCATGAAGGCCACAACGAGCAGCACCAGAATGACGCCCAGCAGAATCCAGCCCAGGACCTTGAGCACCGTCCAGACCCACGGCGGAACGCTCCAGGCAGGCGGCGGCTGGGTCTGCCAATTCGAGAGCCGGTTCTGGAGGTCCTTTGGCGGTTCGACATCGAATCGCTGCAACTGGTCCCTCTGCGAGTCATACCACGGGAAAGCCGTCTTGCGGACGAGCGCTCGCCGCCCGGACTCGACGGGCGAGGACTGGGGTGCGTCGGCCGCGCGCGCCGCCGGAGAGGCGGCCGCGAGAATCAACACGCACAGCAGGGCAAAACGCCAGACTCGCGCGATCCGCCCGCCGCTGCCGCCGTGCACCGCGGCGCCGCCGGCAATAGCGTTTCGATCTCGCACCTGGCTCTCGCTCATCGATCGCCTCACGTCTTTTGTCCGGCAAGTCGCGAGGCTTCGGCACGCAACCGCAGTTCGACTTCCCAGCCCTCCTGGCGAATGCGGAGATCCAGGTAGCTGAGGAAACGCACGACCGTGCAATACCCGGCCACCATCCACATGCAGAGTGGAATCAGGTGGGTGATCATCAGTCCGCCGGGTTCCCACTGGTTCAGAAACACTCCCGACAGAAACAGGAATAACCCGATCACGGCGTGCGTCAGCCAGCCCGCGAACCAGGCTCCCCCCATCGCTCGCCCCAACAGTTCGCCGCTGCTTGGGCCGTGCAATTGTGAACTGCGCGTGCCGGCCGTGATCACGTCGGGCCGCTTCGAGCGCAGGGGATTGCGCTCGAGCAAAATGATCTCATTTATGTAGGGACGGAACCCGCGCAGAATTAAGGAGTATGCCGTCAGGGTTCCCAGCAGAAAGAACTCCACGCCGAAATTGAACTCGCCATAACGATCGACGGTCAGAAGCAGCAGCCATGCCGCGAGGATGCCCCGCTGCACCAACTGGCACCACAGCACGCGCGGAAGCAATCGGACAACGTCGCGGAACACGTCGCCGATTCGCGGCCGTTCCACGAACACGATCTTCCCCAGATAGGCCGTGGCGAAGATCGAGGCCAGCGGCGCTTCGATGATGATCAGCAGCGTCATGTCCCACAGGTATCGCATGACGGCCCCGGCTTCGTCGTCGTACAGCCAGCCTTCGCGATAATCGGCCTGCCTCAACCAACCCAGCAGAGCCTGGTTGACGAACATCATGGGGATCGCGCCCAGCGCGAAAGTGATCACCAGCGCGGCCAGATGATGACGCACGACCTGAAGCGCCAGGTCCATCGTCTCCAGCAGTCCGCGTTCGCGAATCGCGATCAGCGTCTTATCCAATTGCACTGCCGGAACTCCGCGGGAAACCGAGGACGACGAAGTAGAACATCAAAGCGCCGCTCGACAGTATGGCGACTGCGGCCTTCACCGAATACGGCGCGGACGAAGGGGACAGGAATCCTTCGATCAGTGCCGCCAGGAAGAACAGCACCATCATCGCACCGATGATCGGCATGCAGTACACGGCCGTCGCGCGGAGCGACGCAAGCCGCGTCATGCCGCGAGTGCTGATCCAGGACCAGCCGAGGCGAAGCCCGGATCCGGCGGCCAGCACGATGGCCGTCAGTTCGAACGGGCCGTGCGCCGTGACGAAATGAAAGAAATTCACGCCTTCCGCCACGTCCGGCCTCGCCATATAGCCGAAAGCCCCTCCCAGCACGGCCGCGTTGTAAAGGCACATGAACAGGCCCGGGATGACGAGCAAACCGGACGCAAAGCACTTGAAGCCGATTCCCGTGTTGTGCTGGATGTAGAAGCCGGCCATCGCATAGCTCTCCGACGCATCGCGCCCGTGGATGGTGGACGAGAAGCTCGACTCCAGCTGCTCGATCATCTCCTGGCCGATCATCTGTTCCGCGTAACGCGGAAAAAGCCCCTTCGAAAACGCGAGAAAAAACGAGAGCAGAAACGCGCCCCAGAAAATGCAGAACGCCAGCTGGACGCAGCGATCCTGAAAGATGCGCTGCGGTGCTTCCATCAACAGCACTTCGATCCAAGTCGAGACGTTGAACGGCTTGGTTCGGTAGAGCTGATTGTGGGCGCGGCCCACCAGTCGATGCAGATACTGGACGGTGTCGGGGGGAAGTTGATAGGAATCGGCCAGCGCCAGGTCGGCGCACGCGGCGCGGTACAGCGTACCGAACCGAGCGACGACCGCGGCTCCGGCGCGCCGCCGCCGCATTACGCCCTGCTCGCACAGTCGCTCCAACTCGTGCCAGTTCTGGCGGCGCTGTTCGAGTAACTCCGATACCTTCATGCTTCACGCTTTCGCAGGAACTTGCCTTATTCGATTCAGGATGGCGGGACCCTCGCGCCGGCGGGAACAAAGTCCGGCACGCGCCCGTCCGGCCCGTCCGCAGGATGCCCGTCCGCGACAAACGTCCGATGATAGAGACTGCACAACAACAGATCGTAACTGGTATTCGCCGGGAAACCGAATCGCTCGAGCAGCGGCTGCGCCAGGTGCCGGGCCACCTCCCGCCGCCGATCGGGCGAAAAGAAACGCCGCCGATTCACGTAGGCCGCCAGCGAGCGAGCCAGAGATCGACTCACGCGAAAATCCAGCGGTATGTACTCGGCCAGTTGCAGCACTCGCGGATCCTCCAGCCGCACGACACCGGTCAGCCAGTAACGCTCCTCGATGACGACAATCGTGCCGCATACCAGATCGCCGATGCGCTGGAACCGCTGCGACAAGGTCATCGTCATCAGACCCAGGATGAACGTGGGGAACGCATAATAGGGCGGCCCGCCGAAAACCTGAAGCGACACCAGCGGCATCAGATCCGCGAATCGGAGCACGTTGCGCATGACAGCCTGCACCCCGTTGATCGGCTGGCCGTCCAACGACAACACGCGAATCCCGAGCACCCATTTGCCGGGCGTCTGGCCATTCATGAACGTCTCGAACAGCCCGCCGTAAAACCACTCCAGCACAAAATAGGAGATGAAAATCAGCGCAATTGCCGCGCCCCCCAGCACCACGCCCGCCGCCGAACATGCGACGACGATCAGAAGCACCATCGCCCACCGCACGATGAGGTCCAGAAAGTAAGCCGGAAATCTGCGAAACGGACCGGCCACTCGGTAGTGAAAGGCGATGTTCTCGGGCGTCACGATCTCGACGGTCGAGTCGATCTGCGATGGCGTACCCGGCATGCGGAACCTCAAGCGTCGGACCGGACCAAGGGGACGAATCGGTTCAATTATTCGCAAACCGGTTTCCAACCGCAAGGTTGCGACGTCTCCCCTCCGGACAAGCCGTCACCGTCGGCCTTCGCGAAAGCTCCGGAAGGAAAGCAGCGTCCTGTCTCGCCACAAAAGACGACGTCAGCCGCGTTGCGGGCCGACGGACGGGCTGGTTGTGAACTACATAACTCATTGAAGAGAAATGGCTTACGGAT
>CAIPEB010000015.1 GCA_903863885.1 uncultured Planctomycetaceae bacterium | reverse complement strand
GCCAGATCCGTAGAGATAACTGATCGGCAAGATCGTGGGGGTGACGGGGTTGAAAATGTCCCGCTGGAGACCTGCTGCGAACCGCATTTGGTCATTCTTGAGTTCGCCATAGGCGTAATAGACCATCAGACCATAATTGTCTGAGGTAATGTTGTCATTGAAGAAAAGGGTGAGGATCTCGCCCCCAGGAGTGAGACCCCAGACTTCCGGGCCGGTGAAGCGGGCGTAGAGCGTGCTCTGCCTCGCGTGAAGGTCGAAGGTATTCGTGGCCAGGCCGTCCGAAGATGCAGGATCCAGAAAGAACGGAAGGCCCGACACAAAAGGCCGGGCTGTGCTGAAGATGGCCAGACCCGACAAATTCACGCCGATATTGAGCTTGCTCGTGTTGTTCAGCATCGAGATCGTCACCCCTTCGCCCGGAGTATGACTCAATGCAGAAGGGGCTGACGATGGATCCGGGATCGGCAGCGAGTTCAAGGAAGGAACCGGGGCGGGAATGACCGAATCCGCAGCGATCCCGATACGAGGTTCCGACAACGGCTGCGAACTCGGCACCGACTGATCGAGGAGCCGGGCGTTCTCCAGCCGAATCGCCCGATTCTCTCGCTCAAGCTCGTCGAGTCGGCGTTCCATGCCGCGAAGGAGTTCGACCGTTGGCTCCCCAGCCGACCTAGCGGGCTCTTGAGCTGTGGCGATCCAGGGCGCGAGACATAGCACGACCGGCAACCAGACCGAACTGGAACTGAATCGCTTCATGGGCCATCGACCTCTAACCCCTGCTACAGGACTCGCCCTCGACGAGTTCCGCTGCGAGGACTTGGACGTTCACCAGAACTGCGGCATCCCAGAATTGGCTATCGATCTACGGATTGAGTCAACTTTAGGGATTGTAACGATTAGGTTGCAACCGCCGGTGCGCGCCTCCGTGAATTGCGCAACTTGCCTCTAGTTACAGATAGTGGATTTCTTTTTGTGGTCGTGAAGACAGAAAGGTGGGCGCTATCCTAAACTGCGCAGCCTAACGCGAACCGGAGGCTGCAAATATTTCAATTCCACAGATGTGCCCACGCTCGGCAGTCTTTGCCCGCACAGGTCACATCCACCTCGGACACTTGCCCTGACTAATTAATCTGGGGACTTCGGCACCACCACCTGCCGAAAAACTGGTCGCAGTTGCACGCTTGGGTGTCCATGACCTGAGCAAGAATCGGCAATTCGGTTGCGCGCACGGGTGGCGCACACCTCCGCGCGCAACATCGGAGGTCGGGTGACGTGCGGATGGTGGTCAAGGTCGCCGGCCGTGCGGGTGACGTACCGCCCAAGAAGTTCTTTGGTTTGGGTGGCCTCGGCCAGCCGGCAGGTTTCGCGGAGTGTCGCTGTCACGCCTGGCAAGCGGCTTGGCGACCCGAAGTCTCTCGATGAACCGGCCGCCCGTGGATGGTTCGGCGGAGTGCGCAAACGGAGCCGTACCGATCCAGGCGGCGATCCCCTGCGACGCCGCGCGATGCGTGATGGGGTGGTTCCAAGTCGTCGTCGGGGTCTCGCAGTCAAGAAGCGGAGGAAACGTCGCCCAGCTCTCATCAGCTTGCCAACTCGCCGTCGCCAGACCAGTCGGGGGCGCTTTCCAGCACCGCTGCCGAGTCCATGCGGGGCCCGCACGCGCAGTGTTCCCGTGGCGTGGGTGTGGTAGAATCGTGCCCAGATCGACTCGAACGTTCGCGTTTGCCGGCCCGACCGTTCGCCCACCGGAACGATCGGCTGGCCCGAACCGCCCGCGCGATGCCCCATGACAGTTCGGGATCAAGACTCTCGATCCAGGCGTAGGAGCATGAAGATGTTTCGATTGACGCTGAAACGGCTGGTTGCGACGCTGCTCACGATATCCGTGGCCGCGGGCCAGGCACGTGCAGATCCCGCGGAATCGGCTGCGGGCAAGGAACTGTCCGTCGTCGTCGACATCCGCGAGTTGGGAGCTGTGGGTGACGGGAAAACACTGTGCACGGCGGCGATCCAGAAGGCAATCGACCAATGCGCAGCCCGGGGCGGAGGGGGCGTCCGCCTGCCTGCCGGCGTCTGGCTGACCGGCACGGTCTACCTGGAAAGCAATCTCACCCTGATGCTCGACAAGGACTGCACGATCCTGGGGAGCCGCCAACACGAGGACTATGCTCGCCCCAGGACAATATCCGGCCTCGGCGCTCGCCCGACTCCTTTTCGTTACGCCGCGATCCTGGCCGGCGCCGACCTGCAGAACGTGACGATCTGCGGCGCGGGGACGATCGACGGCCAAGGGGATGCTTTCCGCGACAAATCCAAGCCGCGGCCCAAGAATATCTATCTCCAGAACTGCCGCAACGTGACGCTCGAGGGCGTCCGTCTGCGCAATGCCGGCAGTTGGATGCAGCACTATCGCCACTGCGACGGCCTCGCGATTCGCCACATCGACGTGTTCAACCACGCGGCCTACAACAACGACGGCCTGAATGTGGACAGTTGCCGCAACGTGCGGATCGAGGACTGCCGGGTGGATTCCGATGACGACGGGATCGTGCTCAAGAGTCTGTCGTCCGCCCCCTGCCACGGCGTGGTCGTCCGCAACTGCACCATCAGCAGCCACTGCAATGCCATCAAGCTGGGCACTGAGTCGGGCGGTGGATTCCAGGACATCGAGGTGACCGGCTGCACGGTCCACTCGCCGCGAGAATCCCAGAAGATCTACGGTGCCCAGCGGGGGCTCGCCGGGATCGCTTTGGAGATCGTCGACGGCGGAACGCTGGACAACGTCACGGTCTCGGATGTCCGCATCGACGGCGTGACCGTGCCGATTTTCCTGCGTTTGGGTAACCGGGCACGAAGTTACGGGGCCGGGCTGCCGAAGCCCGGTGTGGGGAAGTTCCAGAACGTGGTGCTGCGGGATATTACCGCGGAGAACGCCGCGGAGATCGGTTGCTCGATCACCGGCCTGCCCGGCCATCCGATTCGCCACGTCGTGTTGGAGAACATCCACATCCGCTTCGCCGGCGGGGGAAGCAAAGACCAGGCGGCCCGGAGATCCCCGAGCGTCCCGAGAATTACCCGGAGTGCACCATGTTCGGCACGCTGCCGGCTTATGGACTGTATTGCCGGCACGTTGAGGATCTGACGTTCCGCAACGTCCAACTCGACACGCTCCGCCCGGACCTGCGGCACGCAGTGCTGGCGGATGACGTCAAGCGACTGAGAATCGAGGGTCTGCAGGCGGCTGAGGTCCCGGGTGCTGAGGCCGTGATCCGCCTCGTCCAGGTGGAGGGAGCGGCGATTTGCCGCTGCAAGGCTTCCGCGACGGCTGATCCCTTCCTGCTCCTGGAGGGCGACCGAACACGCCAAGTCGTGCTGGAAGAAAACGATCCTGCCGTGGCGGCACGGCCAATCGAGTTCCGCGGGGGTGCTTCGGCTCAAGCTGTGTCTCCGCCGTGAGCGGCGGGCGAGGCTCTGCACGGCGCTTGACGAGCCAAGACGCCGCTGTCCAAGATGACGACAGTCGATCCGTTGCCGCGGGGCTCCGGCGGGCAGGACAAGAGGAAGAACCCCGTGAACGATCACCAACTGAGGGCAATCGGATGCACACGCACAGTAACTCGCGTTCGGTAATCACCGCCGTTCTGGCGATCGCTGCGACGGCCGCGGGCTCGGCGCAGGCGGCGGATGAATTGGGCACGCTGACCTGGAACCGCGACTGCGGGCTGGTATGGAGTGCCCCGGGGATTGAGCTGGCGCTGGATGGCGCGAATCGACCTGCCTGTCCGGCCGTTCGGATCGTGCCGGACCAGGAGTTCCCCCTCCCGGAGCCGACGGTCCAGCGGGAGTCGACCACGTCGTTGAAACTGAGCTACCGAGTTGCGTTCCCGGGGAATGTCGCGATCGAGATCGTCCGCTGCGTCGAAGTCCAGGCGTGCGGCGGTGGTATCGCCGCGGTCGAGAACTGGTCGCTCACGCCCACGTCGCCGCTCGTGCAGGACTGTGAGATCGAGCGGCCGCTGGCGGTCACCTTGGCCGCGTCTGCCGGGTGGACGCAGGCCGTCCTCCCGCTCAAGAACGGCTGGGCCAAGGCCGTACCGCTGGGGTCCGACGCGGTTAGCGGCGAGTACCGGCTGGGGCACTTCCTGACTGGCAAGGAGACGCCGGAATTGGCGTTGCCGGT